>NZ_JBHWAQ010000047.1:0-47856 GCF_042743475.1 Streptomyces sp. NPDC059534
GGCGGACGCCGGGACCGGGACCGGGGCGGGCTCCGCTTCGGGATGCGGGAGTTCCAGGCGCGCCTCGGTTCTGGCCGCGGGCGCGGAAAAGGCCCGGACGTCGACCGAGCTGAGATGCTCGGTCGCCGCGTCCGGGTCCACGTCGGGCGTCGGGCCCTCCGCCGTACGGTCCCGCTCCTTGAGCTCCTTGGCGTACCGGCGCTCCATGCCCGCCCGTCCGGAAAGCAGCCGGATGGCGGTGCTGAAGCGTTCCGTCGGACGGGCTTCGTTCAGCTCGTCCTGCCTGCGGAGCCACATCGGCACCAAGTAGGCGGCCCAGGCCCCGACGATGACTGCGTAGATGAGGCCGCTGCTGCTCACGCCTCACACGGTAGAGGGGTTCGCGTGGGGCCATCGGCCAATTGGCCCGGTGTGTCGCACGATCTGGCTGATATCACTGAACTTTTTTGTGATTGTTCAGATCGTTTGCATGCCAACTGCCGATTGAATTCGAACACTTATCGCATTCTTGCCTGATGCCAGCGCCTCAACAGCCCCTCCGGCACCTCTTCCGCCGTCAACGCGAAGACCAGATGATCGCGCCAGCCACCGTCGATGTGGAGATAGCGGGGCCGCAGCCCCTCCTCGCGGAATCCGAGCTTCTCCACCACCCGGCGCGAAGGCCCGTTCTCCGGACGGATGCACACCTCCATGCGGTGCAGCCCCACCGCGCGGAAGCAGTGGTCGACGGCGAGCGCGACCGCCGTCGGCATGACCCCGCGCCCGGCGACCTCGCTGTCCACCCAGTAGCCCACGTGCCCGGAGCACATCGAGCCCCAGGTGATCCCGGCCACCGTCAACTGCCCGACGAGCCGCCCCTGGTACTCGATCACGAACGGCAGCATCCGCCCCGCGTTCGCCTCCGACCGCAGATGGCGCACCATCTGACGGTAGGTCGGCCGCTGCGCGACCGGCCCGCCCGGGGGCGGCGGCGGAACCGTCGCCTCCCAGGGCCGCAGCCATTCGCGGTTGCGCCGGTTCACCTCGCGCCAGGCCCGCTGGTCGCGCATCCTTATCGGCCGGAGCACGACGTCCCCGTCCACGAGGACCACCGGCCAGGTCGGGATCACGACGGTCTCGGGTGGTCGCCGCCGCGGATCTGGTCGACGGCGTGCCGCAGGATCGGCTCCAGGACGGTGAGACCGTCCCGCACCCCGCCGGTGGACCCGGGCAGATTCACGATCAGGGTGCCGCCCGCGACCCCCGCGAGGCCGCGCGAGAGCGCCGCCGTGGGCACCTTCTCCCGGCCGTGGGCGCGGATCGCCTCCGGGATGCCGGGGATCTCCCGCTCCAGGATCCGGCGGGTCGCCTCGGGCGTCTCGTCGGTGGGCGAGATGCCCGTGCCGCCGGTGGTGACCACCACGTCGTACCCGGCGGCCACCGCCGCCCGCAGCGCCGCCTCGACCGGCGCGCCGTCCGGGACGACCTGCGGGCCGTCGACGGCGAAGCCCATGGCGGTCAGGCCCGCGGCGATCAGCGGGCCGCCCTTGTCCTCGTAGACCCCGGCGGACGCCCGGTTGGAGGCGGTGACGACGAGCGCCGCGTACGGCGAGAGGAGCGCGCCGCCCGCACCGGCGTCGAGCGCCGCCGCGGGTGCCTCCTCGTGCTCGTGCGCTCCGGCCACCCGGCCCCCGCGCGTCACGACCCGCTCCGCGTCCAGTGACCCGACTTGCCGCCCGTCTTCTCCTCCACCCGTACGTCGGAGATGACCGCGCCCTTGTCGACCGCCTTGATCATGTCGACGACCGTCAGGGCGGCCACCGAGACCGCCGTCAGGGCCTCCATCTCGACGCCCGTGCGGTCCGTGGTCCTCACCGTCGCGAGGATCTCCACCGCCTCGTCGGTGACCGCGAGGTCCAGGGTGACGCCCGAGACGGCGAGCGGGTGGCAGAGCGGGATGAGGTCGGGGGTCTTCTTGGCGCCCATGATCCCCGCGATCCGGGCGGTGGCGAGCGCGTCGCCCTTCGGGACGCCCTCGCCGCGCAGCAGCTCGATCACGCGCGGCGAGACGAGGACCCGCCCGCTGGCCCGCGCGGTGCGGGACGTGACGTCCTTCGCGGAGACGTCGACCATGCGGGCCGCACCCGCCTCGTCGATGTGGGTGAGACCTTGCTGCGTGCTCATGGCCGTGACACTCCCGGTCGCTGTTTGGGGACGACACCGTACCCCCACCCTCGCCCCCTCAGCCGAGGAGGACCACTTCCAGCGTGCTGCCCGGCTCCACGCCCTCGGCCTCCTCCGGGACCACGAGCAGGCAGTCCGCGTGCGCGAGGGCCGCGATCAGATGGGATCCGGCGCCGCCCACGGGGGTGACGGTGCCGGCCTCCGGGTCGTAGGTGCCCCGCAGGAACTGGCGGCGGCCGGGCGGCGACGAGAGCGCCTTATCGGCCGCGAGGACCGCCTGGACGCGGGGCCGGTGGAGGTCCTCGACGCCCATCAGGGCACGGATCGCGGGCCGGACGAACAGCTCGAAGGAGACGTACGAGGAGACCGGGTTGCCCGGCAGGGCGAGCAGGGGGATCTGCTCGGCGCCGATCGCGCCGAAGCCCTGCGGCTTGCCGGGCTGCATGGCCAGCTTGCGGAAGTCGACCTGGCCGTCGGCGGTCAGCGCCTCCTTCACCACGTCGTACGCGCCGACGCTGACCCCGCCCGTGGTCACGATGAGGTCGGCCCGGATGAGCTGGTCCTCGATGGTGCCGCGCAGCGACTCCGCGTCGTCGGCGACGGCCCCCACCCGGTAGGCGAGCGCCCCGGCGTCCCGGGCGGCCGCGGCGAGCGCGAAGCTGTTGGAGTCGTGGATCTGGCCCTCGCCGAGCGGTTCGCCGGGCTGGACCAGTTCGCTGCCGGTGGAGATCACGACCACCCGCGGCCGGGGACGGACCTTCACGGTGCCCCGGCCGATCGCGGCCAGCAGGCCGATCTGCGGCGGCCCCAGGACGGTGCCCGCCGCCAGGGCCAGTTCGCCGGCCCGTACGTCGCTGCCCGCCGTGCGGACGTGGGCTCCGGCCGCGGCGGACCGGTGGATCCGCACCTCGCCCCCGGCACCCTCGGGCGCGGTGCTCGCGGCGCGCATGCCGGTGGCCGCGCCCCCGCCCGTGCCGCCGTCGGTCCACTCGACGGGGACGACGGCCTCGGCGCCGGGCGGCACCGGGGCGCCGGTCATGATCCGGGCGGCCTGTCCGGGGCCGACGGTGGGCAGACCGCCGTCGCCGGCGGCGACGTCGCCGACGACGGTGAGGACGGCGGGGAACTCCTCGGTGGCTCCGGCGACATCGGCGACCCGGACCGCGTAGCCGTCCATGGAGCTGTTGTCGAAGGGGGGCAGCGCGACCGGCACCGTCACGTCCTCGACGAGGACGCAGCCCTGGGCGTCGAGGAGTTGCAGCTCGATGGGTTCGAGCGGGCCGACGGTCGCGAGGATGTCGGCCAGGTGCTCGTCCACCGACCACAGGCCGCGGGCCGGGCCCGCGCAGGGGTCCGCCGGGGCCGTCCCGTGGTCGTGGCCGCTGTCGTCGGGGGACGGCGACGGTGCCGTGCTGCTGCTCAAGGTGCTACATCTCCTCGCTGACGTATCTCCGGAGCCAGGCCCGGAAGTCCGGTCCCAGATCTTCACGTTCGCACGCGAGTCTGACAATGGCACGCAGATAGTCCCCGCGGTCGCCGGTGTCATAGCGGCGCCCCTTGAACACGACGCCGTGCACGGGGCCGCCGATCTTCTCGTCGGCGGCGAGCTTCTGCAGGGCGTCGGTCAGCTGGATCTCGCCGCCGCGGCCCGGCTCGGTGTCCCGCAGCGTCTCGAAGACGGCCGGATCCAGGACGTAGCGGCCGATGACCGCGTAGTTGCTCGGGGCCTCGGCCGGCTCCGGCTTCTCGACCAGGTCCGTCACCCGCACCACGTCGGAGTCGACGGTCGCCTCGACCGCGGCGCAGCCGTACAGGTGGATCTGCGAGGGTTCGACCTCCATCAGGGCGATCACGCTGCCGCCCTCGCGCTCCTGGACCTCGACCATGCGGGCCAGCAGCGGGTCGCGCGGGTCGATCAGGTCGTCGCCGAGGAGGACGGCGAAGGGCTGGTCGCCGACGTGCGGAGCGGCGCACAGCACGGCGTGGCCGAGGCCGCGCGGGGCGCCCTGGCGCACGTAGTGCATGGTGGCGAGGTCACTGGATTCCTGGACCTTGGAGAGGCGTTCGTCGTCGCCTTTCCGGGTCAGGGCTTCCTCCAGCTCGTAGTTCCGGTCGAAATGGTCCTCCAGGGGACGCTTGTTCCGGCCGGTGATCATGAGCACGTCGGAGAGGCCGGCGGCGACGGCTTCCTCCACGACGTACTGGATGGCCGGCTTGTCGACGACCGGCAGCATCTCCTTGGGCGTCGCCTTGGTCGCCGGGAGGAAGCGGGTGCCGAGGCCGGCGGCCGGGATGACAGCCTTGCTGATCCGGCCGAGCCTGGGAAGCGACTGATTCATGCGGTGCACCTTAGCCGTTCGGAATGAGAGGAAGATGTGGCTTCGGTTAACTTCCTCCACATAAAGACAGTTACATGAGTTTCGTGGCTATACAGAGGCTGTCATGACACCTGAGATGTCCGAAAAAACCCTGCTCCGCAGTCGACTTCTGGCCGCCCGGGCCGCGCTGAGTGCTGATTCCCTGGCGGACACGGCCGAATCCCTCGCCCGCCGGGGTGTGGAACTGGCCGAACTCGCGGAGGCCACCACCGTCGCCGCGTATGTGTCGGTGGGCCGCGAACCGGGAACGCGCGCGCTGCTCGACGCGCTCCACGCGCGCGGGGTCCGGGTCCTGCTGCCCGTCCTGCTCCCCGACAACGACCTGGACTGGGCCGCGTACGAGGGTCCGGAGCGGCTGGCGAAGGCCGGCCGGGGGCTACTCGAACCGGTCGGGCCGCGGCTGGGCCCCGAGGCGGTGTGCGCCGCCGACACGGTCCTGCTGCCGGGCCTCGCGGTCGACGGGCGCGGGATGCGGCTCGGCCGCGGCGGCGGCTCGTACGACCGGGTGCTCGCCCGGCTCGCGCGGGCGGGCGCGGACCCCGCCCTGGTGGTCCTCCTGTACGCGGACGAGGTGGTCGCCCGGGTCCCGGAGGAACCGCACGACCACCCCGTGCACGCGGCGGTGACCCCGGCCGGGGTCACCCGCTTCCGCCCCTGATCAGGGCTTGAGGACCAGCGTGTCCTTCGTCGCCGCGGTGACCGCCGCGGCGCCGTAGGCCCAGTCGAGGAGCTCGCCCTTGGCCCAGGCGTCCGTCTGGTCGGTGTAGTTCGAGTGGAAGGCGTGGCCGGAGGCGCCGGTCAGGTTGATCCACCGGGACTTGTCCCAGTCGCCGACGTTGACCACCATCCGCATCGACGGCACCCAGATGACCTCGTAGCCGCCGGCCGCGTTCCAGCCGGTCGCGTCGACCGCGGCCTCGCCGCCGCCCAGGTTCCACGGGCCGCGGTTGAGGAGCTGCTGCACGACGCCGGGGCCGGCGGTGCCGAGGGTCTGGTTCTTCAGGGTCAGCTGGTGCAGCCGGCCCCAGCTCCAGGTGGTGACGTCCTTGCCGAGCTTGGCGGTCAGCTCCCAGCGCGCGTCCTTCATGGCCTGCGCGAGCAGCTGGTCACGGGTCTCGGTGGGCTGGTTGGTGCGGTCGCCCGGGGTCGTCCACCACGTGCTCTTCTCCTGCTTGAGGAGCGGGCGGACCACCTCGTACCAGCGGTCGCCGCCGTCGGGCTGCGCCGAGTCGGGGTCGCGCTGGCCGCATTCCCGTACGAGCTTGTTCTGCTCGTCGACCGGGCCGGTGGCGTCGACCGGGCGGACGTTGATGCAGTCGCCCTCGGCGCGCAGCTCCTTGGGCAGCTTGTTCCCGAAGGCGAGCTTGAGGACGTTGCGCCAGACCGCGTTGAAGTAGGCGGCGGCGGCCGAGTCGGGCTCCTGGGTGTAGTCCCAGCCTTCGAGGAGCTTCTGCGCCTCGCGGACGTAGGGGTCGGAGATGTCGATCTTCAGCAGCAGCGGGTTGAGGAGCGTGGCGATCTCGCTGCGGTTGTCCGTCTGCATGGTCCGCATGTCGTCCGGCGAGATCTTGCCGCCGTCCTTGGTCTTCGACTCGATGAGGTCGTTGATCCGCTGGCTGCGCGAGCCGTAGCCCCAGTCCTCGGTGAGCAGGTCGGGGTAGGTCTTCTCGTCGATCACGGCCTGGTTGGCGGTGACGATGTAGCCGCGCTTCGGGTTGAACTCGTAGGGCAGCTGCTCGAAGGGGACGTATCCCTTCCAGCGGTAGGTGGAGTCCCAGCCGGGGGCCGGCAGGGTGCCGTCGCCCTTGGTGCGCCGGGGGATCTTGCCCGGGGACTGGTAGCCGATGTTGCCCGCGGTGTCGGCGTAGATCAGGTTCTGCGAGGGGACCTCGAAGTTCCTGGCCGCGGCCCGGAAGGTGGTGAAGTCCTTGGCGCGGTCGATCGCGAAGATCGCGTCCATCGACCTGCCGGGCTGGAGGGCGGTCCACTGGAGGGAGACGCCGTAGCCGGTGCCGCGGTCGGGGGCTGCGTTGCCGACGGGGGCCTTCTGGCCGACCTTCTCCAGTTCGGAGGAGCGGTCGGAGACGAGCGGGCCGTGGTCGGTGGAGCGGACGGTGATCTTGCGGTCGTCGCCGCCCGCGACCTTGATGATCTCCTCGCGGCTGTCGAAGGGCTTGACCTTGCCGTCGACGAGGTAGCCGTCGGGGCCGACGCGCTCCAGGTAGAGGTCGGTGACGTCGGCGCCGAGGTTGGTGAGACCCCAGGCGATCTTGTCGTTGTGCCCGATGATCACACCGGGCATGCCGGAGAAGGTGTAGCCGGCGACGTCGTAGCGGCAGGTGGCCGAGACCGAGCGGCAGTGCAGACCCATCTGGTACCAGAGGGACGGCAGCTGGGGCGCGAGGTGCGGGTCGTTGGCGAGCAGCGGCTTGCCGGAGGTCGTCAGGTTCCCGGAGACGACCCAGGAGTTGGAGCCGATGCCGTTGCCGTTGGGGCCGAGCAGGGCGGGGATCGTGTCGAGGACCTCGGAGAGCGCCCCGAGCTGGGACTGCGTACCGGAGGCGTCGGAGCCGCCGGGGCCGTTGCCCGGGGTGTCGCCGGTGGTCGCGCCGTCGCCCTCGCCGGCCTCGGCCTTCGGGTCGAACTTCCCGGTGGACTCGTCGACGGCGCCCTGGCCCACGATCGGCTGGTGGAGCGCGTACGGGTAGGCCGGGTACAGCTGCTTGATCTGCGCCGCGCTCAGCCGGCTGGTCAGCAGGGAGCGGTCGATCTCGTCCTGCATGTTGCCGCGCAGGTCCCAGGCCATCGCCTTCAGCCAGGCCACCGAGTCGACCGGGGTCCACGGCTCGATCGCGTAGTCGTTGGTCAGGGCCAGGGCCGCGTACTCGACCGAGATGTCCGCGGGCTTCTCATGGTCCTTCAGATAGGCGTTGACGCCCTCCGCGTACGCCTGGAGGTACTTCTTCGTCTCCGGCGACAGGACGCTGTCGTACTCCTGCTGCGCGACCCGGCGCCAGCCCAGCGTGCGCAGGAAGGCGTCGGTGTCGACCTGGCTCTCGCCGAACATCTCGGAGAGCCGGCCCGCGGTCACGTGCCGGCGGACGTCCATCTCGTAGAACCGGTCCTGCGCCTGGACATAGCCCTGGGCGCGGAAGAGGTCCGCCTCGTTGTCGGCGTAGATCTGCGGGACGCCGTTCGCGTCGCGCTTGACCTCCACCTCGCCGGAGAGCTTGTCGAGCCGGATCTCGCCGCTGGTCTGCGGGAACGAGGCCCGGACGGTGCTGACACCCCAGTACCCGCCGAATCCGATGCCCGCGACCAGTGCGAGGACCAGGAGGAGGAGGAGCAGGCGGGCGCGCCGCCCTTTCTTCTTGGCGGGGGGCGCGGTCGTGTTGGAGGGCATCGCTGTCCTTCGAGGGGCAGGGTGGTCCTGGAGTACGGGAGCCACCTTAGGCGCAGCGTCCGGGCGGCCTGGACGCGGTGTCAGGAAGAGAACCGTACTGATGAGCGAGGAGGCGCAAAGACGGCGTCAAGAAAACGTTAAAGATTAGGTAAGGTAACGAAGTGTCGTCCGCTGGAGGAACGATCCAGCTGCACGCGAGGGGAAGGAACGGCCACTGACTGTCCACCAGCTCAACGAACTCCTGCTCATCTGCTCGCTCGTGTTGCTGATCGCGGTCGCGGCCGTGCGGATCTCCTCCCGCAGCGGTCTCCCCAGCCTCCTGCTGTACCTGGGCATCGGCATCGCCATAGGCCAGGACGGCATCGGGAACGTCGCCTTCGACAACGCCGAACTCACCCAGGTCATCGGCTACGCGGCCCTCGTCGTGATCCTCGCCGAGGGCGGTCTCGGCACGAAGTGGAAGGAGATCAAGCCGGCGCTGCCCGCCGCGGTCGTCCTCTCCACCGTCGGCGTCGCCGTCAGCGTCGGCATCACGGCCGCCGGCGCCCACTACCTGGTCGGCCTCGACTGGCGGCAGGCCCTGATCATCGGCGCCGTCGTCTCCTCCACCGACGCCGCGGCCGTCTTCTCCGTCCTGCGCAAGGTGCCCCTGCCCTCGCGGGTCACCGGTGTCCTGGAGGCCGAGTCCGGCTTCAACGACGCCCCCGTCGTCATCCTCGTCGTCGCCTTCTCCACCGCGGGACCGGTCGACCACTGGTACGCGCTCGTCGGCGAGATCGCCCTCGAACTCGCCATCGGCGTCGCCGTCGGTCTCGCCGTCGGCTTCGTCGGCGCCTACGGCCTGCGGCACATCGCCCTGCCCGCCTCCGGCCTCTACCCGATCGCCGTCATGGCCATCGCGGTCGTCGCGTACGCCGCCGGCGCCATGGCCCACGGCTCCGGCTTCCTCGCCGTCTACCTGGCCTCGATGGTCCTCGGCAACGCCAAGCTGCCGCACGCGCCCGCGAACCGCGGCTTCGCCGAGGGACTCGGCTGGATCGCCCAGATCGGCATGTTCGTCCTGCTCGGCCTGCTCGTCACCCCGCACGAGCTCGTCCACGACTTCTGGCCCGCCGTCGTCATCGGCCTGGTCCTCACGGTGGTCGCCCGGCCCATGGAGGTCCTGGTCAGCCTGCTGCCGTTCCGGATCCCCTGGCAGGAGCAGGCCCTGATGTCCTGGGCCGGCCTGCGCGGCGCCGTGCCCATCATCCTCGCCACCATCCCGATGGTCTCCGACATCGAGGGCAGCGAGCGGATCTTCAACATCGTCTTCGTCCTCGTCGTCGTCTACACCCTCGTCCAGGGCCCGACCCTCCCCTGGCTCGCGAAGGCCCTGAAGCTCGGCGACTCCGCGGAGGCCGCCGACCTCGGCGTCGAATCCGCGCCCCTGGAGCGGCTCCGCGGCCACCTGCTCTCCGTCGCCATCCCGGAGCACTCCCGGATGCACGGCGTCGAGGTCGGCGAGCTGCGCCTGCCGGCCGGAGCGGCCGTCACCCTCGTCGTACGGGACGGGGCGAGCTTCGTCCCCGGGCCGGCCACCGTCCTGCGGCACCACGACGAGCTCCTCGTCGTCACGACCGACCCGGTGCGCGACGCCACCGAACGGCGGCTGCGGGCGGTCGGCCAGGGCGGCAAGCTCGCCGGCTGGCTCGGCACGGGCGGCGCGACGGCGGCCTCCGCCCCCGCGGGCACGGCCCTGCGCTTCCACCGCCCCGGCGAACCCCGCAAGGGAACATCCGGTTAATCCGAGGCATTAATTCAGGGACAGGAGCGTTTTCCCAGGCAGGAGGACGTTCTTCCCTGTACCATGAAGGCACACCTGATCGAACCAACTCTGCCTGACGCAGAGCTGGCGCGACCGTATGGCGGCCGTGGCGCCCCTCCGCAGTGGGGCCGGCCCGGTATCTACCGCAGTAACGCGCATGAGGACAGCTCTCGGCGACACCCGCACCACCGTGCCGGGGGCGCGCTACCAGGCGGCAGAAAGGCCAGGACCGTGGCGTCCACGGTCATCTCGGACAAGCGGCCCGGCTACGGGCAGCTGCTGCGCACCCCCGGTGCGCTGTCCTTCCTGCTCCCCGGGTTCGCCGCCCGGCAGCCCTTCGCGATGCTGACCATCGGCATCGTCCTGCTCGTCCAGCACACCACCGGCTCGTTCGGCAGCGCCGGCGCCGTCGCCGCCGCCACCGGGGTCTCCATGGCGCTCTTCGCGCCGCAGAGCGGCAAGCTCGCCGACCGCTACGGCCAGCGCGCCGTGCTGATCCCCGGCGTCCTCGTCCACACCGCGTCCGTCTCCCTGCTCGTGGCCCTCGCCCTGGGCGGCGCCCCGCTCTGGGCGCTGTTCCTGGCCGCCGTGCCCGCCGGTGCCTCCGTGCCCCAGGTCGGCCCGATGGTCCGGGCCCGCTGGGCCGCCAAGCTCGACGGCACCCCGCTGATGCCGACCGCCGCGGCCTTCGAGTCCGTCACGGACGAGTTCACCTTCGTCGTCGGACCCGTCCTCGCCACCGCCCTGTGCACCGGCATCCACCCGGCCGCCGGCCTGATCGCCGAGGCCGCCCTCACCCTCGTCGGCGGCCTGTTCTTCGCCGCCCAGCGCGCCACCCAGCCCGCGCACGGCGTCGCCGCGGCCACCTCGGCCGAGCCCCGCCGCTCCGCCCTCTCCATCCCGGGCGTCCGCGTCCTGATCGTCGCCTTCCTCGGCATCGGCGCCGTCTTCGGCGGTATGCAGGTCTCCCTCACGGCCTTCACCGAGGAGATCGGCAACCCCGGCGCCAACGGTCTGCTCTACGGGGTCTTCGCCGCCGGCAACATGCTCGCGGGCATCGCCATGGGCGCCGTCGCCTGGAAGACCGGCCCCCGCCGCCGCCTCATCCTCGGCTACGCCGGACTCACCGTCGCCGCCTCCCTGCTGTGGACCGCGCACTCGGTGCTGCTCCTCGGCGCCCTGGGCCTGGTCGTGGGCCTGTGCATCGCCCCCGCGCTCATCACCGGGTACACCATCGTCGAGACCCTGATCCCGGCCTCGTCCCGTACCGAGGCGTTCACCTGGCTCACCGGCGCCGTCGCGCTCGGCCAGGCCGCGGCCGTCACGGTCGCCGGCCGGCTCGCCGACGCACACGGCGCGAGCAGCGGTTTCCTGGTGCCGATGGTGGGCACGGCGCTCGCCCTGGCCACGCTCCTCGCCCTGCGGTCACGGCTGCAGCCGCGCGAGACCAGCCGGGTCGCCGCGCGTGGTATCGGTCACCGCGTGCCGGTGGCGGTGGACTGATCCCACGGAATACGTCAGTATGGATCGTCGTTAGCACTCGATGAGTGTGAGTGCCAGGAGGAAGTCACAGTGCCGACCTACCAGTACCAGTGCACCGAGTGCGGCGAAGCCCTCGAGGCGGTGCAGAAGTTCACCGATGACGCGCTGACCGAGTGCCCCAGCTGCCAGGGACGCCTGAAGAAGGTGTTCTCGGCCGTCGGCATCGTCTTCAAGGGCTCCGGCTTCTACCGGAACGACAGCCGCGGCTCGTCGTCCAGCAGCTCGCCGGCCTCGAAGTCCTCGACCCCGTCGACCTCGTCCACGTCCACGACGTCGGACGCGAAGCCGGCCGCGTCGACCTCGTCGTCCGCTTCCTCCTCCTCGGCCTCGTCGTCGAGCACCGGAAGCTCGGCCGCCTGAGCAGGTTCTTCCCCGAGGGTCCCGTCGCCTTGCGCGACGGGACCCTCGGCGTTCGCCCACCCCGCGCATAGGGTGACCACCATGGCGACCCATGACGCGTACGCGGAGATCGGCGTGATCGGCGGCTCCGGCCTCTACTCCTTCCTGGAGGACGTCACGGAGGTGTCCGTCGACACCCCCTACGGCAGCCCCAGCGACTCCCTCTTCCTCGGCGAGATCGCCGGCCGGCGGGTCGCCTTCCTCCCCCGGCACGGCCGCGGCCACAGCGTCCCGCCGCACCGCGTCAACTACCGCGCCAACCTCTGGGCGCTCCGCTCCCTGGGCGTACGGCAGGTCCTCGGGCCCTGCGCGGTCGGCGGACTGCGCGAGGAGCACGGGCCGGGCACCCTCGTCGTGCCGGACCAGCTCGTCGACCGTACGAAGAGCCGGGCACAGACCTACTTCGACGGGGAACGGCGGTCCGACGGCGTCGTCCCGCGCGTCGTCCACGTCACCTTCGCCGACCCGTACTGCCCGGACGGGCGCCGGGCCGCGGTCAAGGCCGCCCGGGGGCGGGGCTGGGAACCGGTCGACGGCGGCACGATGGTCGTGATCGAGGGGCCCCGCTTCTCCACCCGCGCCGAATCGCGGTGGCACGCCGCCGCCGGCTGGTCCGTCGTCGGCATGACCGGTCACCCCGAGGCCGTCCTCGCCCGCGAACTGGGCCTCTGCTACACCTCCCTCGCGCTCGTCACCGACCTCGACGCGGGCGCCGAGACCGGCGAGGGCGTCTCCCACACGGAGGTGCTGCGGGTGTTCGGCGAGAACGTGGGACGGCTGCGCGAGGTGCTGGTCGACGCCGTGGGCGCACTGCCGGCCACCATCGACCGGGACTGCCTGTGCACGCACGCGCACGACGGCTGGGACCTGGGGATCGAACTGCCGTAAACCCCTCCCGGGGGTGGCGTGGTTCTCCACAGGCCGGGGGTGATCCCCAAGCCGGAGCGGGACGGGAGCGGGGCCGGGACAGTGGGGCGAGTTCCCCCCTCACACGCCCCGGCCAGACAGGCGGTACCCCGCATGACCACCACCCTCCCCTCCGTTCCCGCTCCCCGCACGGTGCCGCCCTTCGAGCCGCTGCGGGTCCGCGGCGCCCGGCACCGGCTGCGGAGGGCGCTGCGGAGCGGACGGCTCGCCCCGGCGCTGCTCCTCGCCCTGACGGCGGCGGCGCTGGCCTTCGCGAGCGGCACAGGCCCGGGCGGGGGCGGCTTCGGCCCCGGCTCCGGCTCCAGCGAGGCCGCAGCCTCGGGTGCCGGCGGGCCCACGGCCGTCGCCCGTGCGCGGCCGCCCGCCGCCGCTCCCCTGGTGTCCGCGCCGGTCCGGATCGCCGACGCGGCGACCGTGCGGCTGCTGCGGCCCGGTGACCGGGTGGACGTGATCGCCGCTCCCAACTCCGCGCTGGGCGAGGGAGGTGAGGCCCGCGTGGTCGCGACGGGCGCCCGAGTGGCCGAAGTTCCGCGGCCGGGCGAGACTCGACCGGACGGAGGGGCGCTCGTCGTCCTGTCCGTGCCACGGCCGACGGCGACCGCGCTGGCAGGTGCCGGTGTCACGTCCCAACTGGCGGTGACAGTGTGCTGATTCGCACTGACTGTCTGTCAAGTCACCGTCCCGTGTGTACGGATTGGACGCCCTCGCGCCGTTCACGGCCTAATGGCTCCGCAGACAGCAGCTCACACGACGAAAGGCACCTTGGTGGCGCAGAAGAAGGAAAGCTTGCTCGGAGGCTTCAGGGCCTTCTTGATGCGCGGCAACGTGATCGACCTGGCGGTCGCGGTCGTCATCGGTGCCGCGTTCACGAACATCGTGAACTCGGTGGTCAAGGGCATCATCAACCCGGTCGTCGGCGCCTTCGGCACCAAGGACCTGGAGAGCTACGCGTCCTGCCTCAAGGACCCCTGCAAGGTGGTCAACGGGGAGATGCAGGGCATCCAGATCCAGTGGGGTCTGGTCCTCAGCGCGGTGCTGAGCTTCCTGATCACCGCGGCCGTCGTCTACTTCCTGATGGTCCTGCCGATGGCCAGGATCCTCGCCAAGCGCGCCGCGCACGACAAGGCGAAGGAAGGCGTCGCGGAGACCATGGAGATCAGCGAGCTCGAGGTGCTCAAGGAGATCCGCGACCACCTCGTCGCCCAGCGCGGCCCCTCGACGGGCACGGGAACGGGCGCCGGGTCCGGCTCCGGCGGCTCGGGGACGCACCCCACCTCCTGACCCGCGTCTCGCGCGGGGTTCAGAGGTGGTGCGGCGGCTTCTCGTCCAGGAAGCGCGCGAGGTCGGCGGCGCTGTCGCCGCCGGCGGGAGGCCGCTCGCCCCACCCGCGGTCCGTGTCGTCCGCGGACTGCTGGTCCAGCGGATCGTCGAAGACGATCACCGGCTTCGGCCTGTCCGTGGCGCTGGATGGGGTGCCGGGCCGCTTCGCGTCTCGCGGTCCGTGGGCGGGGGCGGTGCTCATGCCTTCAGGGTACGCCCGCTCCCCCGCCCCGCACCCGCCTGATCTGCACATTCCGGGCCCGCGACCCTTCGGGTCAGCGGTCCGCCAGGTCAGCGGTCCGCCGGGTCAGCGGCCTTCGGGTCAGCGGTCCTTCGGGTCGAGGAGCCAGAGGCCGAGGACCACGAGGAACGACAGGACGAGGAATCCCGTCCCCCACCAGGCGGTACCGGTGTCACCGGTCATCCACTCGTCCACCACGATCGTCAAGCCCCAGAGCTGGCCGATCACGACCGTCAGCGCCAGCGCGAGACGGGCGGACAGCTTCGAGGAGCGCTCCGGCTCCTGCTCCGCGCCGGCGCCCGGCCCCGGCCCGGTGTGCCGGATCCGGGGATCGCCGTAGCCGCTGGTGGGACGGATCTGCGGATAGCGCTCGCGCACCGGCCGGTTCAGCCGCGGCTGCGCGCTGCCGGGTGTGTACGCGGGGGGCCGCGGGGGCTCGGGATCCACACCCCCGGCGGGCCCGGCCGGCGGCCGCGGGGCCTCCGGGTCGTGGGGGAACGCGCTCTCGCTCATGTCCGCTCACTCCTCTCCGCCGTCTTGCCGCCCGGGCCGGAGCCGAATCCCGGGCAGAACGGACGGTCGTCGCCGTTCTGGCGGCAGAAGCCCTCGACGGCGCTCTCGCCGGAGCGGGCCGTCCCGATCGCCCAGACGCTTCCGTCGACCTGCTCGATGAGCAGCACCTTCGGCAGGCCCCTCGGCGGCGGGCCCGCGGTCACCTCTCCCGTACGGGCGTCGAAGATCCCCTCGTGGCAGGGGCAGTACAGCTCGCCCTCGCTCCCCCGGTCCTTGCGCCACAGGACGGCGCAGGCGAGGTGGGTGCAGACGGCGGAGTAGCCGGTGAGGGTGCCGTCCTCCATGCGGACGGCGATCGCCCGGTCCTCGTCCCCCGGATAGCGGAAGGCCAGCGACTCCCCGCGCTCGATCCGGTCGGCGATCCTCTTGGGCTCGGGGGCGCCCTCGCTGTCGCCGTGCCGGTGCAGGATGCCGGAGGCGACGGCGACGCCGCCGACGGCCAGGCCGCCGGAGACGGTCGCGACGATCCGCAGGTAGTCGCGGCGGGTGGTCAGCGAGTCGGCGGCGATCCGGTCGTGGAGCGCCTCCTGGGCCGCGTCGCGGGCGTCCGGTGCGGGCGGCTGGGGGTCGGTGACGCTCAACGGACATCCCTTCCATTGATCTCGACGACGGGCAGCCCGCCGGGGACCGGCCACTGGACCTTGTCGGCGGGGACGACCATCGCCACACCGGTGGAGACGGTGGTGCTGCCGAAGGTGAAGGAGTCGGCCACCTGGACGCCGGGGCGCTCGGCCCGGAGTTCGTCGAGGGTGCCGTAGAAGAGGGCGCCGGTGGGGCAGACGGTGGCGCACATCGGGGCGAGGCCGTAGGCGGTGCGGTCGTAGCAGAGGTTGCACTTCATCTGGAGCTTCGCCTGGAGGTCGATCTTGGGGACGCCGAAGGGGCAGGCGTTGACGCAGTTGGCGCAGCCGATGCAGCGGGTGGTGTCGGCCTGCTGCACGACGCCGTCGGCGGTCACGAGGATCGCGTCGGCGGGGCAGACCTCGGCGCAGGGCGCGACGGGGTCCTCGCAGTGCATGCAGACGGTGGGGAGGGAGGCGACGGAGTGGCCCTCGTCGGGGTAGTCGAGGTGGATCATCGACTTGCCGCGGTGGGAGTCGCATTCGCGGCAGGCCGAGACGCATGCCTGGCAGCCGATGCAGCGGCCCGGGTCGATGAAGATCGTGCGGCCCATCATGTGCGGGTCAGCTCCTCTCCGCGGTGCCGCGGCCCTGGGGGGAGGTGGGGGGCAGCGGGTCGCTGCGGGAGACCTGGGTCTCCGGGTACGCCTGGTGTCCTGGGGCGGTGGGGGGCGCGGGGACCTCGTCGACGTGTGCGGCGGCCTCGATGCGGGCGGCGCAGACCTTGTACTCCGGGATCTTGGAGCGGGGGTCGAGGGCGTCGATGGTGAGGGCGTTCGCCGCGGTGGGGACGGGCCAGTGGTAGGGGATGAACACGGTGTCGGGGCGGATGGCCTCGGTGACGAGGGCCGGGAAGACCTCGCTGCCGCGGCGGGTCACGACCCGGACGGGGTCGCCGTTGCGGAAGCCGTGCGAGGGGTGGACCTCGACCCAGGGTCGTGGGGTCTGCTCGACGAGGGCGCCGAGCCGGCGGGTCTGGTTGCCGGAGAGGAAGTGGGCGACGGTGCGGCCGGTGGTGAGCGAGAGGGGGTACTCCTCGCTGTACGGGTCCATGGGCGGGTGCCATTCGACGGCCTGCAGGTGGGTCCTGCCGTCGGGGTGGTAGGTGCGGCCGTCCTCGAAGAGGCGGGGCGTGCCGGGGTGCTCGGTGGTGGGGCACGGCCAGGCGATGCCGCCGGTCTCCTCCAGGCGCTCGTAGGTGATGCCGTAGTAGTCGTTGACGGTTCCGGCGGAGGCGATCCGGAGTTCCTCGAAGACGGAGCGGGAGTCGGGGAACGCGAACTTGTCGCCCGCGCCGAGCCGCCGGGCGAGTTCGCACATGACCCAGGTGTCGGTGCGGACGCCGGCGGGTGGTTCCTGCGCCTTGTTGTGCTTGACGACCCGGGCCTCGGCGTTCGCCATGACGCCCTCGTCCTCGGCCCAGACGGTGACGGGGAAGACCACGTGCGCGTTGGCGGCGGTCTCGGAGAGGAAGAAGTCGAACTGGGCGTGGAACTCGAGGGTGTCGTAGCCGTCCTTGACGGTGGCGTAGTTCGGCAGGGAGACGAAGGGGTTGTTGCAGATGCCGACGAGGCCCCGGATCTCCTTGCGCTGCATCTGCCAGACCATCTCCATCATGGAGGTGCCGGCGGGCGGCAGTTCGGCCTCGTCGATGCCCCAGATCTCGCAGATCTGGCGGCGGTGCTCGGGGTTGGTGATGGAGCGGCCGCCGGGCAGGAGGTCGGACTTCTGGCCGTGCTCACGGCCTCCCTGGCCGTTGCCCTGGCCGGTGATGGTGCCGTATCCGGCGCCGGGCTTGCCGATGTTCCCGGTGGCGACGCAGAGGTTGATGATGGTGAGGCAGTTCTCGACGCCCTGGGAGTGGTGCTCGACGCCGCGGGCGTGCCAGGCCATGGCCTTGCCGGCACCGGCGAACATCCGGGCGACCTGGACGATCTGCTCCACGGGGACGCCGCAGATCTGCGCCGAGCGGGCGGGCGGGTAGTCGGCGACGGTCTTCTTCACCTCGTCCCAGCCGGTGGTGTGGGCGGCGAGGTACGCCTCGTCGGTGAGGCCCTCGGCGACGACGACGTTCAGGACGGCGTTGAAGAAGGCGGAGTCGGTGCCGGGCTTGAGGGCGACGTGGATGTCGGCGGTGCGGGCGATCGCGGTCTCGCGCGGATCGACCACGATGAGGGTGGCGCCCCGGTCGCGGGCCCCCCACAGGTACTGGGTCATGACGGGGAAGCACTCGCCGACGTTGGAGCCCGCGATGAGGAGGCAGTCGGTGAGGAGGATGTCGGAGAAGGGGTTGCCGGCCCGGTCGATGCCGAAGGCCAGTTTGTTGGCCCCGGCGGCGGAGACCATGCAGAGGCGTCCGTTGTAGTCGACGTGCCGGGACTTGAGGGCGACGCGGGCGAACTTGCCGACGAGGTAGGTCTTCTCGGAGAACAGGCTGGCGCCGCCGAGCAGCCCGAAGGCGTCGTTGCCGTACTCGCCCTGGATCCGGCGGATCTCGGCGACGGTCCGGTCGAGGGCCTCGTCCCAGCTGACCTCGCGGAACTCCTCGTCGCGGTTCCTGCGCATGAGCGGCGCGGTGAGCCGGTCGGGGTGGTTGACCTGCTGGTACGCGTTGATGCCCTTGGGGCAGAGCCGCATCCGGTTGATGTCGTGGTCGCGGGGTTCGACACCGAAGACCTTCCCCCCGCGGTCGACCCGGAGGTACATCCCGCACTGGACCCCGCAGAAGCAGCAGTGGGTCGGCACGAGCGTCTCCCCGTTCTGGTCCGCGTGCCACCGGTCGGCGGGGATGCCTCCGGCGTCCCGGAAGTTCCGCGTCCCGGGCGGGGCGAGAGAGGGGTCGAGCGGCAGCGGCTGCCCAGGGGTGGTCGCGGGGTCGGACGCGGTCACTTGAAGCCCTTCTTCACTTGGTCGAGGTAGGCGTTGCCGCGGAGGACGCGCTTGCAGCGGGGGCAGTAGCGGGCCCACTCGTCGAAGCCGAGGTCGAGGTCGCGCATGGTGCCCTGGAGGTTCTCGACGTACGGGGCGGTGTCGATGGGCTCGTGGCAGCGGAGGCAGCCGAGCACCTCCTCGTCCTTGCGGCGGGAGGTGTACTTGAAGAGCTGCATGCCGACGGCGGCGGGCCGCTGGACGATGTGGAAGAACTTGCCGAACGGGATGTAGATGAGGGTGAAGACGACGGAGACCATGTGCAGGACGGCGAGGAACTCGTAGCCGCCGCCGTGCAGGAAGATCGACGAGAAGGTCAGCAGGAGCCCGGTCACCGAGATGACGATGAGGCAGATCAGGGGCACCAGGTCGTAGGCGAAGCGCTGGCCGGTGATGGCTCCGCGGTCCTTCATGCGGCGCCAGAGGAAGTAGGAGGCGCCGGCGATGACGAGGACGGCGGCGATGTCGAGGCCGTGGAACATCAGCCAGCCGAGAATGCCGAGGGAGTCGAAGCCGATGACCTTGAAGCCCCAGATCCGCATCTCGTAGCCGGGGCCCGAGCCGGTCGACGAGGTGAAGGTGAACCAGCCCCAGGTCAGGGGGAAGGTGATCGCGGCGGCGAGCAGGCAGCCCCAGAAGACGAGTTGGTGGGCGGCCCAGCGGGCGTGGGAGCGGGCGCCGAGGAACTTCTGGAAGCCGAGGTAGGTGGCGATCATCTTCGGCAGGGCGGTGGGCGCCCGGCGGAAGTTCGCGGCGGAGAAGAAGGACCGCCAGCCCTGCCGGAAGAGGCGCCGGGCGCCGGGGGCGGAGATCCAGACGGTGTAGCGGTAGGCGACGCCGAAGGCGAGGAAGACGGTGGCGACCGCGTAGGGCAGGAGGGCCGAGTCGAAGTCGCGAAGCAGCCGGCTTCCGAAGACGATCGCGACGATCAGGAGGGCGGAGACGACGGCCCCCGCGAGGCCGGCGCGGCGGCGCACGGCGGCGGGGGTCTGCGGCGGGGGCCCGGCGGCGGATGGCTCCCCCGGGGCGGGGGCGCCGGCGGCCGGGTCGCCCGGAGTGGGTGTCGGATCGACGGTCTGCGGTGGCTCGGTCACGCGGCCACGGTAAGACCGTACGGGCCGTTTTTCCTGTTTTGCATGGTTACTGGGTGGAGCGTCGCTCAGACGGCGTGCAGGCCGTGGGCCTGGAAGACCTCGCGGGCCGCGGCGACCTGCCGGGGCGTCGGGGACGGGGTGTCGTGCAGGGTGAACGGCATGGCGAGTGCCTGCCACTTCGCTTCGCCGAGGGAAGGTGACGAAGCGGGTGCCGGGGCCGTCGACGCCGGTGGACAGGTCCCAGGAGTGCACCGAGCCCTCGGAGGGCCGCCGGGTCGCCGCGGCGGCGGGCGTGGCCGGGGTGGCGGGCCCGAGGCGAGGCTGGTCATGGCAGGGCCTCTTTCGATCGTGTGGGGTGCGCCCCGGGGCCGGGGTGAGGGCCCGGCCCCGGGTGCGAGGGGGCTACAGCGAGCCGTGGAAGGTCCGGTTCAGGACGTCGAGCTGCCGTTCGCGGGTGAGCCGGACGAAGTTGACCGCGTAGCCGGAGACCCGGATGGTCAGCTGCGGGTAGTTCTCCGGGTGCTCCATGGCGTCCGTCAGGGTGTCGCGGTTGAGGACGTTGACGTTCATGTGGAAGCCGTCGCCGGCCATGTAGCCGTCGAGGACGCCCGCGAGGTTCCTGATCCGCTCCTCGGGGGTGCGGCCCAGGCCGTCGGGGGTGACGGTGCTGGTGAGCGAGATGCCGTGAGGGGTACGTGAGTGCCGATGGTCGCCGGACGGGCGGGCCTAGGTCCCGTCGGCGGCGGGCCGGAGGAACCGGGAGCACCGGCGGCCCGACCTCGGGTCGTCGCGCTTCGACCGCGCGGTCACCCGGGGGCTGAGCGGCGGGCGGGCGGTGTCCCTCGCGCCGCACGACCGGCTGCGCGCCGCCGAACGGGCGGGCGGCGGTCCGGGCCGCCCGACGCCGTCGCCGTACGCCGCCGCCCGCTGACCGCCCCGCTGTCTCCCGCCCCCGTGCGTGGCATGTGGGCGGGCCGGCCTCCGGCTCTGCTGTGCTGGGGCGCATGACACAACCGTTTCTCCCCCTCACCGCACGCTCCCGCGAGGAGTCGCACCGGGCCGCGACGCCCCTGGAGCTCTTCTTCGACCTGTGCTTCGTCGTCGCCGTCGCCCAGGCGGGCGCCGAACTCGTGCACGCCGTGGCCGAGGGCCACACCGGCGAGGGGATCGCCACCTACGCGATGGTGTTCTTCGCGATCTGGTGGGCGTGGATGAACTTCACCTGGTTCGCCTCGGCCTACGACAACGACGACGTCCTGTACCGCGTCATCACCCTCGTCCAGATCGCCGGCGTGCTCATCCTCGCCGCGGGTGTCTCGCGCGCCGCCCAGGAGCACGACTTCCTCGTCGTCTACCTCGGCTACCTCGTCATGCGTCTCGCGCTGGCCTCGCAGTGGCTGCGCGCCGCCCACCACGCCACCGACCCCGTCGAGCGGACGATGTGCCGGCGGTACGCGGGCGGGGTCGTCGCCTGCCAGATCGGCTGGCTCGCGCTGGTCCTCGCGCCGGAGCCGGCCCGCCCCTGGGTGTTCCTCGTCATGGCGCTCGCCGAGATGGCCGTGCCCGTGTTCGCGGAGAAGGACGCCCCCAGCACCTGGCACCCGCACCACATCGCCGAGCGGTACGGCCTGTTCACCATCATCGTGCTCGGCGAGACCGTCGCCGCCGCGACCGTCGCCGTGAAGTCGGGCATCGTCGAGCACGACGCGCTCGGCGAGCTGCTGCCGATCGCCGCCGGCGGTCTGCTGCTGGTCTTCGCCGCCTGGTGGATCTACTTCGTCGTCCCCGCGCACGACCGGCTGACCTCCAGCCGCCAGGGCTTCCTGTGGGGCTACGGCCACTACGTCATCTTCGCCTCGGCCGCCGCGGTCGGCGCGGGCCTGGAGATCGCCGTCGAGCAGTCCGTGGGCAAGGCGCACATCTCCACCCTCGCCGCCTCGGCGGCGGTGACGATCCCGTCGGCCGTGTTCCTGCTGTCCGTGTGGCTGCTGCACGCCCGGTACTTCAAGGTCGGCATCGCCCAGCAGCTCGTGCTGCCGGTCTCGGCGTTCGCCATCCTGATGTGCTCGTTCGCGGGCCGCTGGGCGGTCCTCGCCGCCGGACTCGTCGCCGCCGCGACCGTCGCGGTCGGCGTGACCCTGACCGCCCGGAACCCGGCGCCCCGGCCCGCGACCGGCTGACGGCCGCCTCCCCTTGGGGCCGCCCCCCCCATCGGCCTGGAACGGCTGGTGCCGCTGCTGCGGGACGGGGGAAGGATCGTCACATCGGATCGGCCGTCACCCGGATCGCGCGCTGAGCGGGACCGTCCGGCCAAGGCCCGTGGTAGGCAGGAGACATGACAGAGGCCGAGGGGAACCGGCAGGACGCGATCACCGACGTGAGCGGGCTGCGGGTGGGCCACGCGCGCGTGGCCGGGCCCGGGGCGCTGAGCGGCACGACGGTGGTGCTGGCTCCGGCGGGCGGGATGGTGGCCGCCGTGGACGTGCGGGGCGGCGGGCCCGGTACGCGGGAGACGGACGCGCTGGACCCCCGGAACGTGGTGCAGCGGATCGACGCGGTGGTCCTGACCGGCGGCAGCGCGTACGGACTGGACGCGGCCGCCGGTGTGATGGCCTGGCTGGAGGAGCGGCACCGGGGCGTGCGGGTGGGCGCCGACCCGTCCCATGTGGTGCCGGTGGTGCCGGCGGCGTGCGTCTTCGACCTGGGGCGCGGGGGTGACTTCCGCGCCCGGCCGGACGCGGCGACGGGCCGGGCGGCGGTGGAGGCGGCCGACGCGGGCGGGGACCACGCGCGCGTGGAGACGGGCGCGGTCGGCGCGGGCACCGGTGCGGTGGTCGGCGGTCTGCGGGGCGGGGTGGGGACGGCGAGCGCGGTCCTGGAGTCGGGGATCACGGTGGGCGCGCTGGTGGTGGTGAACGCGGTGGGTTCGGCGGTCGACCCGGCGACGGGCGTCCCGTACGGCAGCTGGTTCGACGGCGGCCGGCCCGTCCTCCCGCCGGAGGAGGTGCACGAGGCGGCACTGCGGAGGCTCGCGGAGGCGCGGGCGGCGGCCGCCCCGCCGCCGCTGAACACCACGCTCGCCGTCGTCGCCACGGACGCGGTGCTGACCCGCGCGCAGGCCCGGAAGGTCGCGGGCACGGCGCACGACGGCATCGCGCGCGCGGTCCGGCCGGTGCATCTGATGAACGACGGGGACACCGTCTTCGCGCTGGCCACGGGGGCGCGGGAGCTGCCGCAGGCGCCGGGTCCGCTCGCCCTGAACGAGATCCTCGCGGCCGGTGCCGACCTGGTGACGCGGGCGATCGTCCGGGCACTGCTGGCGGCCCCGGGCGGCCTGCGGGGGCCGGGCGGGGACTTCCCCTCGTACCGCGAGCTGTACGGGCCGGACCGGGGACCGAGCCCGTACTCCAGGTAACTCCAAGGGAGTTGACGGCGTGACGCCGGGAACTTCCGGTGCGGGCCCTTCGTTTTCGGGAACCACGGACACGATGTCAGACCCAGGGACTACGTTAAGCAAGCACCAAGTGACATGCGGCGACGGCCTGGAGACCCTCTTGAACGATCCGCAGGATCCTCACGATCCCTTCGAGACGACCGAGACGCACGTTGAGCGCCTCCTCGGCCGGGCGCTCAACTCCTTCGACCTGCCCGACTCGACCGTCGAGCGCCTCGGTTCGGCGCTCGCGCACTCCAGCGCGCTGCACTCCTCGCACCACAGCGCGTCGCTGCACCGCACCACCCACCGCCATACCTATCTGCTCCCCGACGGAAGCGCGCTCAGCCTCTGGGAGCTCGCGCACAACGCCGGCCGGGACGGCGCCCGGCAGCACGAGCTGTACACGGAGGAGGCGGAGGCCCGGCTCGCCGCGTCCCGCCTGCCGACCGGCCCGCTGCCGGGCTGGACCGCGGAGCGCTCCGACGGCCGCGCGCTCGACGAGGACGACGACCTGGAGCTGCTCAGCGCCCTCCTGGCCCGCCCGATACCCGCCCAGCCCCGGATGTACGTGCCGGACAACTCCGCCGACCACGCGCGCCGCGTCCTGCGGCGCGCGGAGAACGCGGATCGGCCCGGCGAGCGGACGGTCCGCCGCCTCCGGCTGGCCTTCGCGCACCACATCACGCAGGCGTTCGGGCGCCACTGCCCGGTCGAGGGGGGCCGGGACGCCGGCTTCACCCTCTACGAGCACCAGTTCCTGCTGCTCGACGGCAGCGAGATCAGCCTGTGGGAGGTCGAGCACACCGCGACCCCGGACGGCCGGCACATGTGCGAGGTGTACGAGACGGAGGGCGCCGCCCGCGAGGCGATGGAGTCCCGCTCCCGGGTCCGCTGACACCCGCCACCGGTCCGCCCGCCACCGCCGTCCCGGCGCCCGCCACCGCCGCCCCGCCGCTCCTCAGACGAGCGCGGGGGCGGCGGCCTCGCGGAGCCGCTGCTCGGCGAACGTGCGGTTGGCGCGGGTCTGCTCGCGGTACGCCTCGGGCAGGTCGGGCAGGGCGAGCAGCCGGTCGCAGGCGGCCAGCGAAGCGGCGTGGTCGCCCGTCCAGTACGCGCTGATCGAGTACTCGAAGAGCAGCCCCCACCGGTACACCCACGGCTGGATGAACAGCAGGTCGTCGGGCGGTTCCCGGTCCAGTACGGAGGAGACGACGGCGTGCGCGGCGTGGTGGCGGCGCATCTTCCGCAGCCGTGCCGCCAGCTCGTAACAGGCTTCGAGCCGCTCCGGCCGCGACTCCCAGGCCCGGGAGAGGGCGTCCATCGCGGCCGGCCAGTCCCCCGCCTCGGCCCTGAGGACACCGGACTGGAGCAGGGAGATGTAGACCTCCTCGCCCCAGCCGCCCAGGGCCGCGCGCCGCTCGTAGAGGGTGACGGCCTCCTCGGACCGGCCCATGTCCCGCATGGTCTGCGCGAGGTAGAAGACCGTACGGGGGTTGGCCGGGTCCCGGTCGAGCTCGGCGCCCAGCAGCCGGGCGTCGCGCTCGAACTTGTCGTGGCGCGAGCCGCCGTCGGCGTAGTCCTCGACGACCAGGGCGTCCAGGTTCTCCTGGACGTGGTCGCGGTCGGCCGTCAGGTACTCGTGGGTGACCCCCTCGTACCGCCACGGCAGATCGCCCCTGACCAGGCGTTTGATGCGGTACTCCACCGTCCCCTCGTGGCGGATCATGTACGCGTCGGCGGCCGGCGTGGGGAGCGGTCCCTCCCGGCGCAGGACGTGGTCGGCGTCGAGGAGCAGCAGGTAGTCGGCCCGGCCGCGGGCGTGCGCGATGTTCAGGCTGCGGTTGTGGCCGAAGTTCACCCAGGGGTCCTCCCGCAGCTCGCCCGGGATGCCGGCGAGGGCGGTACGGATCAGCTCCTGGGTCCCGTCGGTGGAACCGGTGTCGGAGATGACCCAGGTGTCCACGAGACCGCGGACGGAGGCGAGGCAGCGCTCGATCACGGCGGCCTCGTTTTTGACGATCATGCACAGGCAGATGGACGGCTGCACGGCAACACCACTTCCGGTGGGGGCGGGAGAGCTGTCGGGGGTGGGCGACCCTACGGACGCCGGGCCTCGGCACGCCGTCGGCACGCCGAAGGACGGTCCGGAGTTCGCCGTCGTGCACGCATCCGTTCGACTGTCGGCGCTGGGCCATGGCGTTAGCGGTGCCGCCGCACGGTCAAGCCGCCGTCCGTGCGATCCGATGATCCGACAAAGGGAACACACAGGTGTTTCCCGGACATCACTCGCACCGGCCCCCGGCCGGTGGAGGAAGGAGCATGCATGCGTCCCGATGCCAGGACCCGGACCCGCACCCGCACCCCGCTGGGCCCGCTCCCCCGACGTCGCGCATGGCTGGGCGGCGGGGCGATCGCCTCCGTCGCCCTCGTACTCACCGGCTTCGCCACCCCCGCGGCAGCCGCGTGGGGCAGGACTTCCGCCCCCGGCACACCCGGCGCGGCGAGCACGACTCTGGCGGGCGCCCCGTCCGACCACGGCTGCCGGCAGCACCAGGGCCCCCGCCAGAAGAGCGAGAACGAGCACCCCTCCTCGGACCCCCTCCAGGAGTTCCTGGACCACGAGATCCAGCCCCTCGTCGAGGGCGCCTACCCCGGCGCGCCCCGCACCGTGGCCGGAGGCGACCACGGCTGCGAGTCAGGCCCGCCCGGCCCCACCGGCCCCAAGGGTCCCAAGGGCCCGAAGGGCGACACAGGCCCGACCGGCCCCACCGGCCCGACCGGCCCGAAGGGACACACCGGAGCGACGGGCGCGACCGGTGCCACTGGAGCCACGGGCGCGACCGGAGCCACGGGCGCCACAGGTGCCACGGGCGCGACTGGAGCGACGGGAGCCACCGGAGCGACGGGCGCCACGGGTGCCACAGGCGCGACGGGCGCCACAGGTGCCACGGGTGCGACCGGCGCAACGGGCGCCACCGGAGCCACGGGAGCGACGGGTGCCACCGGAGCGACGGGTGCGACAGGCGCCACCGGAGCAACGGGTGCGACCGGAGCAACGGGCGCGACCGGAGCCACCGGAGCCACCGGCGCCACCGGCCCGTGCTCGGACATCGACGTCTACGCCCCGAACGGCACCGAGGACGCTCAGGCCGTGCTCACCGGCGGCAAGGTGTTCGTGGGTCGCGCGCCGTCGCTCGGTGGAGCGATCGTGTGGACGGACCTCACCAACCCGACCACGGTCGGCATGGACCTCGCGAACCCCAACTACCCGGCAGGGGTGTGCGCCGTCGGCTACGAGTCCCAGGGCGACGACGCCTACGTCAAGGTGCTCACCGTGGGCGGACAGGTGTGGCAGACACACGGTGACGTCAACGGAGCCAACTTCATCTGGGACGAGGGCTGGCTGCAGCAGACGACACCGACGCCGGTGGCGCTTCGGGCCAACAAGTTCACGCGCTCCCTGCCCGTCGGCAGCGTCCCGAACCTGAAGCGCCCCTGACGGAGCGGGTCGTCACACCGAGGGGCGGTGCGCTACCGGTGCGCACCGCCCCTCGTCCAGGTCCGGGGCACGGCGAAGGGCCCCGCCCCGGGACGAATCCCGGGACCGGGGCCCTCGAAAGCTCAGCATGAAAGCCCAGCCCGGAAGCCCAGCGCGAAGGCGCGTGGGTCAGTGCGTGAGCGCCGGCTCCTTCTCCACGGTTCCGGGGGTGTCCTCGCCCTCGTCGCCACCCTCCAGGTGCTGCTTCGGCTTCGCGGGCAGCGCGAACATCACCAGGAAGATCACGGCGAGCACGCCGGCCGCCCAGCCGAGGGAGTTCTGGAAGGCGTCCGTGAAGGCCGCCCCCACCTCGGACGGACCCCGGAGCTGCTTGTCGTCGATCACACCGAAGAAGACCACCGACACCAGGCCGAGTCCGAGCGCGTTGCCCATCTGCCCGGTCGTGTTGATCAGGCCGGAGGCCGAACCGGCGTGCTCGCGCGGCACCTCGGACAGCACGGCGTCCGTCAGCGGGGCCACGATCAGGCCCATGCCGAGGCCCATGACCACCAGCGGCGCGATCATCTGCCAGGAGTGGATCCCGGTGCCGTAGCGGCCCGCCTCGAAGAAGTAGAGCAGGATGCCCGCGATCATCGTCAGCGCACCGGCCTGGAGCACCTTGCGGCCGAAGCGCGGGACCAGCTTCTGCACCGAGAGACCGGCGGCCACGGAGACGGCGATGGAGAACGGCACTCCGGTGAGTCCGGCCTTCAGCGGGCTCCAGCCGAGCCCGATCTGCATGTACAGCGTCCAGACCAGGAAGAAGATGCCGAGCACGACGCCGAAGGTCAGCTGCACGGCGATACCGGCGGCGAAGCTCTTCACCTTGAACAGCGACAGCTCGACGAGCGGCGAACCGTCCTTCTTCGTCTTGTACTTCTCGTACGCGACGAGGGCGCCGAAGACGACGAGGCTGCCGGCCATCATCAGGTGGCCCCACAGCGGCCAGTCCAGCTCACGGCCGCGGGTCAGCGGGTAGATCAGCATGAGCAGCGCGGCCGTCACCAGGAGCATGCCGACGATGTCCAGACGGAGGGCCTTCGGCGCCTTCGACTCGGTGATGAACTTCCGGCCGAGGAGCAGACCGGCGATGCCGACCGGCAGGTTGATCAGGAAGATCGGGCGCCACTCCAGACCGGCGATGTTCCACTGGGTGAGCAGCGCGCCGAGCAGCGGACCGGAGACCGCGCCGAGGCCGATGATCGCGCCGAACATCCCGAAGACCTTGCCGCGCTCGTGCGCCGGGAAGGTGACGTGGATGATCGACAGGACCTGCGGCACCATCATCGCGGCCGCCGCGCCCTGGAGGAGGCGGGAGCCGACCAGCATCTCCTGGTTGGCCGCGAAGCCGCAGAGCGCCGAGGCGAGGGTGAAGCCGGCCGTGCCGACGAGGAAGAGCCGCTTGCGGCCGTAGATGTCGCCGAGCCTGCCGCCGGTGATCAGGCCGGCCGCGAAGGCGAGTGCGTATCCGGCGGTGATCCACTGGATGGCCCCGAAGGTGGCGCCGAGGTCCCGCTCGATGCTGGGGATCGCGATGTTGACGATCGTGGCGTCGACCAGATCCATGAAGGCGGCCGTCATGACGATCGCCAGGGCGATCCAGCGGCGCTTGTCGGCCGTGTCCGTGGGGGCCGCATCCGTGACGGCGTCGTGTGAACTCATAAGAAGAAGATAGAAGTCATCTAGGTCAAATGATGTCCTAGATGGGCCGCATCCTGGAAGACATGACGGACACCCCGGTACGACTCCTGAATCTGCTCTCGCTTCTCCAGACCCCGCGCGAGTGGCCCGGAAGCGAACTCGCCGAACGGCTCTCGGTCTCCGCGCGCACCATCCGCCGGGACATCGACCGCCTCCGTGACCTCGGCTACCCGGTCGAGGCGACGCTCGGCGCCGTCGGCGGCTACCGTCTCGTCGCCGGTTCGGCCATGCCGCCGCTGCTCCTCGACGACGAGGAGGCCGTCGCGATCGCCGTCGGCCTGCGGGCCGGGGCCGGGCACGCCATCGAGGGCGTCGAGGAGGCGTCCGTACGGGCCCTGGCGAAGCTGGAGCAGGTGCTGCCGGCGCGGCTCCGGCATCGGGTCTCCACCCTGCAGAACGCGACGATCCCGCTGACCAGGGGCGACGGCGCCACGGTCACGCCCGCCACCCTGACCACCCTCGCGGGCACCGTCACGGGGCGGGAGAAGCTGCGCTTCGGCTACCGGGCGGGCGACGGCGCCGAGACGAAGCGGCTGGTCGAGCCCTACCGGCTGGTCTCCACCGGGCGCCGCTGGTACCTCGTCGCGTACGACCTCGGGCGGGACGACTGGCGGACCTTCCGGGTCGACCGGGTGACCGACCCGCTCGCCACCGGCGCCCGCTTCGCCCCGCGTGAGTTGCCGGCCGGGGACGCGGCCCAGCTCCTGGTCCGCTCCATGTCCCGGGCCCAGCCGGAGCTGGACCTGGACGTCACCTTCGAGGCGCCGGCCGACTTCGTGACGGCCCGCCTCCCGTCCCATCTGGTCCCGACCCCGACGGGCGACGCCACCTGCCGGCTCCACACCCGCGCCACCGACTCCGTGGAGTGGCTGGCGCTCCGCCTCGCCCTGGTCGACGCGCCCTTCACCGTCCACGGCCCGACCTCCCTCCACGCGTACGTGGAGGACCTGGCGGCCCGCCTGTCCGCGGCGGTACGCGCCTGAGCCTTGCGGTACGGGAGAGGGCCCGGGGACGTCGTCCCCGGGCCCTCTCCGCCGTCTCGCGGCCGCGTCAGGCCACCGCGTCGAAGCCCGTGTCGCGGGCCATCTTCTTCAGTTCGAGCAGCGCGTGCTTCTCGATCTGGCGGATGCGCTCACGGGTCAGCCCGTGCTGCTTGCCGACCTCCGTCAGGGTGCGCTCGCGGCCGTCCTCGATGCCGTACCGCATGCGGATGATGGACGCCGTCCGGTGGTCCAGCTTGTCGATGAGGTCGTCGAGCTCCTCGCTGCGCAGCAGCGTGAGCACCGACTGCTCGGGGGAGATCGCCGACGTGTCCTCCAGGAGGTCGCCGAACTGGGTCTCGCCCGCGTCGTCCACCGACATGTTCAGCGAGACCGGGTCCCGCGCCCAGTCGAGGACGTCGATGACCCGCTCCGGCTTCGAGTCGAGCTCGGCGGCGACCTCCGCGGGCTCGGGCTCGCGCCCGTGCTCACGGTTGAACTCGCGCTGCACGCGCCGGATGCGGCCCAGCTCCTCGACGAGGTGGACGGGGAGCCGGATGGTCCGGGACTGGTCGGCTATGGACCGGGTGATGGCCTGGCGGATCCACCACGTGGCGTACGTGGAGAACTTGAAGCCCTTCGCGTAGTCGAACTTCTCGACCGCGCGGACCAGGCCCGCGTTCCCCTCCTGGATCAGGTCGAGCAGCGGCAGCCCGCTGCGCGGGTAGCGCCTGGCCACGGCCACCACGAGCCGCAGGTTCGACTTGATGAAGAGGTCCTTGGCACGCTCGCCCTCGGCGGCCAGCGCCTCGAGCTCCTCGCGGGTCGCCCCGCCCGCCTCGCTCTCCGCGGTCCCGTCGAGGATCTCCTGGGCGTACACGCCCGCCTCGATCGTCTGCGAGAGCTCGACCTCCTTGGCGGCGTCGAGCAGGGGCGTGCGCGCGATCTCGTCGAGGTACATGCCGACCAGGTCGCGGTCGGCGATCTCCCCGCCCACGGCGCGAACGCTGCTTGCCCGTGAGGCCCCGCTCTTGGCGGAGGTCTGACGACGGGCGACGGCACGGGTTGCCATGCGTGCTCCCTTGCTGAGTAGGTCGCGACACCTTTCGGGTGCCCTGCATCCGACGGAAACAACGACTGGAATCAGGACAGAATTCCCACCCGGCACATGGATTTTCGCGATCATGCAGTATCCTGCGCGGCCGTCGCCCGCGCGGGCATGCCTCGCCGACCCACGGAGGTGCAGGTCAGACCGGGCACAGAGGGTGATTCGGCGCCCCTCGCGGGGTTTCACGACCACACCGTCGGTGAGACCGCGATCACATGCGGCGCCATCCCTTCAGACGCCCCGGCGCGGCGCGTGGTTGCCTCCGCCCTGCGGACTAGGTCCGCGGCCCGTTACGGCCCCGGGGACCCCCGCCCTACCGTCGCCCCCATGACCGACACCAGCGGAACCCTCGACGAGGCCCTCGAACGGCTCCACGCCACCGGACCCGAGCGCAACGGGTGGCTCACCAACCACGCCCCGATGGCCGTCGAGGCCCTCGTCCGCCACGGCCGGGCAGAGGCCGTCCACCGCTGGCTCGACCACTACGCGCCGAAACTGGAGGAGCCGCCGCCCGCCCGCCGGCCGGTCACGGCGGACACCTGGCGGGAGGCCCTCGGCGACCCCGCCCGGATCACGGACTGGACCCGCTTCCTCACCCGGGAGCTCGACGACCGCCCCTGGCGGGAGGTCCTCGCCCGGTGGTGGCCCCGGCTGCTCCCGGGCATCGCGGGCGGGTCGACCCACCCGGTGATCCGCACCGGTCACGCCGTACGGACGCTCCTGACGACCCCGGAGACGGCCCCGCGCCGCGCCGAGCTGGCGCACGCCCTCGGTTACTGGGCGGCCCGTCACCAGCCGCTGCCGCCGCTCGCCCCGCTGGCCGCGGCGCCGTCCGCGGCCGCCGCCCTGGACGCCGTACCGCCGGTTCCGGAGCAGGACGGCGGCATCCGGCCCCGGCTCGCGCAGCTCACGGCGTTCCCCCGGTGGGGTGCAGCGCCCGGCCCGGACGCGGCGAAGGCGCTGCTCGCCGAGCTGGTGACGGCGGCGACGCACCGGTACGCGACCCACGGCCACGGCGAGCCGGTCATGCTGGTGCACGCGGCGACCGCGCCGAACGCGGTCCTGCGCACCCTGCCCGCGCTCCCCCGCGAGCTGTGGGCGCCGAGCCTGGCTGCGGCCTGGACGGCCGCGGCCGCGGTGACGGCCGCGTACACGCCGAAGGAGGCCGCCCCGTACGCGACGACCTCGCTGACCCCCGAGGAGGTCTTCGGGCGGGCCGCGGCGCACGGCGACGACCACACGATCAAGTTCACCGACACGGCGCTCGACGTGGGCGGTCCGCTCGCGCTGGCCGCCGCCGTCCGCTCGGTCGAGCTGAACCCGCCGGTCTTCTGAGACGGCTCAGCCGAACTGCACGGACCGCTTCGCGAGCCCCATCCAGAAGCCGTCGATCACCGACCGCTCCGTGCCGAGGTCGCCGGCCTCGTCCGCCGCGCCCATGGTGACGAAGAGCGGGGCGAAGTGCTCGGTGCGCGGGTGGGCGAGGCGGCCGGCGGGCGACTTGTGCTCGAAGTCCAGGAGCGCGTCGACGTCCTGCGCGGCGAGGGCCTCGTGCCCCCAGGCGTCGAACTCGGCGGACCAGCCCGGGACCCCGCCCCCGGTGTGCCGGAGGGCGGCGAGGTTGTGGGTGAAGAATCCGCTGCCGACGATGAGGACGCCCTCGTCGCGGAGGGGCGCGAGCCTGCGCCCGATGTCCATGAGCCGGCGCGGGTCGAGGGTCGGCATGGAGATCTGGAGCACGGGGATGCCGGCGTCCGGGAACATCTCGACGAGCGGCACGTAGGCGCCGTGGTCGAGTCCCCGGTCGGGGATGTCCTGGACGGGCGTGCCGGGCGCGCGGAGCAGTTTGCGGACGGCCTCGGCGAGCTGCGGGGCGCCGGGGGCCGCGTACTGCACGCGGTAGTAGTGCTCGGGGAAGCCCCAGAAGTCGTAGACGAGCGGCACGGTCTCGGTGGCGCCGAGGGCGAGCGGGGCCTCCTCCCAGTGGGCGGAGACCATGAGGATCGCCTTGGGGCGCGGGAGGTCCGCGGACCAGGCGGCGAGCTGGCCGGGCCAGACCGGGTCGTCGGCGAGCGGCGGTGCGCCGTGGGACAGGTAGAGGGCGGGCATCCGTTCCTGCGTGGCGTCCATGGCGGCGGCCTCCGGGGCTAGATCCTTGAAACTTCAAGCTATATGCCCACCGTAACGCCACATAGTTCAACTTTCAAGAATGAGTCGTACGATGGGAACCATGGGAGACATGACCGAACCCCGCTGGCTCAGCGACGAGGAGCAGCACGTCTGGCGTGCCTACCTGCACGCCACCACGCTCCTGGAGGACCACCTCGACCGCCAGTTGCAGCGCGACGCCGGGATGCCGCACATCTACTACGGGCTGCTCGTCCAGCTCTCCCAGGCCCCGCGCCAACGGCTGCGGATGACGGAACTCGCCAAGAGCGCCAAGATCACCCGCTCTCGCCTCTCCCACGCCGTCGCCCGCCTGGAGAAGAACGGCTGGGTCCGGCGCGAGAACTGCCCCTCCGACAAACGCGGCCAGTTCGCCCGCCTGACGGACGAGGGCATGGAGGTCCTCCGACGGAACGCTCCCGGCCACGTGACGGCGGTACGCCAGGCCCTCTTCGACCGGCTGTCCCCCGAACAGGTGAATCAGCTCGGCGCGATCATGCGCGTCATGGCCGAGGGCCTCGAACCCACGGACGCGGACGCGGACCTCCCCTGGCTCCGCTGACGGCGCCCACGGGAAACGGGTCTGCCCCGGCACCGCTGCGGAAGCGGCGCCGGGGCAGACCCGTACGGGGAGGAGGAACCGTCAGTGGGCGATGACCGGGACCTTCATCTCGTCGTCCGCGCCCGCACCGGACCCGGCGACGGCTCCGCCGCCCGGCTTGCCGGTGTTGATGAGCACGAAGGCGATCGTGGCCGAGAGGACCAGGATGCCGACCGCCCACCAGATGGCCGCCGCGTACCCCTCGACCATGCCCTGGAGCTGGACCAGCTTCTGCGCGGCCGGAGTGGTCGCGCCCGCCGCGTGGTCGGTCAGGTAGGCGGTGGTCGCCGAGGCGGCGATCGTGTTCAGCAGGGCCGTGCCGATGGCGCCGCCGACCTGCTGCGAGGTGTTGACCATCGCGGAGGCCACACCGGCGTCCCGCGGGTCCACGCCGAGCGTCGCGAGCGACATCGCCGGCATGAACGCCGTACCCATGCCCAGACCCAGCAGCAGCTGCGCGGGCAGGATGAGACCGGCGTACGAGGTGCCGATCTCCAGCTGCGTCAGGAGCAGCATGCCGACGCCGGCCGTCAGGAAGCCGGGGGCCATGAGCAGCCGCGGCGGGACCCGGGTCATCAGCCGCGTACCGATCTGGGTCGAACCGGCGATCATGCCCACGATCATCGGCAGGAACGCGAAGCCCGTCTTGACCGGCGAGTACCCCTTCACGACCTGGAGGTAGTACGTCAGGAACAGGAACAGGCCGAACATCGCGATGACCGCGAGACCCAGCGACAGGTAGACGCCACCGCGGTTGCGGTCGGTCACCACGCGCAGCGGCAGCAGCGGGAACTTCACCTTCGACTCGACCAGCGCGAACGTCAGGAGAAGCACCGCGGAGCCGACGAACAGGCCGATCGTGCCGGGGTCGCTCCAGCCCTGGGACTCGGCGCGGGTGAAGCCGTAGACGAGCGAGACCAGACCCAGCGTCGACAGGACCACGCCGGGGATGTCGAGCGGCGAGCGGTTGCGGCCACCCGCGGGCTCACGGACGACCAGGTAGGCGCCGACGGCGGCGACGATGGCGAACGGGATGTTGACGAAGAACGTCCAGCGCCAGTTCAGGTACTCGGTGAGGAAGCCGCCGAGGATCAGACCCACGGCGCCGCCGCCACCGGCGATCGCGCCGTAGATGCCGAACGCCTTCGCGCGCTCCTTGGCGTCGGTGAAGGTCACGGCGAGCAGCGAGAGCGCCGCGGGCGCGAGGAGCGCGCCGAAGGCGCCCTGGAGCGCGCGGGCGCCGAGCATCATCGCCTCGCCGGTCGCGGCCCCGCCGAGGGCGGAGGCGGCGGCGAAACCGATCAGACCGGTGACGAAGGTGCGCTTGCGGCCCCACAGGTCGGCGATACGGCCGCCGAAGAGGAGCAGACCGCCGAAGGCGAGGGCGTAGGCCGTGATGACCCACTGCCGGTTGCCGTCCGAGATCCCGAGGTCCTGCTGGGCGGAGGGCAGGGCGATGTTCACGATCGTCGCGTCGAGCACGACCATCAGCTGGGCGAGGGCGATGAAGATCAGGGCTTTCCAGCGGCCGGGGTCGGCCTGGATCGCGGTGGTCTCGGGGATTTTCGGCATGGGTGTAGCCACCTCTTGGCGCGTACTGGTGAAAAACGGTCTGGAAAAGTGCGGGTGACCTAGTCGGCGGGCGGCCCTCCGACCTGGCTCGGCGGGCGGCCCTCACAGGCGGTCGCGGCGGTCACGGCGGTCGTGCCCGGCAGGGCGGTCACGGTTGTCGTGCCCGGCAGGGCGGTCACGGCCGGTGCCGCCGGCTCCGTCACGGCGCCGGGGGCGCGCAGGAGTCGCGTCTCAGGTCCTCCAGAGTCGCGGCCTTTCCCGGCAGCTCGGAGCGTGCGGGCGTCTCGAGGCCGTCGAGGAACAGCTGCAGATGGCGGTGGACGAACTGGTCGAAGGCCCCGCAGCCCGATCCGGGCAGCGGGCGGGTCAGCTGAGAGAGGGCCACCATCAGGTCGCCGACGCCCACGTCGGTACGGAGCCGGCCGGCCCCCTGCGCCCGGTCGACGAGGCCCTGCACGGCCTCCTCCAGCCGGTCGCGTTCGGCGATCAGGTCGGGGTGGTCCTTGTCGAAGGCGCCGTCGAGCATCGGGCACAGGGCTCCGACCCGCTCGTCGGCGGCGCCGTGGGTGAAGCGGCGGAGGGCATCGAAGGTGTCGCCTTCCTCCTCGGCCGCCCGCTCGGCGAGTTCGGTGACGCGGGCCATCAGCGAGAGGACGACCTCGTGCACGAGGTCGGCGCGCTCGGGGAAGTTCCGGTAGAGCGTGGCGTTCCCGACGCCGGCCCGGCGCGCGATCTCGTCGTACGGGACCTGGGACCCGAACTCGACGAACATCTCGCGGGCCGCCGTCACGATCCGCTCGCGGTTGCGCAGGGCGTCGGCCCGCGGCCGGGGTACGCGGCGGGCGGGCGCGGTGTCGGCGGGACTGGTCACGCCACGGCCTCCTCACTCGTTCGGGGCATCCGGGGAAGGATTCCCCACTTCGTTGAACACAGGGTTAAACGGGGACCCAGTCCCCGGTTATTTCCCCCTCGCGATGTGACCTGTGTCACATGCCGGGTCTCGCGGAATACCCACGATCGGGCCACCCGGCGCGCGCGCCCGAACCACCCGTCACAGGCTGATCGGACAGCGCGGACCCGCGGACGGGCCCGCGCCGCAGACTGCCCCCACCGGAGAGGCGCCCGTATGCAGCACCCCCGCCGACGGATACGCAGACCCGTCGCCCTGGCAGCGATCACGGCTCTCTCGCTCACGCTCCTCGCCTCCGCGAGCACCACCCTCCCCGGCCCCGCCCCGGCGACGGCCGGACCGGTGGCGGCCGCGCCGGCCGGCGCGGCGCTCGGGCCGTGCCGCATCGCCACCACGATGGGCGTGCAGATGTCGGAGGGGCTGCCCACCGCCCCCGGATACGTGCGCTCCACGGGCCAGGTCAGGGCCCTCAACCTGATGGTCGACTTCCCCGACGCCCCCGGCGACGGCACGGCGATGAGCCGCTTCCGCGAGTTCTTCCCCCAGACCGCCGACTGGTTCCGCACCAGCTCGTACGGGCGCCTCCACTACCGGGCCGAAGTCCCCATACCCGACTGGCTGCGGATGCCCCGGGCGTTCTCCGCGTACGGGATCGAGCGCGGCTCACCGTACGAACCGGGCTACCGCTCCCTCGTCGAGGACATCGTGAAGGCCGCCGACCCCCGGGTCGACTTCAGCGCCTACGACCTGGTCAACGTCCTGGTCACCCCGAACGCCGGGCCCTCCGCCCTCGACACCGTCCTGTCCGTGACCTTCTCCGGCAACGACGACGCCCCCTACGCCGACGGCGTGCCGCTCGCCAACACGTCCTTCGTCTACAGCCGCCAGGACGACGGCTCCGGCAGCTTCGCCGAGACCGGCTACCGCGTCCTGCCCCACGAGAACGGCCACGTCTTCGGCCTGCCCGACCTCTACACCTCCGACGGCGGCGGCACCGTCGGGCACTGGGACATCATGTCCGAGGACTGGGGAGCCAACAACGACCTGCTCGGCTGGCACAAATGGAAGCTGGGCTGGCTCGACAACGACCAGGTCAGCTGCGCCTCCGGCCCCGGCAGCGGCGACTACACCCTCAGCCCGCTCGCCGTCCCCGGCGGCCCCAAGCTCGCCTTCGTCCCGCTCTCCGCCACCTCCGGCTACGCCGTCGAGGTCCGCAGCAAGGACGGCAACGACGAGGCCGTCTGCGAGCAGGGCGTCCTCGTCTACCGCGTCGAGTCCGACGTCGACACCGGCCACGGCCCCGTCACCGTCTCCGACAGCGACCACGCCAGCGGCGGCTGCACCCGCCGCGCCAACGTCCACGCCGAACTCTCCGACGCCCCCTACCGCCCCGGCGAGACCTTCACCGACCGCGCCAACGGCATCCGCATCACCGTCCTCGACGAAGACCCCACCGGCACCTACCGCGTCCGCATCACCCGTCGCTGACCGACCGGGACGCCACGCCCCCGGCGCCCACGCGCGGATCACCCACCGCGCGGGAACACCCACCGCGCCGGCTCACGCACCCCGCCGGCTCACCCGTCGCCGAGCAGGTCCCGCAACTGACGCTTGAGGATCTTCCCGGTCGGATTCCGCGGCAGCTCCCCCTCCCGTACGAAGACCCGGGCGGGCACCTTGAACGCGGCGAGGCGCGCCCCGACATGCGCCCGCAGCCGCTCGACGTCCGCGTCCGCCCCCGGCCGCAGCCGCACCACGGCCACGACCTCCTCCCCCAGCACCGCATGGGGAAGCCCGAGCACCGCGGCGTCGAGAACATCCGGATGCTCGTGCAGAACACCCTCCACCTCGACGCAGTACACGTTCTCCCCGCCCCGGATCACCATGTCCGTGATCCGGTCGACGATGCTCACCCGCCCGTCCCCGTCCACCCGCGCGAGGTCCCCGGTCCTGAACCACCCGTCCCCGGCGAACGCCGCCCGCGTCGCCTCCTCGTTCCCCCAGTACCCCCGGATGAGCGACTGCCCCCGCAGCCACAGCTCCCCGACCCCGTCCCCATCGGGCCCCTCGATCCGTACCTCGGTCACCGGCGAGGGCCGCCCCACGCTCCCGGGATGCGCCCGGTACTCGGCCCCGACGTTCGACAGCACCCCGCCGCAGGTCTCCGTCAGCCCGTACCCGTTCCGCGGCTCGACCCGCTCCCCGTACCCCTCCGTGATCCCGGCGACGATCCCGGGCGGCGCGGCGGCGCCACCGGTACTGAGCAGGGTCAGGCTCTCCAGCGGATCCCCGGCCCTCCGCGCCGCGTCGAGCAGCTGGAGCGCCGTCGTCGGCACCCCCGCGTAATGCGTGACGCCCTCCTCGCGGATCAGCTCAAGAGCCCGCCCGGCATCCCACTTCCGCATCATCACCAGCGTCCCGCCGGCCGCCATCACCGCGTAGAACGACGTGAACGCGGCCACATGGAAGAACGGAAACGTCGTCAACGACACCGGCGCCGGCCCGGTCCCCGGCACCTCCCCGCGCGCGAGAGCCGCCGCGGCCGCGAAATACCGGGGATTCATCGCCGCCCCGGCCTGCGCGAGATGCGTGGCAACGGCCCCCTTCGGCCGCCCCGTCGTCCCCGAGGTGTAGAGGACGGTCGCGTCCTGCTCGGGCAGCACATCGACAAGCGGCGGCCCGGCCAACGGATCGTCCTCGACGACATACGCCTCGAACCCCGCCTCGGCCTCCCCCCGGAAAACGATCCCGGGCACCCCGTTCCGGGAGGCCCACCCCCGCACCCGCCCGACCCGCTCCCCGTCGACCAGCAGCACCCCCGGAGCGCAGTCGCCGAGCGCGTACGCGAACTCGTCCTCGGTCCACCACGCGTTCAGCGGCACCGCCACCAGCCCGGCCAGCTGCGCCGCCCAGAACGCCACCTGCCACTCCGGCACGTTCCGCATGGCGACCACGGCCCGGTCCCCGGGCCGCAACCCGTACTCCCCCACCAGCCGCCGCGCCAGCCCGCACGCCGCGTCGAAGAACTCCCGGTACGTCCACCTGGCGTCCTCGGCCACGAGGAACACCCGGTCCCCATACGCCCAGACAGCCTCGACGAACTCCCGCAGGGTCCGCGGCCCGCCGACGTAGACCCCGTCCTCGACGGCGAAGGGCGCCCCCTCCGCCGTCAGCCGCTCGACTCCACCGAACACCACCACGAGGACCTCCTGAGCGCTTGCTTACCCCGGCGCGGCGACGCTATGCGCCCCTTACTCCGAGGTCAACCCGCCCAAGAACGGAGGACCTTCCGACTCCTGGTGACGACTACCGCCCCAGCAGAGCCACCAGGAAGCCAAGGGAAACCAAGAAACCCAGGAGCAGGAGTCCCGCCCCGAGAACCTTGACGAATTTCAGCGAATTCGCACCCCGGTCGAAGCCGTACAGAGCATCGACGCTCGACATCCAACGCCGACCGAGCCCCTTGAGGTCAAACGCCAGGACAATCCCCACACCGAGGAGCAGAACCCCAGCCGCGAGACCGACCAGCATCCCCCCGGCACTTCCTTCATTCTGCCGAAGGGCCAGTCCCAGCATCCGCACCCCTGCACCGCCGCTCAAAGTATCGAAATTCGACAATCACCCGACGCCGAAGACCCAAGTGTAAGACGGCCCTCCGGACACCTCAAGAGGCGTCGTCAACCCCACGCCCGCCGTTCCTGTCCACACCATCTCCCCTCGGCTGTTCCTGGCGCCGCCAGTACCCGCGGACACCCGAGGCCCTACGCCCGGACCACCACTGACACCGGCCGAAGAGCCCCATCCCTTGAGCTGGTCATAACCGTCCGCATTGCTGTGGAAAAGGTCCACGCCCACGCTCGCGCCGGGAACACCTGACGCGAAACCACCGGAAACCATCAAAGCGGCATCCCACTTACCATTCGGCGCCTGCTGCACCACACCACACACCGATCCGGTGACACCGAAACCGACACTGAATCCACCTCCGAGACAGATCCCCTCGCTGGCGATATCCGGACCGATGCGCCCGTTCAGCTTTCCGTAAGCCGCACACCGCGTCATCTCGTTCGCATACTCACCGCAGGAATTGATCACTCCATTCTCATCCACCATCGAATCCATCAGGGCGTTGAACTCATCCACCCAGCACTCGTTCCTCATCGGGTCCTGCTCGCAGCGCGCTTCCTTGGCCATCTCAGCCTCGGCAGCCGCAATGAGGTCCTGGAACGAACAACTCGAGTTCGCCCAGCAGTCTTCGGGATCGGTGGACGCCGTCGCCCCGTCGTTCTTGTTGGATCCGTTGCCCTTCTTCGTCCCCTTCTTCGTCCCCCCGTTCGTCCCCGTTGCGCCCTCGCCGTCTTCCCCGTCGTCAAGGGTCTGGCCCACATGGACGTTGTTGCCGCTGGTCGGCTTCTGCTTGACGGTCGAGGTGTTCTTGACCGGGGTGACACCGTGCGCCGGGCAGTCGACCTCCGCGCACATGCCGGTCGGGTCGCTCGTGGTGACCGGAGTGTTGCCGGCGTAGCTGTAGCCGTTGAGGGACTGGGGACTGTCAGCAACCAGGATCGGGTCGACGCTGATGAACTGGCCGAGGTTGGGGTCGTATTCGCGGGCTCCGATGTGGGTGAGGCCGGTCGTGGTGTCGATGTCGCCGCCGACGAAGCCCTTCTGGCCGGGCCAGAAGGCGGGGGCGGCGCCGCGCTGTCCGCCGTAGGGGAGGGTCTTGCGGCGGTTGAAGGTGAGCGTGGTCGCGCTGAAGGAGAGGGTGTTGGTGTTGTGGTGGTCGGCGACGAGGAGGCGGACCTTGCCGTCGTCGCTGGTGCGGATCGCGGAGCCGCCCGGGACCGAGTAGTAGCGGGTGCCGTTGGCGATGACGGCCGCGGTGGTGCCGACCTTCCGGGTCAGTGCGAGTTCCTGGCCGCCGGGGAGGTAGAGCGTGGTGGTGGCCGGGTCGCGCTTGAGGATCCGGGTGCCCTCGGTGTCGTAGAGGAACGACGTCGTCTTGGCGGAGATGGTGGAGGAGGCGAGCTTGCCCTCCGCGTTCCAGACCAGGTCCTGGACCGGGCCGGTGTTGGCGGGGGTCTTCTTCTCCAGGTTGCCGGTGTTGTCGTAGGTGTAGGTGTCGGTTCCGGTCGCGCCGCCGACGGCGGTGACGGAGCGGACGGCGTGCGGCTGGGCCGCGCCGGTGGTGGTGGGGTAGCTGTAGGTGCGGGTGGTGTCCGCGGTGATCGGGCCCGCCTTGTGGAGGGTCTCGGTCTTGCGCTGGCCGGTGTCGGTGAAGGTCCAGGACGTCCAGTACGGGTCGACCGTGCCCAGGCTCGGGGTGCCGGTCCCGTTGACGGGCTTGGTCGCACACGCGTCCCCGGAGGTCCACGCCTCCGCCAGACGTCGCGCCCAGTCATAGCCGAAGCACTGCTGGTCGACGACGGTGCCGTCGGTCTGCGCGTCGCGGACGGTGGTGATGTTGCCGGCCGGGTCATAGCCGTAGGTGATGTTCGACGGGGTCGCCGGACCCGTCGCCTCACGGTCGACCTTGGACCCGATCAGACGCCGGGTCGAGGTCTCGTAGGAGTTGGTCTGGGTGACGAGCTTGCCGATGTTGCCGAGCTGCGCCTGGGCGAGCTCACCGAACGCGGTGTAGCCGGCGCCCCGCAGATATGCCTGGTTCAGCGTGCCGTCGACGACGCCGAGCAGGTCCTTGGCCCCGTAGTGGTTGGTGACCGTCTCGGCCGGGAGCGCCGTCGTCGCGTTGGCGTTGGTGGTGGAGTACGCGGCGGTCTCGGGCAGACCGCTCACCGCGGTGGCGCCCGTCGCCACGGTGTACGTACCGGCGAGCAGCTCCTCACCGGTCACCGACGGGACCGTCACCTTCGTCCCCGTCGCCCGGCCCGCCGTGTCGTAACCGGTGACCTCGCTCTTGTACTCGGCGTTCGCCGTGATCGAGGAGTCGTAGCGGATGGAGGTCGCGGGCAGGCCCTTGCCGCCGCTCGCGGTGTCGTACGACCACGCCGCCAGCTTGGTGCCGGTGACGGACCCGGTGCGCAGGCTGGTCTTGCGGCCCAGCTCGTCATACGTGGTGGCCAGGGTGCCGCGCGGGTCGGTGACCGTCTCGACACGGCCGTCGGTGTCGTAGTGGGTGGTGCTCTCGCCCTTGTCGGGGTCCTTCATCGTCACCTGACGACCACGCAGGTCGTAGGTGTACTCCCACGTGTTGCGACCGGAGGCGTCGGTCAGCGAGGCAAGGCGGCCCGCGACGTCGTACGTGCGGACGGTCTTCTCGTACTGGGTCGCGTTCGCGCCGATGAGCGGGTTGCGGTCCTTGTACTGCCGCTGCTCGACCGGGCGGCCGCGCACGTCGGACAGGCTCAGGGTGGCGGTGCCACCGGCCGGCGGGACCGTGGCCGTCCAGTAGTCGCCGTAGGTGGAGGTGGTACGCCACTTCTCCACGTTCAGCGAGAGTTGGATGCTCGCGGTGACCCGGCCCCGGCCGTCGTACTCGCTCTGCAGGGCCTGCGGCACCTGGTTCGGCGTCACCACGAACATGGCCGTCGTCGACACGGCGGTGGAGTTGTGGAACGGCGCGTTCGTCAGATACGCCCGGCCGTGGCTGTCGTAGAACGTGTCGGTGACGACACGACCGGTGCTGCCGATCGCATCCGTCTGCGTCTGACGTGCACGCAGCAGCGAGTCGAAGAACGTCGTCGACGTTCCCCAGGTCCCGTCCTCGTACAGCTTCTTGCCGACGACGGTCGAGGGAACGGTGCCGGACAGGTTGTACGCGAACGTCGCGTTCGGCTGCAGGGTCTTCGCCCGGCCCGTACTCCAGCCCTTGGTCAGACGACCCAGCGCGTCGTACTCACTGCTCGCGGTCCGGCCGTTGGCGTCGGTCGTGCTCAGGGCCAGGCCCCGCAGGCCGTCGTAGGTGGTGGACGTGGTGTGGCCCTTGACGTTCGCGACCGTCACCTTCGTCGGCTGCGCGCCGACGGCGGGCTCATACGTCGTCGTGACGGGCTGGCCGTCCTGACCCTTCACGGTCACCGCACGGCCGTAGTCGTCGTACGTGGTCTGGGAGACCGTCTCCCAGCCGGCACCGCCCTGCGCGCTGCCCACCGATGCCTGCTCGGTCTTCGTCACGTTGGCGCCGTTGGGAGCCGGGGCCGCGCCGAGCGGCTTGCCGTCGTAGTAGCTCCGCGAGCGGCTGGTGACGTTGTCCCCGAAGGTCCTGCACCCGCCCTGGCTGGTGGTGACGACCTCGCTCAGGTACTGGATGAGCCAGTTCGTCGTGTCCGGCGTGACATAGAGGGTGCAGGCACTCCTGCCCTCCACGAGACCGGCGCCGTCGTCGGTCTCGGCGAGCACCAGACCGTAGGTGGTGTCGTAGTCGCGGGTCTTCGTCAGGGTGCGCCACGTGCCGCCGTCGAGGAGGGTGCTCGCCTTCTCCGTCAAGGTGCCGGAGAGGTAGGCGGTCTTCGCGGGAAGCGTCGGCGCGGGGTCGTTCGGCTTGTCGGGGTCGGTGATGCCCTTGACGGTCTGGGTGGCCGTCGCGGTGGACTCCCAGGGGGCGTAGGTCGTCTTCGCGACGATCTTCCCGCCCGTGCCGTCCTTGTCGTACGTGGCGCTGGACGCGACACGTCCGGCGAAGTCGTTGCGGTCGGCGACGCCGTTGATGGCCAGGCCCGGACGCGGGCTGCCGTCGGCGAGGGTGTCACCGGCCATGCCGAGGTAGTACGTCTCCTCCGTCTTCACCCGGTTCGTCGAACCCACGTAGGTCCGCACCGTCCCGTAGCCGCGGAAGTCGTTCCACGTGCGGTTCTTGTCGAGGGTGAACTCGCCCGTGTCACGGCGATAGTTGGGTCCGTTGGCGTATTCGTACGTCGTCACCTTCGACGGCGAACCGCTGCCCGCCGTCGTGTCGTTCTCGTCGATCCGCGTGACCACGTACTTGTGGAACCAGTCCTTGACGGGGTCGACGTAGCCGTCCGGGGTCCACCAGGACGGATAGCAGCGCTTGTCGTTCATGTCCGCCGTCGCGGGCAGCGACGTCGAGGTGCACTCCTTGGCGCTGTAGGTGACCAGCGTCTGGCCGCCGGTCTCGTTGGTCACGGCGGTGATCCGCTTGCGGTTCAGGGCCGGGCGGCCCTCGGCCGCGTCCACACGGTTCGCCATCAGCTCACCGGAGAAGACGGTCTTGTTCAACGTGACGTCGGCCGGCGATCCGGCCTTACCCGTGCGCTGCACGGAGTCCAGCCACATCGCGGGCGTGGAGGTGTCGCCCGTCCCGGGGAAGGACTGCGCCAGCGCCCAGGTGTCCACCGGCTGCAGGGTGGTGCCCACCAGGGAGAAGGTGTTGATGGCGGTCAGGCGCTGCTGCGACCAGAAGGACGGGCCTGACTGCAGGCAGTCGGCTCCACTGGTGCAGTTCAGGTCGACCGGGGTGTCGGGCCAGTTCACCGCGTTGGCCTCGGCGAACGCGCAGTTCGACGCCACACACCGGTACGACGTGTCGAAGGTGACCCGGCCGGCGGGGGTCGCCGTCGTGTACACCTCGCCGGCGCGCAGGCCGTAGTCGATCCGGTTCAGGTACCCGCCCCGCGTATAGGGCTTGGGAGTGTCGATCTTGTTGTTCTGCGCGTAGTAGCCCTGCTCCTTGGTGTAGTAGAGGGCCATCGCGTTGCCGTGCGGGTCGACGACGTAGTCCAGGTTCCAGCGCCAGCCCTGCTGCTCCGCCGAGGACGCGAAGTCAGCGCCGTTGCCCTGCTCACCGCTGTGGTTGCCGTACACCGGAACCGAGAAGACAGAGTTCGTCTCCGCTTTCCCCGTCTCCCAGCCCGGCAGATGGTTCTTGCCGAACCAGTACTGCGTACCGTCGAGCGTGGTCACCCGCCAGTACTCCGAGTCCGCGTCACCGGAGTTGTTCGGGTCGGTGTCGTAGATCCGCTCGATCCGCGAACCGTCGTCACCCTGAAGCTTCCACGTCTGCTTCGTGGCGTCCCAGACCAGGGAGTTGGAGGACCCGTTCAGCGACAGCGTCGCGTTCTCCGACTTCCAGCACAGATCCCCGACCTTGGCCGTGTTGTTGCCACCCTGCTTGTCGCTCTCACACGAGGCGTAGGAGCGCTCGATGAAGCCGGGGGTGTACTCCCAGCCCTCACCGATCCACGAGGACTGGTTGTTCGTCGACGCCGTACGCCCGTCCACCGACGAGGAGTTGTAGGACAGAGCGACCTTCGGGGCAAGCCCACCCGGCGCGGCAGGAACATCGACGGGCACACTCCACCCGAACCCGCCCGAGTTCCCACCCGCCGACCACGAGCCCGACGGCGACAGCGACGTCGCCTTGAACGAACCGTCGGCGCCCTCAGCGCCGGCGGTCGCGGCCAGGAGCATGGGCCCCGCGGAGTCGACCGCGAGGGCGGACAGCGAGGAGGGGGCCGCCTGGGCGCCGGACGCCTTGAGCGGGGCGGCGGAGCCCGGGGTGGCGACGGTGGCGCTCAGGGTGCTGCCGGCGGTGTTGTTCTCCGTCGCCAGAGGGGTCTGCTTGCGGCACTCGGCCTTCGCGGGCGTCGTCAGCGCACAGGCGGGGAGGGTGACCAGCCGCAGGCGCGAGGCCCAGCCCGCCCCGAAAGCACCACGGATGGAGGCGTAGTCGACCTCGACGTCGAGACGGCCGGAGGAGGCCGCGTCGGAACGGAGGGACAGAAGGAGACCCTCGACACCGGCCTTGCGGGCGGTGGCACGGTCCTTGACCGAGACCTCCACACGGCGGCTGGAGGAGGTGGTGGTGACGGACTGCTTCGCGCGCGAGGCGGAGGCGGGGGTGGCGAGCCGTACGGGCACACCGGCGACCGTCACGCCCTGGGGCGCGCCGGAGCGCAGGGTCACCTCACGAGAAGCGGCACCCGGCCAGGTGACGGGAGGCGCCTGCCAGGACGGGGAGGGCGCGGGCCGCTTGCGCAGACCGGCCGGGAAGAAGTCGGTTCCGTCGACCGACTGGGTCTTCGGCGCGGACGGTGGCACGGCGACCTCGGCGGGCGCAGCCCACGACGGCGCGGAGAGCAGGGAAAAACCCAAAGCCACGGAGACGGCGCCAACGACCGCCCTCCGCGCTTGCTCCACCACGCGTTTTTCGGAGCTCCCGGAAAAAGGCATGAAACTGTCACGGCGGAACCACATAGAAATCCCCACCCCGATAAGCACATGTAAGCCCGACGATCAGCCGAATCCAACCCCGCCGCATATGCACACGGCAAGCACGCCTGTAGAGATGAACCCCGAGTCCGTCAGGTCCGGACCCTCAACTCCCCCACGATTCACCAGCAAGACCCTTCAACAACCCAAGCCTGACGTTTATATTCCATCGAGGGATAAAAGCCGTCCATAACCCTGTCCGCAAGGTACGGAATCAGAAATTCCGATTGCACGGGACACCCCCCTGTGACTCCATGACGACCCTCACCAAAAGGGGGCGCCCGGCCGGGATTACACGCTCCTGGGCAAATACAGTCCGCCCCCAGCAAAAAACTGAATCGCCTTCTCCCCCTCAGCCATCCACCGCCCCGGAAAAGGCCCCGCAAGAGACGAGAACCACCACATACAGCGTCAGCGCGTGGAGATCCTCGACCGGCGCGAGGAGGCAGCAGAGCTCTTCGCACCCCCCCGACGGCAGCACCACCCGCCGCCGCCCCCACCCCGACCCCGCGCCGGGGGCGACCCGACCGAACCCCATCCGCTACCCTGTCCCTGGCCATGCCTTCGTAGCTCAGGGGATAGAGCACCGCTCTCCTAAAGCGGGTGTCGCAGGTTCGAATCCTGCCGGGGGCACAAGGGCAAACGGCCCGGAGCGATCATGCTCCGGGCCGTTTGACTGCACCAACTGACGGCAACCGAGTCATGCGCTCGGACGCTGACGCCTCAGCATCCGGTCCATGTGGCTGATCGCCTCCCGCTTCGTGTCGTCCACAACGTGCGTGTAGACCTCCATCGTGATGCTGATCTGGCTGTGGCCGAGGATCTCCATGATGACCCTGGGCGCGACGCCGGCGGCAGTCAGTAACGTGGCGCACCCGTGCCGGGCATCGTGCAGCCGGACCACGCGGAGTCCGGCGTCAGCCGCAACGCGGGTGAACGCTCGGTAGACGTTCCGCGGCTCGACCGTCCGCCCGTTCCTGGTGGCGAAGACGGGGCCGTCCTCGGACCACGTGACGCCAGTCGCCGCGAACATCTCGCGTTGCTTGAGCCGGTGCCATCGGAGGGGAGCGATGCACAGTGCGGGCAGCGGAATGACTCGTCGACGCCGACTCTTGGGATCGTCCTGGTAGAGCTTCCCGCGACGGCGCTGAGTCTGCTGCCGGACGTGCAGGACCCGATTTTCCAGGTCGAGATCCGACCACCTCAGTCCGACCAGCTCTCCCCGGCGGAGCCCCATAGCGATGGCCAGCACGAATGCCGCGTAGAGCGACTCGCCCCGCGCGGCCTCCAGGAACTTCAGCGTCTCCTCCAGGGTCCACGGGCGGATCTCCCGCTGTTTAGCTCTCGGCGGCTCGACCAGCGACGCGACGTTCCGCGTGATCAGCTCGTCCCGCACCGCTCCGGAGAGCGCGGTTCGCAGGACGCGGTGTGCCTCCTTGGCGGTGGCCGCCGTCTTCTCCTTCTGCACGCGAGTGAGGAAGCGGCGCACGTCAGCCGTACTCAGCGATTCCAGGCTTCGGGTGCCGAGCATCGGGAGCAGATGGATTCGTACGTGCGCCTCGTACTTGTCGTAGGTACTGAGCTTGCGCCGGGGTTCGACGTGCTGCTCCAGCCAGTACGGCAGCCACTCCGAAAGGCGTGCCGATCGGGTGGGGGTCGGAACGCCTTGCCTGTCACGCAAGACAAGCTCCTGACGCTTGGCGTCGCACTCCTCCCAGGTTTTGCCGTAGACGGTCTTTCTGGCGCGGGTGCCGTCCGGCTGCGGGACGTACACCCTGGCTTCCCATCGGCCATCCTTGCGCTGCCAGATGCTGCCAGCGCCGTTGGGGTTCTTCTTTCCTGCCATCAGGCAGCGGCCTCCAGTTCGGTGTCGATGAGGCGGCGCACCGCGTCAGCGGGAATGCGACGGGAGCGGCCGATGGTGAGGCTGGGGAGTCGCTTGGAGCGGATCAGGTTGTAGATGGCGTGCCGACCGACCTTCAGTAAGGCCATCGTTTCGGGGACGGTCAGCAGGAGTGGCGGGGGCGGGAGCGCGGTCGGCACTGGGGCTCTCCTGTCACTGGAGTGGAGTTGAGGCCGCGATGTTCGCGTCATGGGGCGCCTGGCCCTGTCCGAGGTGGTGATTTCTGCGTCACTGCGTCCTGCGTGTCACTCGGGCGCCTGACCTGCGGTTTTCGGTGACGCGGGGGCTTTGGGGGTGCGTCATCGGTGACGCGGGGCTTTGTCACCGGTGACGCGGGTGACGCGGGATGACGCAGCCGTCG
>NZ_JBHWAQ010000048.1:0-47233 GCF_042743475.1 Streptomyces sp. NPDC059534
CTCCTCGGCACCGTCCACAACCTCAGCAAACTCCTCGCCGGCACCGCAAAATCGCGCTCTTGACTCCCGGACGGGAGAAGTCGTGCGACAGCCTCGGACGTACCGGCGGGGCGCGCCGAAACGCCGCAGAGCTGGCACAGTGGTAGAGGGAACGTCCGGGTCCCACCGGACGTTGTCCTGTTGTGTACCCCAGTGCGGGAGGAGGAGAGCGCATGACCTACGACCGACTGGTGTGCGCCAACTGCGCGGCCCCGGTCGCCGAGGGCCGCTGCCCCGTCTGCCGCGCGAACCGGGAGCGTCTGACCCCCCAGGGTCCGTCCCCCGCGATGCTGCTGACGCTGGCTGTCGCGCTGCTCGCGGCGATCGCACTGCTCGCGGCGGTCCGGACGGTCTGATCCGGAGGGCGCGCGGAGCCCATACGAGCCGGAACCACACGAAGGGCCGGGGAGCGAACTCCCCGGCCCTTCGTCATGCGCGTACGCGGGTACGTCAGGCGGCGGTGCGGCCACCGGCGACGAGACGCGGCAGCATGCGGAAGCCGATGCCGCCGGCGATCATGGTCGCGGCACCGATGACCAGGAACGAGGTCTCGGCCGCGCCGGTCTCGGCGAGCTCCTCCTTCGCCTGGCCCTGCTGCACGGGCTGCGAGCCGGCGTTGTTGGTGTCCGGGTTGTTGTTGTCGGTGTCGACGCACTCGGCGCCGTCGAGGTCGACGGTGCAGGTGCCGGCGCCGCCGTCGGTCGACGAACCGCCACCGGTGGTGGAGGTGGAACCGCCGGTGGCCGACGAGCCGCCGGTGCTGGACGAGCCACCGGTGGCGGAGTTGCCGCCGTTGCCGTTGCCGTTCGAACCGCTGTTGCCGTTCGAGCCGGAGCTCGAACCGCTCGACGAGTTCCCGCCGTTGGACGACGAGTTGCCGCCGTTCGACGAGTTGCCGCCGTTGGTCGTGGTGCCGCCGTCGGTGGTCGTGCCACCGTCCGTGGTGGTGCCGCCGTCGGTGGTCGTGCCACCGTCGGTCGTGGTGCCACCGTCGGTGGTCGTGCCACCGTCCGTGGTGGTGCCACCGTCGGTCGTCGTGCCACCGTCGGTCGTGGTGCCACCGTCGGCGCTCGCGCCACCGGAGATCTGGCCGAGGCTGTCGCCGCCGCCGTCCGTCTCGCCTTCGGACTGGATACCGAGGCCCACGTCCTGGGACTGGTTCGTCTCCGAGCCGAGTCCACCCACGGCCTGCGCGGCACCGGCCGCCGTCAGGGACGCACCGGCGATGATCACGGCGCCGGCCGCGACCCGCACCAGGCGGATCCGCGTCTTGTTCGTCATCTGGCTGCTACCCCCAGTAGCTCATCTCGTCATGGGGCAGCGCTCGGGGCCCGCGCAGCAGGGGCGATGTCACGACTGGACCGGCCCCCGATCACACGCGTCCCAGGAAAGCGCATGCCAGTACGTCACCCTTCCGAGTTTCCGATGAGGCGTCAAGGTCGTTGCGCGTGCGATGCCCGAAAGATCACCAGGTGACCGAGATGCCATGATGCAACTGTGACGTAAACCCTGAACTACGGGCTCCGGGAGACCAGTTCCCTTGTCGACAAAGCGTCCCGACGGCCCCTCGTCTGCTTGCGTCAGCGAACGCGCGCGGGTGCGGAACGGCGCCGGGCCCCGCACCGAAGAGGTGCGGGGCCCGGACGCGTGGAGCCGTGGTTACTTGTCCTGCTGCTTGCGCCAGCGGATGCCCGCTTCGAGGAAGCCGTCGATCTCGCCGTCCAGGACGGCCTGCGGGTTGCCGACCTCGAACTCCGTACGGAGGTCCTTGACCATCTGGTACGGGTGGAGGACGTACGAGCGCATCTGGTTGCCCCAGGAGCTGCCGCTGTCCTTGAGGGCGTCCATCCGGGCCCGCTCCTCCTGGCGCTGACGCTCCAGCAGCTTGGCCTGGAGGACGTTCATCGCGCTCGCCTTGTTCTGGATCTGGGAGCGCTCGTTCTGGCAGGAGACGACGATGCCGGTCGGGAGGTGCGTGATGCGCACGGCCGAGTCGGTCGTGTTGACGCCCTGGCCGCCGGGGCCGGAGGCGCGGTAGACGTCGATGCGCAGCTCGGACTCGTCGATCTCGACGTGGTCGGAGGACTCGACGACCGGCAGGATCTCGACACCGGCGAAGGAGGTCTGGCGGCGGCCCTGGTTGTCGAAGGGCGAGATGCGGACCAGGCGGTGGGTGCCCTGCTCGACGGAGAGCGTGCCGTAGGCGTACGGGGCCTTCACCACGAAGGTGGTCGACTTGATGCCGGCCTCTTCCGCGTACGAGGTCTCGTAGATCTCGGTCGAGTAGCCGTGGCGCTCCGCCCAGCGCAGGTACATGCGCTGGAGCCGCTCGGCGAAGTCGGAGGCGTCGACACCGCCGGCCTCGGCCCGGATGTTGACCAGGGCCTCGCGCTCGTCGTACTCGCCGGAGAGGAGGGTGCGGACCTCCATCTCGTCGAGGGCCTTGCGGACGGAGACGAGCTCCGTCTCGGCCTCGGCGAGGGTGTCCGGGTCGTCCATCTCCTCCGCGAGCTCGAAGAGCACCGCGAGGTCGTCGATGCGCCCGCGCAGGGTCTCGGCCTTGCGGACCTCGGCCTGGAGGTGCGAAAGCTTGCTCGTGATCTTCTGCGCCGCCTCCGGGTCGTCCCACAGGGACGGGGCCGCGGCCTGCTCTTCGAGCACGGCGATGTCGGCCCTCAGCTTCTCGAGGTCCAGGACGGCCTCGATCGACCCCATGGTCGAGGAGAGGGACTTCAGCTCTTCGGATACATCGACGACTGCCACGCGTCCAGCGTAACGGCTCCGGGCCTGGAGCCGAACCTACGGCTGGGAGGACTGCTTGGAGTCCTGCGGCGGGGCGTCCCCGTCCCCGGCGACCGCGAGGTAGCCGCCGGCCCCGAGCGCGACCACGACCGCCGCGACGGCGAGCGTGATCCGGCGCTTGCGGACGGCGCCCGCCTTGTGCCGGGCCGAGCCGGGGCGGCGGGCGCCCGCCGGTCGCGGGGCGCGGGCGGTGCCGAGGGGGCCGCCGGAGAGCTCATCGGGGGCGGGGACCCGCATCGAGGTGTGGGTGTCGCGGTTGGAGTCGGCGGAGGCGCCCGGGACGAGGGGGACGGCGGCCCGGCGCGGCCCGGGTTCACCGGCGCCCGGGGCGGTGGCGTACGCGTCCTCCTCGTACGGCTCCGGCGCCGGTTCCGCGTCCGGCTCGTCCACGTCGAGCGGCGGGATGCCCTTGAGCAGCGGCAGGACGTCCCTGAGGCGGGTGGCGAGCTCGGAGGCGCGCAGCCGGGAGGCCGGGGCCTTCGCGAGGCACTGCACGATGAGCTGCCACAGCTCCTCGGGGATGCCGGGCAGCGGGACGACGGTCTCGGTGACGTGGCGGCGCAGCACGGCGCCCGGGTGGCCGCCGCCGAACGGGGTGAAGCCGGCGAGCAGCTCGTACAGGACGGTCGCGAGGGCGTAGATGTCGACGGCGGCGCGGGGCGGGAGGCCCTCGACGATCTCGGGGGCGAGGTAGTCGGGGGTGCCGATGATCCGGGTCGCCTTGGTGCGGCCGGGGGTGTCGATGAGCTTGGCGACGCCGAAGTCGGTGAGGAGGGCGGGGTGGGCACCGCCGGGCCCGAGCGGGCCCTCCATGTCCAGCAGGATGTTCTCGGGCTTGACGTCCCGGTGGACGACCCCGGCGGCGTGCGCGGCGGCGAGGGCCTCGGCGACGTCGAGGGTGATCGCGACGGCCGCCTCGGGGGCGAGGCGCCGCTCCCGGTCGAGGCGGGTGCGCAGGTCGGTGCCGCGGACCAGGTCCATGACGAGGGCGAGGTCGTTGCCGTCGACGACGAGGTCGCGGACCTTGACCACGCGGGGGTGGTCAAGGCCCAGGAGCGCGGTCCGCTCCTGGACGAAGCGGCCGACGAGCTCCTGGTCGGAGGCCAGGTCCTCGCGCAGCAGTTTGACGGCGACGGGCCCTTCGGGCCCCTCGCCGAGCCACACCGTTCCGGCGCTGCCCCGCCCGAGGATCTGGTGGGCGGTGTAGCGGCTGCCGATGTTCCGTGCCAAGACTGCTCCCTCAGCGGCTGCGGTTACGCCAAAGCTACGCGTCCGCGGGCGCCGGTCTCGACCTCCGAGGGGAAATCACCCCTCGGAAGTCGATAAATCGGCAGCATTACTGTCCCGTACCGCCGGTAGTACCCCCGCTGTCACCCAGGCTGGAGACCCAGTCGGTGAACGAGGAGATCCCGTCGCCGATCGCTTCCCAGTAGCCCTTGCCCTGGGCGACCCAGTCCTGGAGCGGGGTGAGATCCCAGACGAGCCAGCCGGCCACGACGAAGAGGACGATCATGACCAGGCAGCCCTTGAGGCAGCCGAGGCCGGGGATCCGCACCGGGTTGGCGCTGCGCTGACGCGGCGGGCGCGGCTCGCGCGGCGCCGGAGCCTGGGGCGGCGGCTGCGGCGGCTGGTACTGCTGCTGGGGCGGCGCGTACTGCTGCTGCGGGGGCGGCGGCGGCGCGTACTGCTGCGGCTGGTGCTGCTGGGGGTACTGCTGGGGCGCGGGCCGCTGCGGGGCGGGGCGCTGCTGTCCGTACGCCTGTGGGGGCTGCTGGCCGTACGCGCCGGGCTGCCGCCCGTCCTGCGGAGGCTGCTGGCCGTACGCGCCGGGGCGGCCGTCCTGCGGGGGCTGCTGCCGCTGCGGGCGCCGGCGCAGCGGGTCCTGGCTCGGGTCCAGGTACTGCACCTGGGTCTGCTCGTTGCGGTCGCGGGCCGCGCGCAGTTGGCTCTGCCAGGGGTGCGGCTCCTCGGCCTGCGCGCCCTGCGGCGGCTGCGGCGGCACGGGGGGCATCACGGCCGTCGGATCGGCGGCGCCCGCCGGCCCGCCGGTCGGCATGACGCTGGTCGCCCCGGCGGGGTCGTAGCGCGGGGGCATCCCGGCGCCGGTGGGCAGCACCTGGGTGGGGTCCGCGGCCCCCGGGGCCTGGGCGCCCGGGGTCTCCGGGACCGGAGCGGGCGCCGGATCGGGGGCGAGGAGCGCGCCGACGCCCTCCGCGGCCTCGATCTGGGCGGGCGTGGCGTGCACGCCGATGCCGGCGGCGACCGCGCGCAGGCCGCGGGCGAGGTTCTCGGCGCTCGGACGCCGGTCCGGGTCCTTGCTGAGGCAGCGCTCTATGACCGTCCACAGGGGTCCGGGCACGGTCGAGGGGCGGCGCGGCTCCTCGCTGAGGTGCCGGTGGAGGACCTCGAGGGCGGTGCCTCCGGCGAACGGGGGCCGGCCGGTGACGAGCTCGTAGAGCAGGATGCCCGCACCGTAGATGTCGACGGCGGAGGTCTGCGGGCGGCCCTCGGCGGACTCCGGCGCCACGTACGCGGGCGTGCCGACGAATTCGTGGGTGCGGGTCAGGCCCGGGGAGTCCGCGAGGCGCGCGATGCCGAAGTCGGTGAGCATCGGGTGCATCTGGCCGCCCTGCTCGGCGAGCAGGACGTTGGCCGGCTTGAGGTCGCGGTGGACGACGCCGTCGGCGTGGCTGGCGGCGAGCGCGTCGGCGATCTGGGCCGTCAGGAGGGAGGCGGCGACCGGGGTGAGCGGGCCGCTCTCCCTGATGTACCGGTGCAGGTCCGGGCCCTCGACGAGGTCCATGACGAGGGCGAGGACATCGCCCTCGACGACCAGGTCGCGGGTGCGCACGATGTTCGGGTGGGTGAGCCGGAGCAGGACGGACCGCTCGCGCAGGAAGCGCATCACGATGTCCGCGTCGTTGGCCAGCTCCTCCTTGAGGACCTTGATCGCCACGGTCTCGCCGGGCTGGCCGGCCACGGCCGCCTCGGCGCCCGCCGTCTCCCGCTGGCGGGCTCGCCAGACGGTGCCCGTGGCGCCGCGGCCGAGCGGCTCCTCGAGCAGGTACTTGCTGCCGATAGGCCGCACGTCACGCGCTCCCTGCTGATCGTGGTCCTGGGGTGGTCCTGGTGATGTCCCCGGGGTCCCTGTCCTCTGTTGTGACCCGTCCGGGTGTCCGACCCACTTTAGTGCCGCCGAACGGGTCACAGGCCGGTCGTCCACAGGCGGATTCCGATGCGGTGTTCGAGTCTCGCCGGTGGTCCGGAGCGAACGGAACTTGTCCGGAAGAAGACGCTCCACGAGGTGGGACGGTTGCCGCGCATGCCCCGAAGGGATGCTCATGCGGGCATTTTCCGGTCCACAGCCGACCATTCAAGATCACTTGTTGCCGACCCGGGGGCGCGTTGTCGGCGGCAGGTGCGAGGATGCCTCCAGCACGTCGCATCGGTGGGGTCGGGAGCCCCCGCGCCGTGCCGACCTGTACCGGACGACGCGTCCGTGCCGGGTGGGGGGAGTCACAGGGCGGTTCCCCTGCCGGGCATCTCGCGCAGAAGGGACCGCTGACGGCGATGCAGATCCGGCTGACCGTCCTCGCGCCGTACGCCGGCCACGGCGCCGGGCGCGCCTGCGACGTGCTCGTCACGGCCCCCGCGGGCACGGCGCTCGCCGCCGTCGCCTCCCAGCTGGCCGCCGCCGTCACCGGCCCCGACACCTCGGCCTCGGGCACGGCCGTGCTCTACGCGGGCGCGGAGCGGCTCGACGGCCGGCGCTGCGTCCTCGGCGAACCGCCGCTCGTCGACGGCGCCGTCCTCTCCCTCCAGCTCCCCGGTCCGGACGACCGGGTCGGCGAGGCCGCCTCCGCCCGCCTGCACGTGGTCGAGGGCCCGGACGCCGGCGGGGTGCACCTGCTGCACGGCGGAGCGATCAGAATCGGCCGTTCCGTCGACGCGGACGTCCCGCTCGACGACCCCGACGTCTCCCGCGCGCACTGCACGGTGACCGTCGGGGAGAGCGGCCGGGTCACCGTCGCCGACCTGGGCTCGACCAACGGGACGACCCTCGACGGCGTGCCCGTCGGCGACCGCCCCGTCCGGCTCCGCCCCGGCGCCCTGCTGCGGCTCGGCGAGTCCGCCCTCCGCCTGACCGGCCCCGGCGGCGCCCCCGGCGGCACGGACACGGTGGCGACGGCCCCGGACGGCGAGGGCCACCTGCGGGTCGCCCACGGCACGGACGGCCACGACACCGCCGACGGACCGGCCCACGGCCACCGCGCGGGACGGGCCGCCGGCCCCGGCGCGGCTCCCGGCCGCCCCGCGGACGCCACCACCGGCGACACGACCCACGGCGGCGCGCGCGGCGCCGTCCTCGGCGACGCGGCCGGCGGGACGAACCCCTACGCCCCCCACGACCGCGACGACCGGCACCCGGACCCGTACGCCGACCCCGCCGACCGGTACCCCGATCCGTACGGCACCGGCCCCGGCGACCGCGGCCACGCGCGCGCGGGAGAGCCCGCCGAGGGCCACGACGACGGTGGCGAGGCGCACAGCAGGACCCGGCAGACCCGCGGCCGTGAGACCCCGCAGGCCGGCTCCGGCCGGGCGGGCGGCAAGCGCGGGCTCGGCGCGTGGGCCCGACGCCTGACGAGCGGGCGCGAGGAGCTGCCGGCCCCCGCCGCCACCGGCCCCGTCCCCGACACCCACGCCGGCACCCGGCCCGGCACCGGCACGCGCGCGGGCGCCCCCGACGCCGAGCCGGTGGCGGACACCTGGCCCGACCCCGCCACCGTCCTGCTCACCGCCCTCGGCCCCGGGCCCCGGCTCTGGGAGCGGGCGGCCGGCCACCCCGAGGCGCTGGTGGTCCGGCTCGGCACCACGGACCGTGCCGAGCTGTCCGGCGTGCCGGTCACCGTCGGGCTGCGCGAGGCCGGTTCCCTCGGCCTGGCGGGCCCCGCAGCCCGGCTGGCCGGACTCGCCCGCTCGGTCGTCGCCCAGCTCGCCGCCCTGCACTCCCCCGCCGACCTGGAGATCGTGCTGATCAGCGCCGACCGGAACCGCTCCCTGGAGGAGCGGCGCCGCGCCTGGGGCTGGCTCGGCTGGCTCCCGCACGTCCGGCCGGCCCACGGCCAGGACTGCCGGCTGCTCCTGGCGTACGACCGCGAGCAGGCGCAGGCCCGTACGGCGGAGCTGACCCGGCGCCTCGACGACGGCCCGCTCGGCCCCGGCTGGCCGAGCGCCGACCGCGCCTCCGTCGCCGAGGCCGCGGCCCGCCACGACGGACCGACGACGGTCGTGGTCGTGGACGGCGACCCCGGTTCGGCGGCGCTGCGCGAGACGGTCGCGCGGCTCGCGGGGGTCGGCCCGGCGGCCGGAATCCACCTCCTGTGCCTGGCCGAGGCGCCCTCGGCCACCCCGGAATCGCCGGTGGCCGCCACGTACGAGGCCGCGTGCGCCGCGTCCCTGGCGTTCCGCGAGTGCGGGGCCTTCGCACTGCTCAGCGGCGACGTGGCGACGGCGCTGCGGCTGCTGCGCACCGCCGACGGGCGGGTCGCGGGCCACGGCACCGTCGGCGTGGTCGACGCGGTCTCCGTCGCGTGGGCCGAGCGGTTCGGGCGCGCCCTCGCCCCCCTGCGGACGGAGAGCGCGGCGGCGCCGTACGGCCGGGCCGCCGCGCTGCCCCCGTCGGCCCGCCTCCTCGACGAACTCGGACTCGCCCGGGCCACCCCCGCCTCCCTGATGGCCCGCTGGGCCTCGGCCGGCGACGGGACGGCCGTGCTGGGCGCCGGACCGCGCGGCCCGCTGGCGGTGGACCTCACCCAGGAGGGCCCGCACCTGCTGATCGAGGGGCCCGCGGGCAGCGGGCGGACCGAGCTGCTCCGCTCGATCGCCGCCTCCCTCGCGGCCGGCGGCCGCCCCGACCGGCTCGGCCTGCTCCTCGTGGACGGTGCGGGCGGCGAGCGCGGCGAAGGTCTCGCGGCCTGTACGGAGCTGCCGCACGTCACCGAGCACCTGGTCGCCTCGGACCCGGTCCGGATGCGGGAGTTCGCGCAGGCGCTCGGCGCCGAACTGAAGCGCCGGGCGGAGCTCCTCGGCGACGGCCACTTCGCGGACCGCCGCGGCGCCCGCTCCGCGTCCCCCGCCGAGCGGCTGATCGGCCAGCGCTCCCCCAGCGCCGCCGAGTCCTTGCCCCAGACCGCCCGCGCGACCGTCCGCGTCCCCGACACGGGCGACCTCACGGACCGCCTGAGCGGCCGCACCCTGCGCACCGGCGACGGCTCCATAGGCTCCCTCCCCAGCAGCCGTGGCGGCCGCCTCCCGTACCCGGGCACGGGAGACCTCGGCGGCCGCCCCAGCAGCCGCACCCTGCGCACCGGCGACGGCGACCTCACCGACCGCCCCAGTGGCCGTGTGACCCGTACCGGCGACGGCGACCTCGGCGGCCGGGCCGCGTACCCGGGTGCCGGAGACCTCGGCGACCGTCCCGGCGGCCGTGCGGCCCGTGCCGGTGACGGGTCGCCCGACGAGCGGGCCGGCGGCCGGACGCGGCCGGGCGGGGACGCCTTCCTCGCGGACACGCCCAGTGGGCGGCTGCCCCGGCGGGACGGCGGGTCCCTCGACGACCGGCCGAGCAGCCGGACCCTCCGTACGAACGACGGAGACCTCACCGACCACCCGAGCGGCCGAGTCTCCCGGACCGGCGCCGACGACATCACCGGCCGGACCAGTGGCCGGGTCCCCCATCCGGGGGCGGAGGCGGCAGGGGGCCGGATTCCGCGGCCCGCGTCGGGGGAGCAGGCTCCGGCGAGAGTGGCGGGGGCCGGACAGCTGCCGCGGCTGGTGGTGCTGGTGGACGACTTCGACGCGCTGGTCGCACCGGCGCTCGGCGCGCCCGGCCGGCCGGCCGCGGGCTCGGTCGTGCGGGCCCTGGAGGCGGTCGCGCGGAACGGCGAGCGGCTCGGGGTGCACCTCGTCGCGACCTCGGCGCGCCCGGACCGTACGGCCGACACGGAGCTGGCCCACGGGGCCCGGCTGCGGATCGTGCTCGACATGCCTCCGGCGGTCGCGGGGCCGGACGTGCCGGCGGCCGGGCGGGGCCGCCTCGGTCATCCGGACGGCCGGGTGACCCCGTTCCAGGCGGGCCGGGTCACGGGCCGGATCCCCCGGACGGGGACGCTGCGCCCGACGGTCGTCCCGCTGGAGTGGGAGCGGATGGGCGACCCGCCCACCCGCCGACCGGTCCGCGAGCTGGGCAACGGTCCGACGGACCTGGCCCTTCTGGCGAGCGCGCTCGACCGGGCGGCCCGCTCGGTCGAGGCGACGCCGGTGGCCCCGCTGGCCCCTGCGACGCACGGCTGACGGGACGTCACGAGGCGGCAACGATCGTCCACTTGACGCGGGAGGCGGTATTGCGGGGCCTCGCCGCCCGGCGTAGACCTGTCGGCACGGGACAGCGACGCGCACGGGAGAGACGGGGCAGCGATGCGTACAACTCTTCGTCCACGCAAGGCCGCAGTGACCATGACGGCGCTCACGGCGCTCACCGCACTCGCCCTCGCGGCCTGTGGCGGCGAGGCCGGTAAGGATCCGGGGCCGACGGCGGGCGGCGAACTGCCGCTCAAGGGCGAGAAGATCGAGGTCGCCGCCGTCTGGACGGGCCCCGAGCAGGAGAACTTCACCAAGGTGCTGCGGGAGTTCGAGAAGCGCACCGGGGCGACGGTCACGTTCGTGCCCGCCCAGGACCCGATCGTGAACTTCCTCGGGACGAAAATCGCGGGCGGCTCGCCGCCGGACGTGGCGATGCTTCCGCAGGTGGGCGCGATCCAGCAGGCCGCCGCCCAGAAGTGGCTCAAGCCGGTGGGCCCGGAGGCCGAGGCGCAGCTGGCCGCGAACTACTCCCGCGGCTGGCAGGAGCTGGGGGCGGTGGACGGCACCCAGTACGGGGTGTACTTCAAGGCCGCCAACAAGTCCCTGGTCTGGTACAACACCGCCGTCTTCGAGAACGCGGGCGCGTCCGAGCCGAAGACCTGGAAGGACTTCCTCGCCACCGCGGAGACGATCTCGGCGTCCGGCGTCACGCCCGTTTCGGTGGGCGGCGCGGACGGCTGGACCCTCACCGACTGGTTCGAGAACATCTACCTCTCGCAGGCGGGTCCGGCCAAGTACGACCAGTTGGCGAAGCACACGATCAAGTGGACGGACCCGTCCGTCGCCGCGGCCCTGAACACCCTCGCGGAACTGTTCGGCAAGCCGGCGCTGATCGCGGGCGGCACGAGTGGCGCCCTGCAGACGGAGTACCCGGTGTCGGTCACGCAGACGTTCACGGGCGGCGACCAGCCCAAGGGGGCGATGGTCTTCGAGGGCGACTTCGCCGCCGTCAACATCGCCCAGACCGAGGCGAAGATCGGGACGGACGCGAAGGTCTTCCCGTTCCCGACCGTCGGCGCCGGCACCGCCCCGGTGGTGACGGCCGGCGACGCGGCCGTGGCCCTCAAGGACACCAAGGGCGCGCACGCGCTGCTCGCCTTCCTCGCCTCCCCGGACGCGGCGAGGATCTGGGCGGCCGAGGGCGGTTTCCTCTCCCCGAACAAGAACCTGGACCCGGCCGCGTACCCGAACGACGTCCAGCGCGAGATCGCGAAGGCGCTCATCGGCGCCGGCGACGACTTCCGCTTCGACATGTCGGACCAGATGCCGCAGTCGTTCGGCGGCACCCCCGGCAAGGGCGAGTGGAAGGCCCTCCAGGACTTCCTGAAGAACCCGAAGGACGTCGCCGGGACGCAGGCGCGCCTGGAGGCGGACGCGGCGAAGGCGTACCGGGCCGCCGCGAAGGGCTGAGGCCGGCATGCCGAGGGTCACCCGCACGAGCAGGACGGTGGCGGCGGGGTTCCTGCTCCCCGCCCTGCTCCTGCTCGGTGCGCTGGTCGTCTACCCGATCGGGTACTCCGTCCAGCGCTCGCTCTTCGACCGCGCCGGGACCTCCTTCGTCGGCCTGGACAACTACCTCTCCCTCGTCACCGACGACTCGCTCCGCACCGCCGTCCGCAACAACCTGATCTGGCTGGTCGTGGCGCCGGCCGTGGCGACCGCGCTCGGTCTGGTCTTCGCGGTGCTCACCGAACGCGTCCGCTGGGGCACGGCGTTCAAGCTGGTCGTCTTCATGCCGATGGCGATCTCGATGCTGGCCGCCGGGATCATCTTCCGGCTCGTCTACGAACAGGACCCGGACCGCGGGGTCGCGAACGCCGTCTGGGTCGGGGTCCACGACACGTTCGCCGAGGCGTCCGGCTTCCCGCGGGCCCGGCCGCTGCCGGTGCACCCGCTGAAGGCGGCGGGCGGCGGCGCGTTCGTCACCAAGGAACCGGTCCGCGCCGGGGAGCCCGTACGGCTGCCGCTGATCGGGGTGGCTCCGGGGCGGATGCCGCAGGAGGCCCGGCCGGCCCGCGAGCCCGCTCCGCCGCCCGCGGGCGCGATCACCGGAACCGCGTGGCTGGACTTCACCCGGGGCGGCGGCGGGCGGCCGAACACGGTCGACCCGGCCGAACAGGGTCTGGCGGGCCTGCGGATCGAGGCCGTACGGGACGGGAAGGTGGTGGCCACGGCCACGGCGGCGGCCGACGGCACCTTCTCGCTGCCCGCCGACCGCGCCGACGGCGCCGTCCTGCGCCTGCCCGCGAGCAACTTCCGCGAGCAGTACGACGGCGTGGAGTGGCTGGGGCCCTCGCTCGTCACCCCGGCCGTCATCGGGGCGTACGTGTGGATGTGGGCCGGGTTCGCGATGGTGCTGATCGGGGCCGGGCTCGCGGCGGTGCCGCGCGAGCTGCTCGAAGCGGCGCGGGTGGACGGGGCGAACGAGTGGCAGGTGTTCCGCCGGATCACGGTGCCGCTCCTGGCCCCGGTCCTCGCGGTCGTCCTCGTCACGCTGATGATCAACGTCCTCAAGGTCTTCGACCTGGTCTTCGTGATCGCGCCGGGCTCGGCCCAGGACGACGCGAACGTGCTCGCGCTCCAGCTGTACCGCTCGTCCTTCGGCACGGACGCGGACCTCGGGGTGGGCTCGGCGATCGCGGTCGTCCTGCTCCTCCTCGTCCTGCCGGTGATGGCGGTCAACATCCGCCGCATACGAAGGGAGACCCGCCGATGACGTCGCCCGCCTCCCGGATCGCCGCCGGGGCCGCCTCCGGCGCGGTCCGCGTCTTCCTCGTCCTGGCCGGGCTGTTCTGGCTGCTGCCCACGGCCGGGCTGCTGGTCTCCTCGCTCCGCTCGCCCGCCGACATCGCGGCGGGCGGCTGGTGGCAGGTGTTCACGGCCCCGGCCCGGCTGACCACCGAGAACTACGCGCACCTCCTGGCGAACGAGACGATCACCGGCTCGCTGCTCTCCACCGTCCTGATCACCGTTCCGGCGACGCTCCTCGTGCTCGTCCTCGGATCGTTCGCCGGGTACGCGTTCGCCTGGCTGGAGTTCCCCGGCCGCGACTGGTGGTTCCTCGGCGTGGTGGCGCTGCTCGTGGTGCCGGTGCAGGTCGCGCTGGTCCCGGTGTCGAAGCTGTTCGGCGCGGTCGGGCTGTTCGAGACGACGCTCGGGGTCGTCCTCTTCCACACGGCGTTCGGCCTGCCGTTCGCGATCTTCCTGCTGCGGAACTTCTTCGCGGAGATCCCGCGCGAGCTCCTGGAGGCGGGGCGGCTGGACGGGGCCGGCGAGATCCGGCTCTTCACCCGGGTGGTGCTGCCCCTCGGCGGTCCCGCGATCGCCTCGCTGGGGATCTTCCAGTTCCTGTGGGTCTGGAACGACATGCTGATCGCGCTGATCTTCGCGGACTCGCAGTCGCCGCCGATCACGGTGGCGCTCCAGCAGCAGGTACGCCAGTTCGGCAACAACGTGGACGTGCTCGCGCCGGGCGCGTTCCTGTCGATGGTGGTGCCGCTGCTGGTGTTCTTCGCCTTCCAGCGCCAGTTCGCGTCCGGGGTGATGGCGGGCGCGGTCAAGTAGGCCGGCCCCGGCGGGTCACGCGCGGAGCGCCGCCACCGCCGCGCGCGCGAGGTCGTCCGCGTACCCCGGCGGCGGGGGCGTGCGGACGACGGCGAGCCGCCAGTAGAGCGGTCCGACGATCAGGTCGAGGGCGCGGGCGGGGTCGGTGCCCTCGGGGAGTTCGCCGCGGGCGACGGCCTCGTGGACGATCCGGGTGACCACACCCTGCTGGCCGTCGAGCAGTGTGGAGGTGACGGTCTCGGCGATCTCGGGGTGCCGGGCGGCCTCGACGAGGAGCTCGGGGATGACCTGCGAGGCGACCGGGTGGCGCAGGGCGTGCGAGGCCACTTGGAGGAGCGCGCGCACGTCGCCGTGGAGGGAGCCGGTGGCGGGTGCGGGCAGGCCCTGGGCGGCGAAGGCGCCGACGAGGTCGAGGACCAGGGAGAGCTTGGACTTCCAGCGCCGGTAGACGGCGGTCTTGCCGACGCCCGCGCGGCGCGCGATGCCCTCGATGGACATCCGGGCGTAGCCGACGGCCGCGAGCTCCTCGAAGACGGCGGCGCGGATGGCCTCGGTCACGTCCTCGCGGAGTACGGCGGCTCCGGCGGGGGCGCGGCGGGGGGTCGGATCGGTCATGACGGCATCCTAACCAACGCCCACGTTACGACGATACGGTTGCGTTCCGACGTGCCCGCGGCCTACGCTCCTCCCAGCGACGCGACGATACGGACCCGTCCCGTCGTCACCGACACCCCGCCCACCGGGAGCACCATCGGGAGCCCCCTCGCCGAAAGCGCCCGCCCGTGACCACGACCCTCGCCCCACCTCCGCAGCAGGCCCCCGAGGAGGATCTGCGCGCGCTCGCCCTCCGCCACGGCCTCACCGTCAGCGGCGCCCGCCCCTCGCTCCCCGCCTACGTCAGGCAGCTCTGGTCCCGACGCGACTTCATCGCCGCGTTCGCGACGGCCCGCCTGACCGCCCAGTACAGCCAGGCGCGCCTCGGCCAGGTCTGGCAGGTGATGACCCCTCTCCTCAACGCGGCCGTGTACTACGCGATCTTCGGCGTCCTGATGAACGCCAAGCACGGCGTCCCGGACTACGTCCCCTTCCTGATCACCGGCATCTTCGTGTGGACGTTCACCTCCGACACGGTCATGGCCGGCACCCGGGCGATCAGCGGCAACCTGGGCCTGGTCCGCGCCCTGCACTTCCCGCGCGCCAGCCTGCCGGTCTCGCTCGCGCTCCAGCAGCTCCAGCAGCTGCTGCTGTCGCTCGCCGCGCTGGTCGCGATCCTGTTCTCGTTCGGCGAGTTCCCCACCTGGAGCTGGCTGCTCGCGGTCCCCGCGCTCGCGTGCCAGGCCCTGTTCAACACCGGCGTGGCGCTCGTCCTGGCCCGGATGGCGGCCCGCACCCCGGACATCAGCCAGCTGATGCCGTTCGTGCTCCGCACCTGGATGTACGCGTCGGGCGTCATGTGGTCGATCCAGAGCCTGGCGGGCAGCGGCCGCTTCCCGGCGGCCGTGACGCTGGCCCTCCAGTGCAATCCGGCGGCGGTCTACATCGACCTCATGCGGTTCGCCCTGATCGAGAGCTACACCTCGGCGCAGCTGCCGCCGCACGTCTGGGCGCTGGCCGCCGGCTGGGCCCTGCTGGCCTTCGGCGGCGGTTTCATCTGGTTCTGGAAGGCAGAGGAGACGTACGGCCGTGGCTGAGGAACGGAAGACCCCGACGGTCGTGGCGGACGGCGTCCACATCACGTACACCGTCCACGGCGGCGCCCACCCCGGCGGCCGGGGCAACGCCACGGCCGCGCTCGGCCGGATGCTCCGCCGCGGCCGTACGGCTCCGGCCGGCCGCCGGGTCCACGCGGTGCGGGGCGTCAGCTTCGTCGCGTACCGGGGCGAGGCGATTGGCCTGATCGGTTCGAACGGATCCGGGAAATCCACCCTCCTGAAGGCCATCGCGGGCCTCCAGCCCGTCAGCGCGGGCCAGGTCTACACCCAGGGCCGGCCGTCCCTGCTCGGCGTCAACGCGGCCCTGATGAACGATCTGACCGGCGAGCGGAACGTGCTCCTGGGCGGTCTCGCGATGGGCATGAGCCGCACCGAGGTGCGCGAGCGCTACGACGGCATCGTCGACTTCTCCGGCATCAACGAGAAGGACGACGCGATCTCCCGCCCCATGCGGACGTACTCCTCCGGGATGGGCGCCCGGCTGCGCTTCTCCATCGCCGCCGCCAAGAGCCACGACGTCCTCCTCATCGACGAGGCCCTGTCGACCGGCGACGCGCGCTTCCGCCGCCGCAGCCAGCGGCGGATCGACGAGCTGCGGGCGGAGGCGGGCACGGTCTTCCTGGTCAGCCACTCGAACTCCACGATCACGGAGACCTGCGAGCGGGCCCTGTGGCTGGAGGCGGGGACGCTGCGGATGGACGGCCCGGCGAAGGAGGTGGTGGCGGCGTACGAGGAGTTCACGGCCAAGCCGGAGGCGAGGACACCGAGCAAACAGGACATTGCGGGCTAAAGTGCGGTGGGATGACGAACGATCACCCTCAGTCGCCACCCCGGGCCGACAGCGAACCGCCCGTACCGCCCCGGGCCGCCGGCGAACCGCCGGTCCCGCCCCGGGCCGGCAGTGAGCCCCCCGCCCTGACCAAGTCCCCCTTCGACTCGGACACCTTCACCTCCGCCACCTTCGTCACCGTCGGCCGCGGCCCCTACCTCGCCCTCGCCGCCGTCTGGCTCCTCACCCGGGCCGGCATGGTCCTGCTGCTCCTCCGCGACAGCCTCGGCATCGGCGGGGTGGGCCGCGAGGTCGCCCTCTACGAGCACTGGTACGGCCAGTTCGCCCAGGGCACCTTCCCGCCCGGCGACGCCACCTGGCAGTACCCGCCCGGCGCGGGCCTGGTGATCATGTCGCCGGGCATCCTGCCCTGGCTCACGTACTTCCAGGCGTTCGTCACCCTCACGCTCCTCGCCGACGCGGTCGTCGCCCTCGCCCTCGCCCGCGCGGACAGCGCGCGCCTCACCCACGGCGCCTGGATCTGGGTCTGCGGCCTCCCGCTCCTCCTCCACCTGCCGCTCGCCCGGTACGACGTCCAGACCACCGCCCTCGCCGTCCTCGCGCTCCTCGCGCTCGGCGCCCGCTCGACCGCCGCCCACCAGCTCGGCGGGGCGCTCGCCGGAATCGGCGCGATGGTCAAGGTCTGGCCGGTGCTCACGCTGATCGGCACACCCCGGGGCCGTACCACCCGCGAGGCGTGGACCGCCGCCGCCGTGACCGCCCTCGCCCTCCTCGCCACCCTCGCGCTCTTCTTCTCCGAGTCCCTCGGCTTCCTGCGCCAGCAGGGCAGCCGCGGCATCCAGATCGAGTCCCTGGGCGGCACGGCCCTCGCCGCGGTCCGGGCCGCCGGCGTCTGGCCGGGCCGGGTCGAGTTCCGCTACGGCGCCTTCGAGTACGTCGGCCCGTACGTCTCCAGCATCGGCCACCTCGCCCTGCTGCTCACCGTCGCCGCCTTCGGCTGGCTGCTGCTCTGGCGCGTCCGCGCCCGCCACTGGACCGCGGCCACCCCCCTCGACGCGGCCTTCACGGCCGTCCTGCTCTTCACCGCCACCAGCCGGGTGATCAGCCCCCAGTACATGATCTGGCTGATCGGCCTCGCCGCCGTCTGCCTGACCTCCCGCCACACCGTGATGCGCCCCGTCGCCCTGCTGCTGCTCCCCGCGGCCGCGCTCAGCTCCCTCGCCTACCCCGTCCTGTACGCCGACGTCGTCGCCGGCACCCCCACCGGCCTCACCGTCATGCTCCTCCGCAACGCCCTCCTCCTGGCCGCCACCCTGCTCGCCGCCCGCCGCCTCTGGACCTCCACGGTCACCGGGCCTGCGGAGCGGGCCGCCTGAGCGGGCCCCCGGGGTACGCGGAAGGGCCCCACCGGAACACCGGTGGGGCCCTTCGCCGTCACGCGACTAGCTGTGCGTGCGGAGCAGCGTGCGCATGGTCCGCATCGCGACCGACAGGTTCGCCAGGTCGAAGGTGTCCGAGCCCTGGATCTCCTCCAGGGTCGTCCGGGCGCGGCCGAGGATCGCCGCGTTCTTCTCTTCCCACGCCTTGAACCGCTCTTCGGGGCTCGTCGTGCCGTTGCCGACGGTCAGGACGTCGGCGGTCAGCGCCGAGTGGGCCGCGAACAGGTCCTCGCGGATCGAGGCGCGGGCCATCGACTGCCACCGGTCGGCGCGCGGCAGCTCGATGATCCGGTCCATCAGGTCGGTGATCCGCAGCCGGTCGGCGAGGTCGTAGTAGACCTCGGCCACCGCGAGCGGCTCCTTGCCCATCCGGTCCGCGATCGCGACGACGTCGAGGATCGGGAAGGCGGAGGAGAAGCCGGCGACCCGCAGCGCGAGCTCCTCCGGCACGCCGAACCCGGTCAGCTCCTCCAGGATCGACTGGTACCACTCCAGGTCCGAGCCGCGCAGCAGCTGAGGCAGCTGCGTCCAGACCTCCTCGACACGCTCGGCGAAGAACTCGATCGTCTCGCCGATCTGGAGCGGCTGCGGCCGGTTGTTGAGCAGCCAGCGCGTGCCGCGCTCGACGAGCCGGCGGGAGTGCAGGCGCATCTGGGTCTGGATCTCGGCCGGCACCTGGTTGTCGAGGGCCTCGACGGCGTCCCAGACCTGGCCGAGCCGGAAGACGGCGCGGGCGGCGGTCTGCGCCCGGACGATCTCCTCGATCGACGCGCCGGTCTCCTCGCGGAGGCGGTGCAGGAAGGTCGAGCCACCGGTGTTGACGGTGTCGTTGACCAGGACGGTGGTGATGATCTCGCGGCGCAGGGCGTGATTGTCGACGGCCTCGGTGAACTTCTCGCGCAGCAGCGTCGGGAAGTACGCGTGGAGCAGCCCGCGCAGGTACGGGTCGTCCGGCAGCTCCGTGCCGATCAGCTCGTCGGCCACCGTGATCTTGGTGTACGCGAGGAGGACGGCGAGCTCCGGCTGGCTCAGACCGCGGCTGTTGTTGAGCAGGTCGCGGACCTGCCGGTCGCTGGGCAGGAACTCCAGGGAGCGGTCGAGGCTGCCGTCGCGGCCCAGGCGGCGCATGAACCGCTGGTGGGCGTGGAGCAGCGAGGGCGACTGGGCGACGGCGTTGGCGAGGGCGGTGTTCTGCGCGTAGTTGTTGCGCAGGACGAGTCGGCCGACCTCGTCGGTCATCTCCGCGAGGATCTTGTTGCGCTGCTTGACGGTCATGTCGCCCTCGGTGACGAGCCCGTTGAGCAGGATCTTGATGTTGACCTCGTGGTCGGAGGTGTCGACGCCGGCGCTGTTGTCGATGGCGTCGGTGTTGACCTTGCCGCCCTGGCCCTCGGGGCCGCCGCCGCGGGCGAACTCGATGCGGCCGAGCTGGGTCGCGCCGAGGTTGCCGCCCTCGCCGATGACCTGGGCGCGGACGTTCTGGCCGTCGACGCGGATGGCGTCGTTGGCCTTGTCGCCGACGTCGGCGTTGGACTCGGCCGACGACTTGACGTACGTACCGATGCCGCCGTTCCACAGCAGGTCGACGGGCGCGTGGAGGACGGCCTTCATCAGCTCGGCCGGGGTCATCTTGGTGACCCCGTCCTCGATGCCGAGGGCGGCCCTGACCTGCGCGTTGACCGGGATCGACTTGGCGCTGCGGGGGTGGATGCCGCCGCCCGCGGAGAGCAGCGACAGGTCGTAGTCGGCCCAGGACGAGCGGGGCAGCTCGAAGAGGCGGCGGCGCTCGGCGTAGGAGGCGGCCGCTTCCGGGTTCGGGTCGATGAAGATGTGCCGGTGGTCGAAGGCGGCGACGAGCCTGATGTGCTCGCTCAGCAGCATGCCGTTGCCGAAGACGTCGCCGGACATGTCGCCGACGCCGACGACCGTGAAGTCCTCGGTCTGGGTGTCGTGGCCCAGCTCGCGGAAGTGGCGCTTGACGGACTCCCAGGCACCGCGGGCGGTGATGCCCATGCCCTTGTGGTCGTAGCCGGCCGAGCCGCCGGAGGCGAAGGCGTCGCCGAGCCAGAAGCCGTAGTCCTCGGCGACCCCGTTGGCGATGTCGGAGAAGGTCGCGGTGCCCTTGTCGGCGGCGACGACCAGGTAGGTGTCGTCCTCGTCGTGACGGACCACGTCGGCCGGCGGCACGACCTCGCCCGCGACCAGGTTGTCGGTGATGTCGAGCAGCGCCGAGATGAAGGTCTTGTACGAGGCGATGCCCTCGGCCAGCCAGGCGTCCCGGTCCACGGACGGGTCCGGGAGCTGCTTGGCGACGAAGCCGCCCTTGGCGCCGACCGGCACGATGACGGTGTTCTTCACCATCTGCGCCTTGACCAGGCCGAGGATCTCCGTACGGAAGTCCTCGCGGCGGTCGGACCAGCGCAGGCCGCCTCGGGCGACCTTGCCGAAGCGCAGGTGGACGCCCTCGACGCGGGGCGAGTACACCCAGATCTCGAAGGCGGGGCGCGGGGCGGGCAGGTCGGGGATGGCCTGCGGGTCGAACTTCATCGACACATAGGCGTGCGGGGTGCCGTCGACCGACTTCTGGAAGAAGTTGGTCCGCAGCGTGGCCTTGATGACGGTGAGGAAGGAGCGCAGGATCCGGTCCTCGTCCAGGCTCGCGACCTGGTCGAGGGCGCCGTCCAGCTCCTCCAGGATGCCGTCGGTCAGCTCGGTGCCGGCGCGCTGGCGCTCCGGGGCCATCCGGGCCTCGAAGAGGGAGACGAGCAGCCGGGTGGTGTGGACGTTGTTGCGGAGGGTGTCCTCCATGTAGTCCTGGCTGAACGTCGCACCTGCCTGGCGCAGGTACTTGGCGTAGGCGCGCAGCACCATCGCCTCGCGCCAGGTGAGCCCGGCGGAGAGGACGAGGGAGTTGAAGTTGTCGTTCTCGGCCTCGCCGGTCCAGGTGGCGGCGAACGCCTCCTGGAAGCGCTCGCGGGCGTCGCCGCCGACGTAGTCGCCGCCGTTGCCCGTCGGGGCGGGCATCCGCAGACCGAAGTCGTAGATCCAGGCGTGCGTGGTGTCGGCGCAGCGCAGCTCGTACGGGCGCTCGTCGGTGACCTCGACGCCGAGCCGGTTGAGCACCGGCAGGACGGCGGAGAGGGAGATCTGGTCGCCCGTCTTGTAGATCTTGAAGCGGCGCTCGCCGGGGCCGGCGGCGACCGGCTCGTAGAGGGAGAGCGCGAAGTCCTTGCCGCTGGCGGCGACGGCCTCCATGCGGACCAGGTCGGCGACGGCGGCGCGCGGCGAGTGGTCGGCCTTGTAGCCCTCGGAGAAGGCGTTGCCGTAGCGGCGGAGCAGCTCGGCGGCGCGCTCCTCGCCGAACTCGGCGTTGAGGGCCTCGCCGAAGCCGTCGGACCAGGAGCGGGCGGCCTCGACGAGCCGGGTCTCGATGCGGTCGACGTCGGCGTCGGTGAGCTTGGCGAGTTCGGTGCCGGGCTTCACGCGGACGACGAAGTGGAGGCGGGAGAGGATCGACTCGGTGTTCCAGGCGGTGAAGTCGACGCTGGTGCCGTCGAGCTCCTCCTTCAGGATGTCGATGATCCGCAGCCGGACGCGGGTCGTGTAGCGGTCGCGCGGCAGGTAGACGAGGGCCGAGTAGTAACGGCCGTACTCGTCCTGGCGCAGGTAGAGCCGCAGCCGGCGGCGTTCCTGGAGGTACAGGACGCTGGTGACGATGGACCGGAGCTGGTCGACCGGGGTCTGGAACAGCTCGTCGCGCGGGTAGGTCTCCAGGATCTGGAGCAGGTCGCGGCCGTCGTGGCTGTTCGGCGAGAAGCCGGCGCCCGCGAGGACCTCCTGGACCTTGCGCTTGACGACCGGGACCCGGCGGACGGACTCGGTGTACGCGGCGGACGAGAACAGTCCGAGGAAGCGCCGCTCGCCGACGACGTTGCCGTCGGCGTCGAACTTCTTCACGCCGACGTAGTCGAGGTACGAGGGGCGGTGCACGGTCGCCCGGCTGTTGGCCTTCGTCAGGATCAGCAGCTTGTGCTCGCGCGCCTTGGCGCGGGCGTCGGCGGGCAGCCGGCTGAAGGAGGGCGAGACGGGGTGGGCGTGGTGGCCCTGGTCGGCGTCGGCGTGCTTCGGGTCGGAGCGGAGGATGCCGAGACCGGTGCCGGGGACTGCGGTCAGGGCGTCCCCGTTGACCAGCTCGTACTCGCGGTAGCCGAGGAAGGTGAAGTGGTCGTCGGCGAGCCAGCGCAGCAGCTCGCGGGCCTCCTCCACCTCGGTCGGCCGCAGGTCGGAGGCGGTGGGCTCGGCGGGGAGCCCGTCCGCGATGCGCAGCGCGGCGTCGCGCATCTTGTCCCAGTCCTCGACCGTCTCGCGGACGTCGGACAGGACGCGCAGCAGGTCGGAGGTGATCTGCTTGAGGTCGGCGCGGTCGGTCTCGCGGTCGATCTCGACGTGGATCCACGACTCGGTGAGCGCGTCGTGCGGCAGCTCGCCGTCGAACTGGGCCGACAGGACCTCGATGAGCTTGCCGGTGACGTCACGGCGGACGAGGACCTGCGGGTGGATCACGACGTGGATGCCGCGGCCCTGGCGGGAGAGCTCGTTGGTCACCGAGTCGACGAGGAAGGGCATGTCGTCGGTGACGACCTCGACGACGGAGTGGCTGCTCGTCCAGCCGTTCTCCTCGACCGTCGGGGTGTGGACGCGCACGTTCGCGGTGCCCTGGGGGCGGTTCTCCGCGAGCCGGTAGTGGGAGAGCGCGGCGCCGAACACGTCGACCGGGTCCCGGTCGCCGAGGTCCTCGGGCGCGGTGTGCAGGTAGTAGCGCTGGAGGTAGTCGAGCACCGTGTCCCGGTCGGGGCGCTTCCCCGCACCCTCCGGGCCCGTCGGAAGTCGCCCCCCGACCGGGCTGTGCTCAGCTACCCGAGCGGCCCTTTCGAGCAGCTCGGCCTTTGCTTCGTCCAGCTTGGTCTGCATGTCCTCTGGCTCCTGTCGCGCGCCGTTGCGTGACGTCGGTGGAAGAAAGGGCACAACGCCACGACGCGGTGGTTCCGGTCGGAGACGACGTTATGCCCGGATGAGAGATGCCCGGGTCGTTATCGGCCACGGAGCGCGGCGCGCCCGGGCGGGAAGGATCGGCGAACGCACCGTCGGCCCGGCCGCTGTCGCGGACCGGGCGGCAGCCGGGGGCTTCGCTGCCCCCACGGCGTATCGCGCTGATCACGGCAAAAGCCTATCGCCCCCGCACCCCGAACCGTCATGAGCCGTATGCGTACAAAAGAGCGGGCGAAGTTTGACGTTATGGACAGCGACACGTGTCCTCTTGGCAAACCGGCCCGTCGGGGGCAGCGTGTACGCGAGCATGGGGCACAGCACGACAGACCGACCATCTGTGACCTGGGAGAGCCATGGCGAAGATCCTGATCGTGACCGGGGACGCGGCGGAATCCCTGGAGGTGATGTACCCCTACCAGCGGCTTCTGGAGGAGGGCTACGAGGTCGACATCGCCGCCCCGGCCCGTAAGACGCTGCGGTTCGTGGTCCACGACTTCGAGCCCGGATTCGACACGTACACCGAGAAGCCGGGCTACACCTGGCCCGCCGACCTGGCCTTCTCGGAGGTCGACCCGGGCGCGTACCTGGCGGTGGTGATCCCGGGCGGCCGCGCTCCGGAGTACCTGCGCAACGACCCCGAGCTCCGCAAGATCCTCAAGGCGTTCTTCGACGCCGACAAGCCGGTCGCGCAGATCTGCCACGGCCCGCTCCTGACGGCCGCCGTGGGCAGCCTGGAGGGCCGCCGCGTCACCGCCTACCCCGCCCTGGAGCTCGACATGCAGGCGGCGGGCGCCACCTTCCAGGACTCCGCGGCCGTCGTCGACGGCCTCCTCGTCTCCTCCCGTGCCTGGCCCGACCACCCGAGCTGGATGCGCGAATTCCTCAAGGTCCTGCGTTCCAAGGGCTGACACCCCGGGCCCGTCGGGTGGTCGTCGGCGTTCGTACCCGCCCCGGCCGCCCGCCGGTCCGCACCCGGGCCGGTGGGTGGCCATCGGGGCGCACGCGGCCCGCTCGGCCGACCCGCGACCGGACAGGCATGGCCCGGGCCGCGCCGCCCCGCAGGGGGCGCCGGCGAACGGCTACGCCAGCTCCTCCGCGACGGCGACCGCCTCCTCCAGCGAGTCCACCACGGGCACCCCGACCCGCTCCAGGGAAGCCCGGCTGTGCGACCCCCCGGTGTACAGCACCGCCCTCGCCCCCACGTGCGCCGCGGCCACCGCGTCGTCCGCCGCGTCGCCGATGACGACCACCTGCTCGGCCGGCACGCGCAGCGCGGCCAGGTGCCGCACCATGTGCCCGGACTTCCCGTCCGTCGTCGCGTCGGCGCGCCCGTCCATGCGGACGAACCGCTCGGCGATCCCGTGCCTCCGTACGAGCGGTATCAGCTCGGCGTGCGGCGCGAGCGACAGCAGCGACTGCGTGAACCCGGACTCCTGCCGCGCGGCGAGCAGCTCCGCGGCGCCGACCGTCAGCCCGCAGCCCTCGGCCCGCTGCCAGTAGTGCCGGTGGAAGGCGCCGTCCATGACGGTCCACTCCGCGTCGGTGGGCAGCCGCCCCATGAGCCGCTCGTAGAACTTCGGCACCGGCACCGTGTACAGCTCCCGGTACTGCTCCAGGGTGATCGATGCGAGCCCGAGCTCCGCGAAGGCGGCGTTCGTGGCGCCGATCACCGCGCCGGTGTCGTCGAGCAGTGTGCCGTTCCAGTCCCAGACCAGATGCTTCCCGTGCTTCCCCATGGGGAGACGGTACCCGCCGCCTCGGACGGCGAAGAGCCTCCGGGGCGCGGAAGGGCGTCAGCCCAGCAGCCCGGGAATCTCCTGCACGCCGAACCAGAGCAGCTCGTGGTCCTCGGCGCCGTCCACGACGAACCGGGCGTCGTCGTCGCCCTGGTCCGCCGCTCCCAGCGCGCCCGCCGCCGCGGTGACGTCCGCCTCGGCGTCGTCCGCGTCGGCGTGCACCGCCGCCGCCTTGGACAGCGGGACGGGGCCGGCGATCCGGACCTCGCCGATGGAGTCGGCGTGCAGCCCGCCGTCGGGGTCGGCGGCCGCGTCCTTGTCGGCGACGTCGACGGCGACGACGATCCGGCGCCGGGGCGCCCCGGGCTCGCCGGCGAGGAGTCGCAGGGAGGCGGCCGCGGCCCGGTTGAGCGCCGCGTACTCCAGTTCCTCGATGTCGTCGGAGACGTACCACTCGCGCAGCGCGGGGGTGACGGCGTAGGCGGTCAGCGGGCCGGGGCCCAGCTCGCCCGCCTTGTGCGCCTGTGCGAGACCGGGGAGGGTCAGGGGGACGTACACGCGCATGGCTGGCCGCTTTCGTAGACGGAGAGGCCCTCAGGATACGTGCGGAGTCCCCCTTCGGGGTTCCCGGCCGACGTCCGCCGCCGTCCACCTCCGTCCGCCGCGGGAGGCCGTTTCCGGGCACCTGGAGAGCCGATTTTCCGGGGCGTCACCCGGATAGGTGATTCCGTTTTCGGGCGGCTGCCGCGAGCCGGAGTCCTTGCGGGCCCTCGGAGCCCACCCGTACAAGATCCCCAACGGAAAGTTACCGCTCGGTATCGCTCGGTTACGGAACGACAAGGGGACCGCCATGACCACCACGCTCACCAGCCAGCCGCAGCCGCACGTGCCGGGGCAGACGCGGCAGCCGCACGCCGCCACGGCGACCACCCGCCCGCGCACCCCTCGCCCCCGCACCGCCCCCGGAGGACCGGCGGGCACCCGCCCCCGCGGGCACGCGGGCACACACCCCCGCACTCCCGCGCCGCCCCGCGCGCTGCCCCCGCACACCGTCTTCGCCGAGCGCCTCCTCGCCGTCCTCAGCGGGGAGCGCCCCGTCCACTGGATGCTCGGCCACACCGTCGGCGAGGCGTACGAGCAGCTCGTCCTGCTCGCCCCGCTGACGCCCCTGCGGTCGCTCGGCCCCCGGCCCGTCCTGCGCCGCTGCTCGGCGCAGGTGCACGACGGCCGGACGGCCGTGGAGGCATTCGCGACGATCGCCACCGGCCCCCGCGTCCGGGCGATGGCGTTCCGCCTGGAGCGCGGCGCCGACCAGCGCTGGCGCTGCGCCGCCGTGGAGCTCGACGGCCTCGCCGCGGGCGTCCACCGGGCGTGAGGCGCACCGACCGCCCCGCATGCCGCTCGCCGCGGGCGCCCGCCGGACATGAGGCGCACCGCCCGCCCCGCATGACGAAGGGGCCGGCCGCCCACCGGGCAACCGACCCCTCGCACCGCTCACCGCCTCGGCGACTCCTCGTCAGAGCCGTCGGCGGCGGCACCTCACTTCTTGCGGCGACGCCCGCCGCCCGCGTTCTTCTGCGCCTTGCGCCGCTCGGCGCGGGTCATCCCGTCGCCGCCGTCCGCGTCGTCGGAGGCGAAGTCGCCCTCGACGACACCGCCGTCACCGTCGACGGTCGGCGCGGAGAAGTGCAGCCGGTCCGGCCGCTGCGGGGTGTCGAGCCCCTTGGCGCGGATCTCCGGACGCCCGGCGGCCGCCGGGACGGCGTCCCCCTTGTCGAGCGAGGGAGCGGACGCCTGCACGGGGACCTCCTCGACCTGCTGCTCGACCTGGACCTCCAGGTTGAACAGGTAGCCGACGGACTCCTCCTTGATGCCCTCCATCATGGCGGTGAACATGTCGAAGCCCTCGCGCTGGTACTCGACCAGCGGGTCCTTCTGCGCCATGGCGCGCAGGCCGATGCCCTCCTGGAGGTAGTCCATCTCGTAGAGGTGCTCGCGCCACTTGCGGTCCAGGACGGACAGGACCACGCGCCGCTCCAGCTCACGCATGACCTCCGAGCCGAGCTGCTTCTCCCGCGTCTCGTACTGCTCGTGGCTGTCGTCCTTGATGGACTCGGCGATGAACTCGGCGGTGATGCCCGCCCGGTCCCCGGCCGCGTCCTCCAGCTCCTCCACGGTGACCTTCACCGGGTAGAGCTGCCGGAAGGCGTTCCACAGACGGTCGAGGTCCCACTCCTCCGCGAAGCCCTCGGCGGTCTCCTGGCGGATGTAGTCGTCGATCGTGTCGTCCATGAAGTGCTGGATCTGCTCGTGCAGGTCCTCGCCCTCCAGGACGCGGCGGCGCTCGCCGTAGATGACCTGGCGCTGCCGGTTGAGGACGTCGTCGTACTTCAGGACGTTCTTGCGCGTCTCGAAGTTCTGGGTCTCGACCTGCGACTGGGCGGAGGCGATCGCCCGGGTGACCATCTTGTTCTCGATCGGCACGTCGTCCGGCACGTTGGCCATGGCCATCACGCGCTCGACCATCTGCGCCTTGAACAGACGCATCAGGTCGTCGCCGAGCGAGAGGTAGAAGCGGGACTCGCCGGGGTCGCCCTGACGGCCGGAACGACCGCGCAGCTGGTTGTCGATACGGCGGGACTCGTGGCGCTCGGTGCCGAGCACGTACAGCCCACCGAGGTCCTTGACCTCCTCGAACTCCGCCTTCACGGCCTTCACGGCGCGCTCCAGGGCGGCGGGGAGGGCCGCGGCCCACTCCTCGACGTGCTCGACCGGGTCGAGACCCGCCTGGCGCAGCTCGGCCTCGGCGAGGTCGTCCGGGTTGCCGCCGAGCTTGATGTCGGTACCGCGACCGGCCATGTTCGTGGCGACGGTGACGGCGCCGCGGCGGCCGGCCTGGGCGACGATGCTGGCCTCGCGGTCGTGGTGCTTGGCGTTGAGGACCTCGTGCTGGACACCGCGCTTGGAGAGCTGCTGCGAGAGGTACTCGGACTTCTCGACGGAGGTCGTGCCGACGAGGATCGGCTGACCCTTCTCGTGCTTCTCCGCGATGTCGTCGACGACGGCGGCGAACTTGGCGACCTCGGTCCGGTAGATCAGGTCGGACTGGTCCTTGCGGATCATCGGCCTGTTCGTGGGGATCGGGACGACGCCCAGCTTGTAGATCTGGTGGAACTCGGCGGCCTCGGTCATGGCCGTACCGGTCATGCCGGAGAGCTTCGAGTACAGGAGGAAGAAGTTCTGCAGGGTGATCGTGGCGAGGGTCTGGTTCTCGTCCTTGATCGCCACCCCTTCCTTCGCCTCGATCGCCTGGTGCATGCCCTCGTTGTAGCGGCGGCCGGCGAGGATACGGCCGGTGTGCTCGTCGACGATCATGACTTCGCCGTCCATGACGACGTAGTCCTTGTCCTTCTTGAACAGTTCCTTCGCCTTGATGGCGTTGTTCAAGTAGCCCACGAGCGGGGTGTTCACCGACTCGTAGAGGTTGTCGATGCCGAGCCAGTCCTCGACCTTGGCGACACCGGCCTCGTGGATGGCGACGGTGCGCTTCTTCTCGTCGACCTCGTAGTCGCCGGTCTCCTCGATGCCCTTGAGCTGGTTGCCGGGCTCGCCCTTGGAGAGGCGGGTGACGAGCTTGGCGAAGTCGCCGTACCACTTCGTCGCCTGGTCGGCCGGACCGGAGATGATCAGCGGCGTACGGGCCTCGTCGACGAGGATGGAGTCGACCTCGTCGACACAGGCGAAGTTGTGGCCGCGCTGGACGAGCTCGTCCTGGGACCACGCCATGTTGTCGCGCAGGTAGTCGAAGCCGAACTCGTTGTTCGTGCCGTACGTGATGTCGCAGCCGTACTGCTCACGGCGCTGGGCCGGAGTCATGTTGGCGAGGATGCAGCCGACGGACAGGCCGAGGAACTTGTGCACCCGGCCCATGAGCTCGGAGTCGCGCTCGGCCAGGTAGTCGTTCACCGTGATCAGGTGCACGCCCTTGCCGGACAGCGCGTTGAGGTAGGCCGGGAGGGTGCCGACGAGGGTCTTGCCCTCACCGGTCTTCATCTCGGCGACATAGCCGAGGTGGAGGGCGGCGCCGCCCATCAGCTGGACGTCGTAGTGGCGCTGGCCGAGGACGCGCTTGGCGGCCTCGCGCACCGTCGCGAACGCCTCGGGCATCAGGTCGTCGAGGCTCTCGCCGTCGGCGTACCGCTGCCTGTACTCCTCGGTGAGCGCCCGCAGGTCGGCGTCGGAGAGGTTGACGAAGTCCTCTTCGATGGAGTTGACCTGGTCCGCGATGCGGTGCAGTTTGCGCAGGATCTTGCCTTCGCCTGCACGCATGAGCTTGTTGAAGACGGACACTGAGGCTGGTCTCCTTGCCGGTCGGGCCTGGCACTGGGTCTTGTGATGGACGCGAGCGCGGGCACGGCAGGTGGTCCCCACCGCAACGGCCATCGTAAGCGAGACCGCCCGTGCAGAGGGAGGCCCGCAGTGCCGGAGCCGTACGTCCGCCCGGAATGAGAACGCACGAGGTGGGCGGAAGGTGCCGCCCCACCCGAAAAGTGTTCGCTTCCGGACAGCGGTCTCACGACAATCCCGGCATGGACCCCATCACCCTCACCACCGACCGCCTGCGGCTGCGGAGCTTCGTCCCCGAGGACGCCGAGACGGTGTACGCCATCTGTCAGGACCCCGCCATCCGCCGCTGGACGACCGTCCCCGACCCGTACCGGCGCGAGGACGCGGCGTTCTTCCTGAACCAGCTGGTCCCGGACGGCTGGCGGGAGGACAGGGAGTACGTCTTCGCCGTGGAGCCGCTGGGCGGCGGCCCGCTGCTCGCCGCCGCCTCGCTGCACGACCGGGGCACCGGCACCTGGGAGGTCGGCTACTGGCTCGCCGCCGAGGCCCGCGGCCAGGGCTACATGACCGAGGCCGTGCGCGCCCTGGCCCACTGGGCCTTCACCGGGCTCGGCTGCGTCCGGCTGATCTGGCGGGCCGAGGTCGGCAACGCCGGCTCGCGGGCCGTCGCCGAGCGGGTCGGCTTCGTGGTCGAGGGCGTGCAGCGTGCGGGCCTGCCCAACAAGGGCACGCTCCGGGACGGCTGGGTCGGCGCCCTGCTCCCCTCCGACTTCGGCCTGCCGAGCCCCCTCCCGTACCTCCCGGCCCGCGATCTGCCGACCGGTGCCGCCTGAGCCCCGGGCCTGGACCGGGTGTCAGTGCCGGGGCCTAGGGTGCGGTCCATGACGACTGCGCCGCGCCCCGCCGCCGAACTGTCCGCCGACGAAGCCCGCAGGATCGCGCTGCGCGCCCAGGGCTTCCTGGGCGCGCCCGACCGCAGGGCCGGGGTGCGCGGGGTCCTGCGGTCGCTCGGCCAGGTCCAGCTGGACACCATCTCCGTGCTGGCCCGCTCGCACGAGCTCATTCCTTACGCGCGCCTGGGCGCCGTCGGCCGGACGACGGTCGAGGACGCGTACTGGACCGGGGCCCACGCCTTCGAGTACTGGTCGCACGCCGCCTGCGTGCTGCCCGTCGAGGAGTGGCCGCACTTCGCCTTCCGCAGGCGCGCCTACCGCGACCGCCCGCACTGGGGGCACGAGCTGTCGCCCGGGGCGTACGACAAGGTGATCGACCAGCTGCGGGACCAGGGACCGCTGACGGCGACCGAGCTGGGCGGCGCGAAGAACCAGGGCGAGTGGTGGGACTGGTCCGACGCCAAGATCGCCGTGGAGCGCGCGCTGATGTACGGCGAGGTCGTCGTCACGGAGCGACGAGGCTGGAAGCGGGTGTACGACCTGGCCGAGCGGGCGATCCCGCAGACCCTGCTGCACGACGAGCTGGACGACGCCGAGTGCGTGCGGCGCCTGGTGCGGCAGGCGGGCGAGGCGCTCGGCGTGGGCACGCGCGCGGACATCGCCGACTACCACCGGCTCAAGGCCGAGCAGTTCGACGCGGCGGTGGAGGCGTCGGGGCTCGTGCCGGTGACGGTGGCGGGCTGGGGGAAGCCCGCCTGGGCCGACCCGGCGGCGCTGGCGGCGGAGCCGCGGGGCCGGCACCGCACGACGCTGCTCTCGCCGTTCGACTCGCTGATCTGGGAGCGGCCCCGGACGGAGCGGATCTTCGGCTTCACGCACCGCCTGGAGGCGTACGTGCCCAAGCAGAAGCGGGTGCACGGCTACTTCGCGATGCCGGTCCTGGCCGGGGGCCGGCTCGTCGGCCGGGTCGACCCGGCGCGGGAGGGCCGGACGCTCGTCGCCCGGCAGGTCACCCTCGACGGCCCCAAGGCCGTGCCCGCCGTGGCCCAGGCCCTGCGCGAGGCGGCCGAGTGGGTCGGCTGCGACGCCGTGCGGGTGGAGCGCGTCGAGCGCCCCGACCTGGCGGCGGCCCTGGTGTCCGCGCTGGGCTAGCGGATCTCCAGGATCTTCTCCCGCATCGCGTAGACCACGGCCTCCATCCGGGAGTGCAGCTGGAGCTTCTCCAGGATGTTGCGGACGTGGTTCTTCACGGTGTTCTCCGAGATGAACAGTTCCTTGGCGATGTCCCGGTTGTTCATCCCGGTCGCGACGAGCTTGAGGACCTCCAGCTCGCGGTCGGTGAGCCGGGGCGCGGGCACCAGCCGACGCTCGTCGGTGCGCTGGATCATCGACTTGAACTCGGTGAGGAGTTTCGACGCCATCGACGGGCTGATCTGGGACTGGCCGTCCGCGACCGCCCGGATCGCCGTCGCGACCTCGTCGGTGGAGATCTCCTTGAGGAGGTAGCCGGTGGCCCCGGCCTTGATCGCGTCGTAGAGGTCGGCCTCCTCGTCGCTGATCGTCAGCATGATGATCTTCGCGCTGGGGGCCACCTCCTTGATGGAGGTGCACGCCTCGATGCCGCCGCGCCGGGGCATCCGTACGTCCATCAGGACGATGTCGGGCAGCAGATCGGCCGCCTTGTCGACGGCCTCGGCGCCGTCACCGGCCTCTCCGACGACCTGGATGTCCTCCTCCTGGGCGAGGACGATCTCGAGGCCGCGGCGGAAGAGGGCATGGTCGTCCACGACGAGGACGCGGATCGGCTCCCTGCGGAACGCACCGCTGTCCGAATCCGATCCCTCCGGGACCGCACCGCCGTGCTCGCGCCCGCTGAGCACCGGCCCGAAGCTGTCCGCCATCGTTCCTCCCCCTGAAGGCCGTGGCCTGAATTCGTTTCCGGTCCTCCAACCGCTGCTCGCAGAGCACAGGTTGGCGTGCACGCCATGATTTCATGCCCCGGCGGCGATGGGGTGCTCCGCGGGCACACGGGGGTGCCCCTGGGGGGCACGCCGTGCGCTCCAGGGGCACCGTGGGAGACATCTGAGATGAGGGGTGGCGGCCGGTCAGCCGCCGAGTGCACCACCGGCGCCGCCGCCCTCGGCGAGCGGGTCGCTCTCCAGGTGGATGACGCCGTAGTCGTAAGCGTGTCGCCGGTAGACGACGCTCGGCTGCTTGTTGTCGGAGTCGACGAAGAGATAGAAGTCGTGGCCGACCAGCTCCATCTCGTAGAGCGCCTGGTCGAGCGTCATGGGGGCGGCCCGGTGGGTCTTCTCGCGGACCACCAGCGGGCCCTCGCCCTGGACTTCGATCGAGCCCATCATCGTGGTGGGCACCTTGTCGGGCTCGTCGGCGGCCAGTTGGCCGTCCCCGTTGAGCTGGGCGGCGCCGGGCACCACGTCCCCGACCTCCGCTGCCGACAGCCTGCCGTTGCCGCGGCGGGTGTACCGCTTGTCGTGCTGCTTGCGCAGTCGTGCCTCGAGCTTGTCGCTCGCGAGGTCGAGCGCTGCGTACGGGTCGCCTGCCGCCGCTTCCGCCCGGATCACCGGGCCTCGGGAGTGGAGGGTGATCTCCACGCGGTCGGACCTGTCGGCCTGCCGCGGGTTGTGCTCCTTGGACACCTCGACGTCGAGGCTGATCACCTTGCCGTCGAGCTTCTGGATCTTCTCCAGCTTCAGCTTCTCGGCCACGTGCTTGCGGAACCGCTCGGGCACCTCGGTCTTGCGGCCCTTGACGACGATGTCCACGCAGAACTCCGTTCCCGGATCACCCGGATCGGCGCCTTGGCCGCCGGGCATCTCCCTTTGCACCAGACTCCGGCTGGATTACCGGAGCTCGGACTTGGCGACTTTCACCTCCTCCTCCCCAGTCGACAAGATCCCCACCCCATCGACAAGAGGTTAATTCGCCCTGAACTCCTGTCCTGTAGGCGCAACCATGTATTCGGTGAGGCGATGGCATTCGCCATCCCTCACAACCGAACATAGCCCCTTCGGACGGGTGTCGGCACCCGCTACCGCGACATACCTCCGTTCGGGTGCTTTCACCGCTCACCACCTGCAACGATCCAAGTTCCTGGCGAGTTCCTGTTTATTTCGAACGAGACGGGAGAGGATGCGATCACAGCCGCCACCCGCTGTTCGAATCCATGCTGCGCGAAACCGGCCGGTAAGCCGTTCGGTATTCCGGGAATGAACGGACGGTGTACGGCTCCGAGGGCCCGCGCCGCTTCCGCGAGCGAGGCTCCGGTCGTCATCAGGTCGTCCACGAGCACCGCCTTTCCGGCCGCGAGGAGCCGCGCTCCGCCCGGCACGACCTCCAGGGCCCCCGCGAGGTTGGCGAGCCGCCCGGACGCGCCGAGGCCCGCCTGGTCGGCCACGTACCGCCGCTGGCGCAGCACGGGCACGACCCGCGCCGCCCGCCCCGCCCTCCGCAGCCGCGACGCCGCCGCCAGAGCGATCCGCCGCGTCGGATCGTGCCCACGCGCCCGCACGGAACGTCGCGAGGACGGCACCGGCACCAGGAGTAGCGGCGCGGCCGCCGGGCCCTCGGAGGGCCCCGCGGCGGCCTCCACGGCGGCGGCCAGGGCTCCGCCCAGGGGCCGGGCGAGCGTGAGTGCCCCCCGCTCCTTGTGGGCGAGCAGCAGTTCCCGGACGGCGTCGGCGTACGGCGCGACGGCATGGACCACGGGCAGCCCGGGCGGCTCGGGCGTCGGCCGCACCCTGCTCGGCCCCGTCCCGGTCAGCGCGGCCGCGCACGACGGGCACAACTCCGTCCGCGGCCTGCCGCAGCCTCCGCAGGCGACCGGCAGCACCAGCCCGGCGACCTCCCGCCACCACCCCCGCATGGCTCCACTGTGCGCCTTCCCGGCGCCCCCTGCCACCCCTGTGGAAAACCCCCGCGACCCGGCGAAGTACGTCAGGTGCGGGGGCGGCGGGGTGCCGGGAGAACGGATCCCCGACGACGCTCCCCTAGCCCGGATAGACGGGCGAGGCCCCCACCTTGACGACCGGCTGCCAGTTCGAGCCCGGCACCAGCCGGACGATGCCGTCGTTCCCGGAGTCGGCGACGACGAACGCCTTGTCCGTGTGCGGCGCGGCGACCGAGGTCACCCCGTTCAGCCCGGGCAGCACCGAGGTCGCCGACGTCGAACCGTCGGTCTGGAGGTAGCGGATCTGCTGGACGCCGCCCGCCTCCTTGCCGACCACGACGAGCCGGCTCGGCCCGGCCCAGGAGACGGCCGTGACCGACTCCATCCGGGGCGCGGCGGGCTGCAGGTCAAGGACCGAGACGACCGGTTCGTCACCCGACGTCTGCCGCTGGACCCGGCCGATCTGCAGGGTCGTGCGCTCGCCCCGGGTGACCACCAGCGCGATCCGGACGCCGTCCGCGGAGACCCGCAGGGACTCGATCCGGGCGCCGTCGTCCAGCCAGGGGGTACGGACCTCGACGGGCGTGCCGGTACCGTCCGGCACCATCCACAGTTTCGGTCCGGCGGGGTCGCGGTCGGCGACCCACAGATCGCCCCGGCCGTCCCAGCTGGGCGCGGACAGCCGGTCCTGGGGCCGGGCGGCCTTGCTCCGCAGGATCGCGGGAGCCGCTTCCTGCTCGGTGGTGATCGAGGAGACGTACAGCTCACGGCCGCCCGAGCCGACCCCGGCGGCCCGGGTCTCACCCCGGTCGACGGCGACGGACCCGAGCTGCACGGTGCCCTTGCCGAGCGGCCCCGGCACCTCGACCGGCGCGACGGCCTCCTTGGCCCCGGCCATCAGCGCCATCAGCTTGCCGTGCTCGTCGACGAAGTACGGGTTCTCCTCCCGGCCCGTGTCCCGGACCGCGGCGAACTCGGCCGCCTGCCCCTTGCCCAGCCGGCACAGCGACCGGTCACCGGACCCCAGGAGCTCCACCTGCTCGACCCGTACCGACGTCAGGTCCCCCAGCGTGAACAGCAGCTGCGCCGCCATCCGCCGGCACGCGTCGCCGCCCGCCCGGTCCGCCTTGGCGTTGAGCGGCACCCGCAGCGTGGACTGGTCGTCCGGCGTGAGCGTGGTGACGCCCTCCCTCAGCTCCGTACCCGAGAGGAAGGAGGAGTCGACGGCCGGCTTCAGCCAGTTCGTCGGGCCTTCGAGCAGCGCCTTCACCGTCTGCGTCACCGGATCCATCCGGGTGACCGGGTCCTGCCGCTGCCGGATGTAGACCGGGTCGGCGACGACCCAGTCCTCCCCGGAGGCGAAGTAGTACTTGTTGACCGAACGGTAGTTGCGCAGGAAGTCGGCCTCGCCGAGCACCAGGCCGGGCGGCAGGCTGTCGATGCGCCACTCCTTGCCCTTGCCGTTCGCCGCGGGCTGCTGCACGACATGGATCGCCTGCACATAGTCGGCGGGGCTGATCGGCTGGTACGCGTGCCGGGCGTCCACGGTCGCGATCTTGCGGCCGGAGAGCGGGTAGGCGCGGCCCTGGTTGTCGGGGTCGGCGTTGCGGTCGGCCTGCTCGCGGTCGGGCGCGGTGGTGAGCACGGTGATGCTCTGCTCCGGCTTCCAGCTCCGCGCGGCCGCGCTCGTCAGGTACTTGCGGGCAGTGGCGAACCCGGGGTCGTCACTGGTCATGGCCTCCAGGAAGCCGTCGACGATCTCGTCCGGCTCCGCGTTGTCACGGGGTGCGACGGCGTAGACCCGTACCTGCGAGTCACCCGCGTTGGCCCCCTTCACCGCCTGTACGTCGCCGCTGTCGGGCATCGTCGCGCAGGCGGTCATCAGCAGACCGCCGCACGCGGCCAGCACCGCCGCCCGCGTACCCCGTCCCCGCCCCGCGTGCTCCACTCGGGAGTCAGCGCCCACGTGTCCCGTCCTCCCGCTCCGCGTTCCCGTTCACGTCGGCCCCCGCCGGACCCGCCCCGCCACCATCGGTCTCCGTCGCCGCGCGCGCCACCACCCGGGCGCCACTGCCGGGCAGAGCCGTCGGGTCGACGGTCGCCCGCGACGGCGCGGGCAGCCTCGGCGGTCCGGGGAGCGGAGGCCGCTCCCCTGCGGGCTGGGCCGGCACCGCGACCCGGCGCGCGCCCTCCTGGGCGCGTCCGGCGGCCGCCTGTTCGCGGTTGCGCCGCGAGTCCTCGGGCTCCAGCGGGATCGGGGAACCCCGCAGCGGCTCGTCCGCGGTCCTCGGCAGGGTGAGCCGGAACTGCGAACCGCCGCCGGGCTCGCCCCATGCCTGGAGCCAGCCGCCGTGCAGCCGGGCGTCCTCGACGGCGATCGACAGGCCGAGACCCGTACCGCCGGTCGTACGCGCCCGGGCCGGGTCGGCGCGCCAGAAACGGTTGAAGACCCGGGTCGCCTCGCCCGGCTTGAGGCCGACGCCGTAGTCGCGGACGGCGACGGCGACGGCTCCGCCCGCGGAGGCCAGCTTCACCACCACGTCCCGGCCCTCGCCGTGCTCGACGGCGTTGACCACGAGGTTGCGCAGCACCCGCTCGACCCGGCGGGCGTCCGCCTCGGCCACCACGGGCTGCTTGTCGCCGACGACCACGATCCGGGTGCCCTTGCGCTCGGCGAGGGGCTCGGCACCGCCGATGACCCGGCGCACGACCTGGCGCAGGTCTATCGGCTCGGCCTCCAGGGCCGCCGCTCCCGCGTCGAAGCGGCTGATCTCCAGGAGGTCGGAGAGCAGCGACTCGAAGCGGTCGAGCTGGTCGCCGAGGAGCTCGGCGGAGCGCGCGGTCACCGGGTCGAAGTCGACCCGGGCCTCGTGGATGACGTCGGCGGCCATCCGGACCGTGGTCAGCGGGGTACGCAGCTCGTGCGACACGTCCGACACGAACCGCCGCTGCATCCGCGACAGCTCCTCCAGCTGCTGGATCTTCAGCTGGAGGCTCTGCGCCATCTTGTTGAACGCCTCGCCGAGCCGCGCGATGTCGTCCTCGCCGGTGACCTTCATCCGCTCCTGGAGCCGGCCGGCGGAGAGCCGCTCGGCGATCCCGGCGGCCATCCGGACGGGCGTGACGACCTGGCGCACCATGAACCAGGCGATGGCCCCGAGCAGGACGACGACGAACAGCCCGGCGGTCGCGAGCGTGCCCTTGACCAGGGTGAGGGAGTCCTCCTCCTGTGTCAGCGGGAACAGGTAGTACAGCTCGTACGGATCGCCCTCGGCGTCGTTCAGCCGCTTGCCGATCACGAGCCCCCGCTCGGACGCCTTGCCGCTCGTGTAGTGGATCCGGGTGGACTGCTGGAAGGTGTCCGTGCCCTGGGCCACCGAGTGCCGCAGTTCGGCGGGGATGCTCGTGGTGGGGTCGACCTCTCCGGAGGCACGGGCACCGCGGCTCGCCGCGTCGCCGGTGTCGAGGGACAGGGCGACCACGTTGAAGGCGCTCTGGCCACCGCTGGCGAGCTGCTCGACCAGGGTGGAGCGCCAGTTCACGGACGCGCCGGCGCGTCCGCCGTCCTGCTGGCCGGGCGCCGAGGGAGTGGTCGCCGCCCGGTCCTGGGCGGCGGAGAACCCGCCGGCGGCCTGGCTCTGGGCTGCCTTCTCCTTGGCGTCGAACAGGCCGTTGCGGACCTGGCCGATCACGACGATGCCGAGCAGCAGCACCACGCCGAGAGACATCAGCAGGGTGCCGGCGACGACCCGCAGCTGGATGTTCCGCCGCCACAGGCGCACGGCCGGCAGCAGCGGGCGGCGCACCCAGCGTGCGAAGAGCCGGAAGACGGTGCCACCCGGCGTCCCGTCCTGGAGGAAACGTCCGCCGCGCGGCAGACGGCCGGAACGCGAGCCCCCCCGCCCCGGTCCGGCAGTCCGCCCCGTACGGACTCCCGGGTCCCCGGGCTTCGGAGCAGTACTGCCTGTACTCATGTCAGCTCGGTCCCGCCTTGTAACCGACGCCACGGACGGTCACCACGATCTCGGGGCGCTCGGGGTCCTTCTCGACCTTCGAGCGCAGCCGCTGGACGTGCACGTTCACCAGCCGCGTGTCGGCCGCGTGCCGGTAACCCCAGACCTGCTCCAGCAGGACCTCACGGGTGAACACCTGCCACGGCTTGCGCGCCAGCGCGACGAGCAGGTCGAACTCGAGCGGGGTCAGGGCGATGGACTGCCCGTCCCGCTTCACCGAGTGCCCGGCCACGTCGATGACCAGGTCGCCGATGGTCAGCTGCTCCGGCGCCGGCTCCTCGGACCTCCGCAGCCGTGCCCGGATACGGGCGACGAGCTCCTTCGGCTTGAACGGCTTCACGATGTAGTCGTCGGCGCCGGACTCGAGGCCCACCACCACGTCCACCGTGTCGCTCTTGGCCGTGAGCATGACGATCGGCACACCCGACTCGGCCCTGATCAGGCGGCACACCTCGATGCCGTCCCTTCCGGGCAGCATCAGGTCGAGCAGCACCAGGTCAGGCTTGGCCTCCCTGAATGCGGCAAGCGCCTTGTCACCGTCCGCGACGAACGACGGCTCGAACCCTTCACCCCGCAGCACGATGCCGAGCATCTCGGCCAGTGCGGTGTCGTCGTCGACGACAAGAACGCGTCCCTTCATATCGACATCATCCCATTTCCGTATCAGTCGTAAGGCGGCTGGTGAGATACCTCACTGACCTGCGGCATCGTCCCGGAGCGGCTGCTGATGACCGTCCGTGTCCGTGGGTGTTGATGTCAGTCATGGATGTCACCCCCGTGGCCCCCGTGGTCGCCCAGAACCGTACCCCGCGCCACTGGCTTCGGCCTACGGTCGAGAGCGGCCACATCGGTCAGTGGAGAACCACGGCACCGAGGCATCTCCGAGCACTCCCCTGGCCCCGTGGCTCCCCGGGCGCCCCACTCGGAATGCTCCTACGGTGGGAGGAGGGAGCGCGGTGCCCGTGTATGCCTCTCCGCTCCGGCCTCCCCCGCCCCGATCTCGATGTCGCCGTCGCCTCAGGAGGCGATTCCGCATGTCCGTAGCATCCGAAACCCCCGTCCTGGACACTCTGGCCGCCATGACCGTCGACTCGATCGAACGGTGCAGCCTGCCGCCAGACATGCTCATCCTCACCCGTATCGCCGCGCTCGCGGCCTCGGACGCTCCCCCCATCTCCTACGCGGCTCACATCGGCCCTGCCATGGAGGCGGACGTGACCGCTGAGCGGCTCCAGGACGTCCTGGTCGCCATCGCCCCCATCGTGGGCACGGCCCGCGTCATGACGGCGGCCGGCAACATCGCCGCGGCTCTCGGCATCGCCATCGCGGTCGCGGAGGCAGAGATCGAGTCCGAGGGATAGCAAGACCCTCGGCCGACGGTCACGCCCCATCGCTCTGGCTTCCCATCCCCGAACGGCCCGACTGCACCCTGCCCCGTTCGACTGCGCGTCGCTCCGCGACAGTGCCTCGCTGAAGCTGTCTGCGACGCTGCGCTCCATCAAGTAGTAGGCCGTCGCGAACAGCAGCAGGTAGAGCGGGAGGGTCGTCCCCAGGGCCTCCGCTGCCCGCAGCTCGGGACGGGGGGCCGGCGTGATCTTTCGGATCTGCCACGCCAGGAGCAATGCCACCGCCGCCATACCGCCGACGAGCGCGACGACACTGCCGGTGGTGAAGGCCGAATCCAGAGGAAGCACGTAGTAGGCGGCGACGAGGATTCCCGCCGTCAGCAGCGAACGCAGCACGGCGCGGAATGTCTGTCGCCGGCCCTTGCGTGAAGTCTTGTCCACGGTTCCGCCCCGATGCTCCGATGCGGTGATCGCGTTGCCGCGTCTGCTCGTGGCTTCAACGTCCCCGGGCTCCGGCGGTCAGGGTGGCAGGCGCACCAGACGGTCACCGGGATGGCCGCCTCGCCCGAGGGCGGACCGTGGAGCATGGCGTCCTCCCGAACCGAGGGCACGGGAAGGGTGAGTGATGGCAGCTTCCGACTCATGCCTCAAGTCGGCCTCACCGAGTGGCTGGGACGCTCGCCTGTACTGGCAGTGGATCGGTTACAACACGATCGCGTTCGTCATCGTTCTGACTGTCGGCTTCGTACTGGCGCTGGTGGGCAGCGACGCGCTCAACCTGAAACTGGTCAGCCGCCACCTGGTCGTGGCACTGGTGATCGCCACTCTCGGGGCCATCCTGTTCGGAGGCGCTCTTGGAGCGCTGCAATGGCTCGTCGTCCGTCGGCGCGTCCCCATCCCGCGCAAGGTATGGATCACCGCCAATGTCGGCCCAGCGCTGCTGGCCTGGCTGCTCGTCATCATGCCTGCGGTGATCACCGCCCAGGAGTCCGGCGACGATGTCTCGACGGCCTACCTGCTGGCCGCCAGCCAGAGCCTGGCCCTGGGTCCCCTGCTCGGCCTCTCCCAGGCAATGGTGCTGCGCAAGGTCACGAGTCGCTGGGCGTGGTGGATCGGCGCGAACCTGGCCTCCTGGCTCATCGTCGACGCCGTCATCTACCTGCTGTCGCGTCTTTCCGGGGACCTGGACGTCCTCACCGGCAAGGGATCGGTCATCGAGGTCTACCTGACCCTGATCGCCACGACCCCACTGACCGGCCGAGCCTTGCTGTGGGTACTGGCTCCCTCCGCCCTGACAGTGCCCACGAATTCGCAATCACCGTGACAACCCGCCCGTGTCCTGAGGAGAGACACTGGGCGCCGCTCAAGGTTCGTCGGCTCGTCCGACGCCGGCACCGATCCACCACTCACCCCAACTCCCATCCCGTCTGCCGTCGACCCACACACCGTGGAGCAGGCGCGGGTCCTGGCGTCCAGGTGGAGCGCGCCACTGTACGAACGACCTGGACGCCAGGACCCGTGTCTGCTCGGCTCTGCCTGGGTCGATGGCAGACGGGATGGGAGTTCCCCACCGCTACACCCCACGGGCCGGTACCCTGGGTGGCCTTCGTGCCCGCGGCTTCGTTCTCGGCAGAGAGGAGTGCGGTCAGTTCCCCTGCTACCTCGGGTGCCGGCAGTCCGGCGAACACGCCACACACGGGCCCGTCGAAGTCGAAGAGGATGACTCGGGCGTTGGCCAGGGTCTCGGTGAGCGGGTCAGCGTGCGTCAAGGTCGAAGTCCCTTCCGATCGTCTCCCAGACGCTGTCGAACCACATCCGGGCCTGCTGGACCTGCTGCGCTCCACTGGACGACTCGCCGTCGTTGACCGAGTGGTGGAAGAGCGTCGTGTCCTTGCCCACCAGGTCGTAGATCTCGATCGTCTCGCCCTGGGCGACGACCTTGTTGGGACGGATCGGGTAGTACCCGAAGAACGCGTCCTCATTGTTGATCACGTACAGCTTGAAGAACCCCAAGGGCTTCCGTAAGTCCTGCGGCACGCTCCTGGTCCACCTGAAGGTGCACCCGAGGATCATTAAGGCGATCTTGCGTCACAGCCGGATCGCGACCAGCCTCGACATCTACGCCGAGTCTCTCGACCCCGACGTGATCGCCGCGATCGATCAGCTGGACGGACTACTCCGTCAGCCAGCCACTCTGCGGAGTCTCGCCACCGGCCGATCGGGGTTGGAAGCCCGGGACTGATGTCAGTGATGGATGTCACGGCCGTCTCGTCGGCGGAACCTCGCTGGTGAGGGGGCCGTTTTCATGAGGCGCTACGACAACGTCCCATTAGCCAATCGTTACCTGCCGTGACCTGCCCCACAGCGCCTCCCCCAGCCCGGGGCGCGATCTCGACGACCACACCCCGCTCGGCCCGCCACCGCACGGTTCGCGCGGCTTGATCGGGTATCCGCACAGTGTGCCGTCTGCCGCTCGCACAATGAAGGTCCGGACGAAGGTACGAACGAGTGAGCGGCCCCGGCCCATGGGCGGGTCCCGCGTGGCACGATGGCACCCGGCCCGCCGCCGTGTCCGGTGTCGGCCGCCGTGACCGAGCCGGTTTCGCCGATCCGGCACCGCGACCAATCCTCCGAGGTGGACGACCGTGAACGACACTCCGGGCTGGACCTCGCCCGGATCCGCCCCCTCCGACGGCCAGGACGGCTCCGGGGTGCCCCGGCCCACCGCTCCGGCCGACGCGAACGGCTCCGCCCCCCAGTGGTCCAAGGACCAGCCGCCCGCGGGCCAGTGGTCTCCGCCGAGCGACCGGACCCCGCCCGCGGGCCCCGGCCGGAACTGGGGAGCCCCGCCTCCGAACGTCCACTGGGGCAAGCCGCCGGCCGCGAAGCCCGGCGTGATCCCGCTGCGCCCGCTCGGCATGGGCGAGATCCTCGACGGCGCGGCGAAGACCCTCCGCAGCTACTGGCGCACGGTACTGACCATCACGGTCACGGTCGCGGTGATCTCCCAGACCGCGAACACCCTGGCCCAGCGGTATCTCGTCCCGGCGCCCGCGGACATCAGCCCGGACGCCACGCCCGCCGAGGAGCTGCGGCAGTCCCTCGAGTCGGCCCAGTCGTCCCTGATCGGCCTGGGCCCGTCGCTGCTCGTCACGCTGATGGCGTCCACGGTCAGCGCGGCCTTGCTGACCGTCGTCATCAGCCGCGCCATCCTCGGCCGCCCGGTCTCGCTGGGCTCCGCCTGGCAGGAGGCCCGCCCCCGCCTGCTCCAGCTGGTCGGACTGACCCTGCTCATGGCCGCCATGGGCGCGGCCGTCGTCTCCGTCGGCCTCCTCCCGGGTCTCCTGATCGGCGGCGCCCCGGGGGTGGCGCTCGTCGTCCTCGGCGGCTTCGGCTCCCTGGCGGCGGCCGCCTGGCTGATCATCCGCTTCAGCCTCGCCTCCCCCGCCCTGATGCTCGAACGCCAGGGCGTGACCCAGTCCCTGAAGCGCTCGGCCAAGCTGGTGCAGGGCTCGTGGTGGCGGATCTTCGGGATCACGATCCTCACCCAGCTGCTGATCTTCCTCTTCGCGATGATCATCGCGATTCCGTTCACCATCGTCGGCATCGCCTTCGACGGCGACGGCTTCTCCGGCCTCCTCTCCGGCACCCCCACCACCTTCGGCTGGCCGTTCCTGATCATCACCGGCATCGGCGGTGTGATCACCAGCGCGGTGACCTACCCGATCTCCGCCGGCGTGACCGTCCTGCTCTACGTCGACCAGCGCATCCGCCGCGAAGCCCTGGACCTCGACCTGGCACGGGCCGCGGGCCTCCCCGGCTACGCCGCCACCTCCGACGGCCGGACCGTCGGAGGCTGATGCCGTGACGGTCACGGGGGGAACGACCGCGGCACTGCCGACACATCCGCTCGCCGACGGCGACGTACCGGTGGACATCTCCCGTATCCCCGCCCGCGAGGCGGCGGAACGGGAGCTGTCCGACCCGATGTACCACCAGAACGACCCGAGCCTCCTCCAGCGCGGCCTCGACCGCTTCTGGGAGTGGCTCGACAAGCTCTTCGCCACCGCCTCGGGAGCCACCCCGGGCGGCGTCCTCGGCCTCGTCGCCATCGTCCTGGTGGTGATCGCCCTGGTCGCCGCCCTCTGGTGGCGCCTGGGCACCCCGCACCGGGCCCCTGGCACCTCGGGGGACTCCCTCTTCGCGGACGGCCCCCGCACGGCCCGTGAGCACCGCTCGGCCGCCGCCCGCCACGCCTCCGCCGGCCGCTGGAACGAGGCGGTCCAGGAGCGGATGCGGGCCATCGTCCGCTCCCTCGAGGAACGCGCCCTGCTCGATCCCCGCCCCGGCCGCACCGCCGACGAGGCCGCCGCCGAGGCCGGCCGCTCCCTGCCCTCCCACGCGGACGACCTGCGCCTGACGGCCCGCACCTTCGACGACGTCACATACGGGGGCCGCACCGCCGACGAGGCCGCGTACCGCCGCGTCGAAGAGCTGGACACCGCCCTGGAGCGCACCCGCCCGACCCTCGACGTCTCCTCCGCGGAGGCATCCGCATGAGTCGCCCGGCCACCGCCGCCACCTCGACCGCCCTCTCCGCCCGCCGGGTCTGGACCCGGGTCCGCGGCACGGCGCTGGTCCTCGCCCTCGTCGTCATCGGCGGCCTCGCCCTCGCGACGGTGCGCTCCGGCGACCCGCACGGCGCCCTCGACCCCCGCTCGGCCGACCCCACCGGCAGCCGGGCCGTCGCCGAACTCCTCGCCGCCCGCGGCGTCACGATCACCCGCGCCACCACCCTCGACGAGGCCCGAGCCGCGACCGACGGCGAAGCGACGCTCCTGGTCACCACCCCCGACCTGCTGACGGACAGCCAGCAGGTCGGGCTCCGCGCGACGATGACCGCCGCCACCGGACGCACCGTCCTCGTCGGCGCGGGCACGGCCTCCCTCGCCACCCTGGCCCCCGGCGTCACCACCGCCCCCAGCGCCTCCGTGCGGAACCTCGCCCCGTCCTGCGCCCTGCCCGCGGCCACCCGCGCCGGCAGCGTCGACCTCGGCGGCGAGCGCTACCTCATCGATCCCGGCACCACCGCCGACTCGTGCTACCTCTCCGACGGTCTGCCGACCCTGGTCCGCCTCCCCGGCCCAGGCAGCACCGACACGGTTCTCCTGGGCTCGCCCGACATCCTCCACAACAAGCGTCTCGACCAGCAGGGCAACGCCTCGCTCGCCCTGCAACTCCTCGGCTCCCGGCCTCATCTCGTCTGGTACCTCCCCTCCCTCACCGATCCCTCGGCCACCGCCGACGACACCGCCGGCGACACCACGGGCACCTTCCTCTCCCTCATCCCCTCCGGCTGGCTGTGGGGCACCCTCCAGCTCGCGATCGCGGCCGTACTCGCCGCCATCTGGCGCGCCCGCCGCCTCGGCCCCCTGGTCACCGAACGCCTCCCGGTCGCCGTCCGCGCCTCCGAGGCCACCGAGGGCCGCGCCCGCCTTTACCGCAAGGCCGACGCCCGCGACCGCGCCGCCTCCGTCCTGCGCACCGCGACCCGCACCCGCCTCGCCCCGCTGCTCGGCGTCGCCCGCCAGGATGCCCACTCCCCTGAACGCCTCCTCCCCGCGCTGTCCACCCGTCTCCCGGACACCGGCACGGACCCCAGGACCCTCCTCTTCGGCCCGGCTCCCGCCGACGACGCCGCTCTCATCCGCCTGGCGGACCAACTCGACGCCCTCGAAAGAGAGGTACGCACCTCATGAGCGCCCCGACCCCCGATATCGCTACGAACTCGGACAGCGCCCGCGCCTCCCTGGAGGCCCTGCGCACCGAGATTGCGAAGGCCGTGGTCGGCCAGGACCCCGCCGTCACCGGTCTCGTCGTCGCCCTGCTCTGCCGGGGACACGTCCTCCTCGAAGGCGTCCCCGGAGTCGCCAAGACCCTGCTGGTCCGCTCGCTCGCCGCCGCCCTCGAACTCGACACCAAGCGTGTCCAGTTCACGCCCGACCTCATGCCCAGCGACGTCACCGGCTCGCTGGTCTACGACACCCGGACCGCAGAGTTCTCCTTCCAGCCCGGCCCGGTCTTCACCAACCTGCTCCTCGCCGACGAGATCAACCGCACGCCCCCGAAGACCCAGTCCTCGCTCCTGGAGGCGATGGAGGAGCACCAGGTCACCGTCGACGGGACCCCTCGCGCCCTGCCCGAGCCGTTCCTGGTCGCCGCGACCCAGAACCCCGTCGAGTACGAGGGCACCTACCCTCTCCCCGAGGCTCAACTGGACCGGTTCCTGCTGAAACTGACGGTCCCTCTGCCCTCACGCGCGGACGAGATCCAGGTCCTCACCCGTCACGCCGAGGGCTTCGACCCCCGCGACCTGAAGGCCGCCGGCGTCCGCCCCGTCGCGGGCCCGGCCGAGCTCGAAGCGGCCCGTGCCGCCGTCGCCAAGGTCTCGGTCTCCGCCGAGATCGCCGGCTACGTGGTCGATATCTGTCGTGCCACTCGTGATTCCCCCTCGCTCACACTCGGCGTCTCCCCCCGAGGCGCCACCGCCCTGCTCTCCACCGCCCGCGCCTGGGCCTGGCTCACCGGCCGGGACTACGTCACCCCGGACGATGTGAAGGCCCTCGCTCTCCCCACCCTGCGTCATCGCATCCACCTGCGGCCCGAGGCCGAGATGGAGGGGGTCACCCCCGACTCCGTCATCAACTCGATCCTCGCCCACGTCCCCGTCCCCCGCTGAGAACGGCGCCCCATGGCCCTCACCGGACGAACAGCGCTGCTCGCCGCACTCGGATCGCTCCCCGTCGGCATCCTCGCCCCCAGCTGGACGGGGATGCTCGCGGTGAACGCACCTCTCTCCCTGGCAATTCTGTGCGACTTCGCCCTGGCCGCGCCAGTACGAAAGCTCCAGTTCACCCGAAGTGGTGACACATCCGTTCGACTCGGTGACGCGGCGGAAGTCCGGCTCACTGTCACCAACCCGTCGGGCCGGCCCCTCCGCGCCCAGCTCCGCGACGCCTGGCCGCCCAGCAGCTGGCTCCCCGGCACCGAGCAGGCAGCATCCCGCCAGGAGGTGACGGTCCCGCCTGGCGAACGCCGCCGCCTCACCACAAGCCTGCGCCCCACCCGCCGCGGCGACCGCCACGCCGAACGGATCACCGTCCGCTCATACGGCCCCCTCGGCCTCGCCGCCCGCCAGGGCAACCACGAGGTTCCCTGGACGGTCCGTGTGCTGCCCCCCTTCACCAGCCGCAAGCACCTGCCGTCCCGGCTGGCCCGGCTCCGCGAACTCGACGGCCGCACCAGCGTCCTGACGCGCGGTGAGGGCACCGAGTTCGACAGTCTCCGCGAGTACGTCCCCGGCGACGACACCCGTTCGATCGACTGGCGGGCCACGGCCCGCCAGTCCACGGTGGCCGTCCGCACCTGGCGCCCCGAACGCGACCGCCACATCCTCATCGTCCTCGACACCGGCCGCACCTCCGCCGGCCGCGTCGGCGACGTCCCCCGCCTCGACGCCTCCATGGACGCGGCTCTCCTCCTCACCGCGCTCGCCTCCCGCGCCGGTGACCGCGTGGACCTCCTCGCCTACGACCGCCGGCTCCGCGCCCAGGTCCAGGGCCGCTCCGCCGGCGACGTCCTGCCTGCCGTGGTCAACGCCCTCGCCCCCCTCGAGCCCGAGCTGGTCGAGACCGACGCCCGCGGCCTGGCCGCGACCGCCCTCGCGCGCGCCCCTCGCCGCTCCCTCATCGTCCTGCTGACGAGTCTCGACACGGCCCCGATCGAGGAGGGCCTCCTCCCGGTCCTCCCTCAGCTCACGCAGCGCCACACCGTCCTCGTGGCTTCCGTCGCCGATCCCCACGCCGCCCGGATGGCGGCGAACCGCGGCACCATCGAGGGCGTCTACGAGGCCGCCGCGGCCACCCAGACGCAGTCCCAGCGCTCCCGTACCGCCGACCAGCTCCAACGCCACGGCGTCACGGTCGTCGACGCCTCCCCCGAAACCCTCGCCCCCGCGCTGGCCGACGCCTACCTCGCCCTGAAAGCCGCCGGCCGCCTCTGAACACAACAAGCGCCACGACAGAGCGTCCCCGAAGGGGGAAACGGCCCCGGAACGCAGAAAAGCCCCGCACCATGAGGTGCGGGGCTTTCCCACAATGATTGTTCGG
>NZ_JBHWAQ010000049.1:0-42079 GCF_042743475.1 Streptomyces sp. NPDC059534
GGCATGAAGCCCCGGCCCTCGGCCGTTCCCGTCGCGCGGGTGCTACTTCTTGCGGCCGCGCTTCTCGCGGACCCGCACCGAGATGTGGATCGGCGTGCCCTCGAAGCCGAACTCCTCGCGCAGACGGCGCTCGATGAAGCGGCGGTAGCCGGCCTCCAGGAAGCCCGAGGCGAAGAGCACGAAGCGGGGCGGCTTGGTGCCGGCCTGCGTGCCGAAGAGGATGCGGGGCTGCTTGCCGCCGCGGACCGGGTGCGGGTGGGCCGCGACGATCTCGCCGAGGAAGGCGTTCAGCCGGCCCGTGGGGACACGGGTCTCCCAGCCGGCGAGGGCGGTCTCGATCGCCGGGACCAGCTTCTCCATGTGGCGGCCGGTCTTGGCGGAGACGTTGACCCGGGGCGCCCAGGCGACCTGCTGCATCTCGGTCTCGATCTCGCGCTCGAGGTAGTAGCGGCGCTCCTCGTCGAGCTCGTCCCACTTGTTGTAGGCGATGACGATGGCGCGGCCCGACTCGACCGCCGTCGTGATGATGCGCTGGTCCTGGACCGAGATGTTGTCGGTGGTGTCGATGAGGATGACGGCCACCTCCGCCTTCTCGATGGCGGCGGCGGTCCGCAGCGAGGCGTAGTAGTCCGCGCCCGCCTGGAGGTGGACCTTCTTGCGGATACCGGCGGTGTCGACGAACTTCCACGTCACGCCGCCGAGCTCGATCAGCTCGTCGACCGGGTCACGGGTGGTGCCGGCCAGCTCGTTGACGACGACACGGTCCTCGCCCGCCACCTTGTTCAGCAGGGAGGACTTGCCGACGTTCGGGCGGCCGATGAGGGCGATGCGGCGCGGGCCGCCGACGGCGTTGCCGAAACGCTGCTCCGGGGCCTCGGGCAGCTTCCGCAGGACCTCGTCGAGGAGGTCGCCGGTGCCGCGGCCGTGCAGCGAGGAGACGGGGAACGGCTCGCCGAGGCCCAGCGACCAGAGCGTCGACGCGTCGGCCTCGCCGGACTGGCCGTCGACCTTGTTGGCGGCGAGGACGACCGGCTTGCCCGCGCGGCGGAGCAGCCTGACGACGGCCTCGTCGGTGTCGGTGGCGCCGACGGTGGAGTCCACGACGAAGAGACAGGCGTCGGCGGCCTCGATGGCGTACTCGGCCTGGGCGGCGACGGAGGCGTCGATGCCGAGGACGTCCTGCTCCCAGCCACCGGTGTCGACGACCTTGAAGCGGCGGCCGGCCCATTCGGCCTCGTACGTGACGCGGTCACGGGTGACGCCCGGCTTGTCCTCGACGACGGCCTCGCGGCGGCCGATGATGCGGTTCACCAGGGTCGACTTGCCGACGTTCGGGCGGCCGACGACGGCGAGAACGGGAAGCGGGCCGTGCCCGGCCTCCTCGATCGCACCCTCGACCTCGTCGACGTCGAAGCCCTCTTCCGCGGCGAGCTCCATGAACTCCGCGTACTCGGCGTCGCCAAGTGCCCCGTGGTCGTGCTGGTCGTTCATGAAGTCCGTTCCTTGATCATTCGTGGTCGGTGGGTCCCCGGGCGGCGGGGCCCACTACTGAAAGTCTCGCTCAGCGCCCGGTGAGGCGCCTGGCGTTTTCCAGGTGAGCGGTGAGCTGTCCCTGGATCCGTACGGTCGCCTCGTCGAGCGCCTTGCGCGTGCGGCGGCCGGAACCGTCGCCCGCGTCGAACGCGTCGCCGAAGACGACGTCGACGCGGCCGCGCAGCGGAGGCAGCGCCTTGACCAACCGTCCCCGGCGCTCGGTGCTTCCCAGGACGGCCACCGGGACGATCGGCGCGCCGCTGCGGACGGCGAAGTACGCGAGGCCGGCGCGCAGCGAGGCGAAATCACCGTCCCCCCGGGTGCCCTCGGGGAAGATCCCCAGGACACCGCCCTGCTCCAGGACGCCCAGAGCGTTGCCTATCGCGTTGCGGTCGGTGCTGTCCCGGTCGACCTTGACCTGCCCGATGCCCTCCAGGAAGCTGCCGAGCGGGCCGACGAACGCCTCCTTCTTGATGAGGAAGTGCACGGGGCGCGGCGCGGTGCCCATGAGCATGGGGCCGTCGATGTTGTGCGCGTGGTTCACGGCGAGGATGACGGGGCCGGAGGCCGGCACCCGCCAGGCACCGAGGACGCGCGGTCTCCAGAAGCCGTACATCAGCCCGATGCCGATACGGCGGCCGACGGCGGCGCCCTTCCCTGAGGGCAGGGTCACTTGGCGGCCGTCCTCTTCTCGTCCACCAGGGTAACCACACACTCGATGACCTGGTCGAGCGTGAGATCGGTGGTGTCGACCTCGACGGCGTCGCCGGCCTTGGCCAGCGGGGAGGTCTTACGGCTGGAGTCCGCCGCGTCCCGCTTGATCAGGGCCTCCTTCGTCGCGTGCACGTCGACACCCTTGAGCTCGCCCGAGCGGCGGGCGGCGCGGGCCTCCGGCGAGGCGGTCAGGAAGATCTTCAGGTCGGCGTCGGGCAGGACCGTGGTCCCGATGTCCCGGCCCTCGACGACGATGCCGTGCTCCGCGCTCCTGGCGATCGTCCGCTGCAGCTCGGTGATCAGCGCCCGCACCTCGGGGACCGCGCTCACGGCGCTCACCTTGGAGGTGACCTCTTCGGTACGGATCGGGCCGGCCGCGTCGGCGCCGTCGACGGTGATCGTGGGCCGGGCCGGGTCCGTACCCGAGACGATCACCGGCTTGGCGGCCGCGTTGGCCACCGCCTCGGCGTCCCGCACGTCCACCCCGTTGCTGATCATCCACCACGTGATCGCACGGTACTGCGCACCGGTGTCGAGGTAGCTCAGCCCCAGCTTGGCGGCGACCGCCTTCGAGGTGCTCGACTTGCCCGTGCCGGAGGGCCCGTCGATGGCGACGATCACGGATTCCACGGTGGGAACACCTTCCTGGGGTGAGTGGCGGCGCCCGGCGGAGATGCAAGGGCCCCCACAAGGTTACCGAGTCCCCAACCCCCCTTCGGCCCCACCACCGCCCCACCCCCACACGACCCCGCACTTTGGACCGCCCCCACCCCCGTGTGGGCCCGCACCACGGGACCGAGCCCCGCCCTGCCCCACCCTCGTGTGGGCACACGCCATGAGACCGAGCGCCGCCCTGCCCCACCCCCGTGTGGGGCCCGCACCACGGGACCGACCCCCGCCCTGCCCCACCCCCGTGTGGGGCCCGCACCACGGGACCGACCCCCGCCCTGCCCCACCCCCGTGTGGGCACACGCCTTGAGACCGAGCGCCGCCCTGCCCCACCCCCGTGTGGGCAATCGTCCCGCTGGGCGGGACGGGTGGGCACACGGGACGGCGCCCTTGGCGGGTGCGTCCGCCCCTTGTGCCTGGGCCCGCACCAGGTTGTGCGCCGTGCTGTCGGTGCGGGTTCGGGCGCGGAAGCCTAGGCCCGGCAACGGGCGCCGTTCCGTTGTGCCCACCCGTTCCGCCCCAGCGGAACAGTTGCCCACAACGAGGGGGGCCGACCTCCCGGCGGGCGTAGGCCCGCAACGGGGGCGGGCCTACGCCCCGGCTCAGCGGGTGCCCGCGACGGGGCCGCAGGCCCAGCGCGGGGCGCGGGTGGGGTCAGGTTGTGCGGAGGGACCAGCCGCGGTCTTGGAGGGCGGCACCGAGGACGGGCGCGGCATGCGGCTCGACCATGAGCTGGACGAGACCCGCCTGCTGCCCGGTGGCGTGCTCGATACGGACGTCCTCGATGTTCACACCCGCCCGCCCCGCGTCGGCGAAGATGCGGGCCAGCTCGCCCGGCTGGTCGCTGATGAGGACGGCGACGGTCTCGTAGACGGTGGGGGCGGCGCCGTGCTTGCCGGGGACGCGGGCGCGGCCGGCGTTGCCGCGCCGCAGGACGTCCTCGACGCCCGCGGCGCCGTCCCGGCGCTTGTCCTCGTCGGCGGACTGGAGGGAGCGCAGGGCGCGGACGGTCTCGTCGAGGTCGGCGGCGACGCCGGAGAGGACGTCGGCGACCGGGCCGGGGTTGGCGGAGAGGATGTCGATCCACATGCGCGGGTCGGAGGCGGCGATGCGGGTGACGTCGCGGATGCCCTGGCCGCAGAGGCGTACGGCCGATTCGTCGGCCTCTTCGAGGCGGGCGGCGACCATGGAGGACACGAGCTGCGGGGTGTGGGAGACGAGGGCGACCGCGCGGTCGTGGGCGTCGGCGTCCATGACGACGGGGACGGCCCGGCAGAGGGCGACGAGTTCCAGGGCGAGGTTGAGGACCTCGGTGTCGGTGTCCCGGGACGGGGTGAGGACCCAGGGGCGGCCTTCGAAGAGGTCGGCGGTGGCCGCGAGCGGGCCGGAACGCTCCTTGCCGGACATCGGGTGCGTACCGATGTAGGCGGTGAGGTCGAGGCCGAGCGCTTCGAGTTCCCGCTTCGGCCCGCCCTTGACGCTGGCCACGTCCAGGTAGCCGCGGGCGAGCCCGGCGGTCATGGCCTCGGCGAGGGTGGCGGCGACGTGTGCCGGGGGGACGGCGACGATCGCGAGGTCCACCCGTCCTTCGGGTTCCTCGTCGGTGCCCGCGCCGAGGGCGGCGGCCGTGCGGGCGCGCGCCGGGTCGTGGTCGCGGAGGTGGACGGTGACGCCCCGGCCCGCGAGGGCGATCGCGGCGGAGGTGCCGATCAGTCCGGTTCCGATGACGAGCGCTGTTCTCACTGGGCGATGTCCTTGCGCAGGGCGGCCGCGGCGCCGAGGTAGACGTGCGCGATCCGGGACTTGGGCAGTTCGGTCTCGACGTGGGCGAGGAGCCGGACGACCCTCGGCATCGCCCCCTCGATGTCGAGCTCCTGTGCGCAGATGAGGGGGACGTCGACGATCCCGACGTGCCGGGCCGCGGCGGCGGGGAAGTCGCTGTGCAGATCGGGCGTGGCCGTGAACCAGATGCTGATGAGGTCGTCGTGGGTGAGCCCGTTGCGGGTGAGGACGGCGGTGAGCAGTTCCTCGACCTGCTCGCGCATGTGTCCGGCCTCGTCCTTTTCGAGCTGGACGGCTCCTCGGACCGCTCGTACCGCCACGTCGTGCTCCTTCGCCTGCGTCAAGTGCTCCGTTCAGCCTAGTCAGCGGTGGGGTCGGCGCGTCGCGGCGCCCGCCCTCCGAGACGTGCGGGGCGGGGGGGCGGTGCGGCGGACGGTGCCGGGCCGACCGTCCGGAACGGCTGCCGGAGAGTCGGCGCTGCCAGTGGGGAGTCGGCGCTGCCGCCGGGGAATCGGCGCTGCCAGTGGGGGGTCAGCGCTGCCGGTGGGGAAGCAGTCGCTACCGGCGGGGCCAGTCGTTGCCGGCGGGGGTCAGAGCTGCTGCCGGCGGATGATGTCCTCCAGGGAGCCGCCCTGGGGCAGCGAGCCGTTCGGGGTGAGTTTGTCGACGGCCTGCGGGAGTGACTGGGCGATCTCGTCGGCGGCCTCCTGCGGGCTGACGCCGGCCTCGGCCGCGACCTTCTGCAGGGTCTCGTCGGGGAGGGCCTCGGCGATCTGGGCGCCGCTGACGGGCTGGTTGTCGCCGGTGGCGACCCAGGACTGGGCCTGGTCGACGAGGCCGGACTTGGTCAGCATGTCGAGGAGGCCGCCGAGCGGGTTCGTTCCGTTGCCGGCGCCCGCGCCGCCCTTGCCGCTCGCGAGGGCGCCGATCAGGGAGCCGAGGATGCCGCCGGCGCCGCTGCCGCCGCTCTGTCCGCCGCCTCCGAGGAGGCTGCCGAGAAGACTGCCGAGGTCGTTTCCCGCCATGGTTCTGCCTTTCGTACGGTACGGAACACGCCCAATGTCACCCGAACCGGTGTGCTCCGCCACTCGGCGTACACGTCGGGGCCCGCGTCGGCCGAGGCGGGGCGGGGGACGCGGGGCCCGGGGCGCAGGGCGGGGGCATGGGGCGGGGTAGAACTGTCGGATGCTGCTGCACGTCGTACCGCTGGCCGACTGGTCCGCCGCCCCCGAGGCCCCTTACGCTCCTCCGTCGCTCGCCGCCGAGGGCTTCGTCCACTGTTCGCCGGACGGGGCCGCGGCCCTGGCGATCGCCGACGCCCACTACCGGGACGTGCCAGGGCCGCTTCTGGTGCTCGTGATCGACGAGGCCCGGCTCGGGGGCGAGGTCCGCTGGGAGGGCTCGGGGGACGTGCTCTTCCCGCATGTGTACGGACCGGTGGAGCGGGCCGCGGTGACGTCGGTCCTGGAGGTGCGGCGGGACGCGGACGGCCGTGCGAGGGAGCTGGTCCACCGGGCGTAGGCGTGTTGCGGGTGTCCGGCGGCGGCCCGGCGCCAAGCTGGGCCGTATGACTTCACGCGCCACGAACCGCCGTACCGTCCTTTTCGCCGCCGCGGCCCTGACGACGGGCTGCGGCTCGGACGGCGGGGGCGACAGCGGCACGCAGACGTCCGCCGCCCCGGCGCCGACGTCCGTGATCACGACGTCGGGGGCGGCCACCACGTCCGCGCCGGCGTCCCCCACGACGTCCGCACCGGCGTCCCCCACCGCGACCGCGCCGAGCGCGGGCGCCTCGGCGCTGGCCACGACGTCCGAGATCCCGGTCGGCGGGGGCATGGTCTTCGCGGAGCAGAAGGTCGTCGTCACCCAGCCCGCGGCCGGCGAGTTCAAGGCGTTCTCCGCGATCTGCACCCATCAGGGCTGCACGGTGAACAAGGTCGCGGACGGCACCATCGACTGCCCCTGTCACGGCTCCAAGTACCGCATCGCCGACGGTTCGGTGGCGGCGGGACCGGCTCCCCGCCCGCTGCCGGCCGAGAAGATCACCGTCTCGGGGGAGACGATCACTCTCGCGTAGCCTGACCGGCATGACTCCGGACGAGCTGGTGCGCGAACACACGATCTACTCCTGTGTCATGGGCTCGCGCGCCTTCGGTCTCGCGACGGAGGACAGCGACACGGACGTCCGGGGCGTCTACCTCGCCCCGACACCCCTGTTCTGGCACTTCGAGAAGCCCCCGGCCCATGTGGAGGGGCCGGCCGAGGAGCAGTTCAGCTGGGAGCTGGAACGCTTCTGCGAACTCGCCCTGCGCAACAACCCGAACGTCCTGGAGTGCCTCCACTCCCCCGTCGTCGGGTACGTCGACGACCTCGGCCGCGAACTCCTGTCGCTGCGCGCCGCCTTCCTCTCCCGGCAGGCGCACTCGACCTTCGTCCGTTACGCGGGCGGCCAGCGCCGCAAGCTCGACGCCGACGTCCGCCAGTACGGCCACCCCCGCTGGAAGCACGCCATGCACCTGCTCCGTCTCCTCACCAGCTGCCGTGACCTCCTGCGCACCGGCGAGCTGCGCATCGACGTCGGCGAGGAGCGCGAGCGGCTCCTCGCGGTCAAGCGCGGCGAGGTGTCCTGGGCCGAGGTCGAGTCGTGGATGAACCGCCTCCAGGACGAGGCCGACCGCGCCCACGACACCACTCCTCTCCCGGACTCCCCCGACGTCGCCCGCGTCCAGGACTTCCTGATCCGCGCACGCCGGGCCTCGGCCCTGGACGCCTCCTAGGGCCGCCGCGCCCGTACGACGAGCTCGTGCAGCGCGTCGTGGGCACCGGCCGCCTGCTCCGGCAGCCGGGACGTCGCCTGGGCGTGGTCCAGGACCGCGTGCAGGGTCTCCGTCTCGGCCCGTACGTCCTCGACGGCGACCTCGGCGCGGCCGTGCTCGGCCGCCTCCTTCGCCGCGACGAGGTCGGGCAGCCGCGCGGGCGCCTCGGCCACCTCCTCGACGAGGGACGGCAGATGCGCCTGCACCTCGCCCGACCGCATCAGATGGATGCCGGTGAGCAGCGCCCGGTAGGTGTAGAGCAGCGGCTTGAGTTCACCGCTGCTCTCGAAGAGCCGCCACTGCGTGCCGGCGAAACCCCGGTAGTGGTGCGCGTGGTGACGGGTGAGGACCCCGGGTACCAGGGAGACCAGCTCCGCGTGGGTCTGCGTCGTGTGGGCCACGAGCGGGGAGGTGAGCTGTTCCAGGACGTAGCCGTTGCGCCGCAGCATCAGCCGGGCGAACTTGCGCAGGTCGTGGGTGACGAGGTCCATCTCGACGCCGTCCCGGTCCCACATGCGGGTCCGCGTCTCCTCGGGCTCCCGCAGTCCGGTCAGCGCCTCCACCGGCAGCAGGTGCGCACCGCGCAGGTCCACGTCCGAGTCGCGGGACGGGAAGCCGTAGAGGTGCGCGCCGGAGACCGTCGCGAAGAGCAGGGGGTCGGGCTGTTCGGCGACGACGGCCGAGAGGTCGAGGTCCAGGGTGAGCGTCATGGATCAAGCGTCCCAGAGTGCGCCGAAGGTGAGCAGGTCGCTGCGGTACTCGACGCTCTCCGACCATTCCTTCGGCCAGGCGTCGGCGCCGAGGTGGGCGCCGGCGAAGGCGCCCGCGAGGGCGGCGATCGAGTCGGAGTCGCCGCGGGTGCAGGCGGCGCGGCGCAGGGCGGTGAGGGGCTCGCCGGGGAAGAGCAGGAAGCAGAGCAGGCCGGTCGCGAGCGCCTCCTCGGCGATCCAGCCGTCGCCGGTGTACGCGCAGGGGTCGAGCTCCGGGTCGGCCGTGCGCTGGACGGCGTCCAGGCGCTCCAGGACGGCCAGGCATTCGTCCCAGCCACGCTGGACGAAGGAGAGGGCGGAGGGGTCCTGGGAGCGGGTCCAGAGGTCGCCGAGCCAGTGCTCGTGGTAGCGGGAGCGGTTCTCGTACGCGTACGAGCGCAGCTGTCCGACGAGCCCGGCCGGGTCGACGCCCTGGGCGAGCAGGAACACGGCGCGGGCGGTGAGGTCGGAGGCGGCGAGCGCGGTCGGGTGGCCGTGGGTCAGGGCGGCCTGGAGCTGGGCGGCGCCCGCGCGCTGTTCCTCGCTGAGCCCGGGGACGAGTCCGATGGGGGTGACGCGCATGTTGGCGCCGCAGCCCTTGGAGCCGATCTGGCTGGCGTCCTGCCAGGGACGGTCGCCGTCGAGGAGTCCGCAGGCGCGCAGGCAGGTGTTGCCGGGGGCCCGGTTGTTCTCCGGGGAGTGGTACCAGGCGACGAACTCGTCGCGGACGGGCCGGGCGAGCGCGTGCGGGGAGAGCACCTCCCGGTCCATGGCCGTGCGGATGCCCCGGGCGAAGGCGAGGGTCATCTGGGTGTCGTCGGTGACGTACGCCGTCCCCCCGGTGACGGGCAGGGCCATCTCCCGCCAGGGTCCGGCCTTCGCGAGGATCGACGGCACGTCGTGGAACTCGGTGGGGAATCCCAGCGCGTCGCCGAGCGCCAGTCCGATCAGGGAGCCGGTCGCGGCCTGCTTGGTCGCGGTGCGTGCGAGGTTCACGTGGTTCGTCCTTCCGGTCGCAGGAGGGGCGGGTGGAGGGTCGTGGCCTCGCCCGCCCGGTAGAGGGCGGCCGGTTTCCCCCGTCCGCCGGTGAGGCGCGGCGGCCCTTCCACGGCCTGGACGAAGCCAGGCGTGGCGAGGACCTTGCGCCGGAAGTTGGGGCGGTCGAGTTCGACGCCCCAGACCGTCTCGTAGACCTGCCGCAGCTCGCCGAGGGTGAACTCGGGCGGGCAGAAGGCGGTCGCGAGGCAGGTGTACTCCAGCTTGGCGCCGACCCGTTCGTGGGCGTCGGCGAGGATCCGGTCGTGGTCGAAGGCGAGCGCCCGGACGGTGTCGTACGGCACCCAGCGCGCCTGCGCCGCGTCGCCGCCGCCGCGCGGTTCCGGTGGGTCCGGTACGAGGGCGGTGAAGGCGACCGAGACGACCCGCATCCTCGGGTCGCGGTCCGGGTCGCTGTAGGTGCGGAGCTGTTCGAGGTGGAGGCCGGCGACGGTGCTGCCGGACAGCCCCGTCTCCTCGGCGAGTTCCCGGCGGGCGGCCCGTTCGGCGGACTCGCGGGGCAGTACGAAGCCGCCGGGCAGGGCCCAGGAGCCGGCGTAGGGCGACGCGCCGCGCTCGACGAGCAGGACGTGGAGGCGCTCCTCGCGGACGGTGAGGACGGCGAGATCGACGGTGACGGCGAACGGCTCGAAGGCGTGCGGGTCGTACCCCTCGGGTTCGCGGGGCCCGGTCATCGGCGCTCCGGCAGGGGGTCCGCGAGCCGGCTGCCCTCGGCGAGGAGGTCGTCGACGGCGGCGACCGCCGCCGCGAGCCGCTCCTCGTGGGGGCCGGTGAGGACGGCGGTGCGGCGGTGGGTGTGCGCGAGCTGGGTGAGGAAGCGGGCGGTCATCCAGGGCCGCAGGTGCTCACCGTCGCGCAGTCCGTCGTCCTCGAAGTCGACGCCCCGGTGGTCGGTGAGCAGCCAGAGGTGCTGCCGGCCGCGGGCGGCGATCTCGCCGGTGCCGGGGCTGGCGGTGCCCATGTACCGCTCGTGCCAGATGGTGGTGGCGAAGGCGTCGGTGTCGCAGAAGAGGACGGGCGAGCCGTCCCGGGCGGCCGCTTCCTCCAGTTCGGCCTGGCGCTGGGCGATGACGGGGAAGTCGGAGGAGCGGAAGGCGACGTCGGACCAGGTGGCGCCGGGGCGTTCGGCGCGGAGTTCGGCGAGTTTGAGTTCGCTGTACTCGCGCCCGTACTCGGGTACGTACCGTGTCCGGGCCCACACGCCGCCGCGCCGCCGGTAGTGGTCGGCCAGGGCGAGGGCCATGGTGGTGGTGCCGGTGGACTCGGCGCCGAGGACGACGATCCGGCGGGTGAGGGCGGCCCGTACGGGCGGCTCCAGGAAGTCCCAGCAGGCGGCGGGGTCCGCGCGGACGGCGGTGCCGGAGACGGGGAAGCGGGTGCGGTCGGGGTCGACGCAGACGGAGTCGGCGCCGAAGCGGCGGCCGAGCTCCTCCCCGTACGGCTCCGAGGTGAAGACGGCGTCGACGGGTTCGGGCACGGCGGCGCGGAAGACGGCCATGTGGGCGGCCCACACGTCGGGGTCGTGGAGGTCGACGGGGATGTCGTCGACGGCGCCGACGACGAGGACGTCGGGGTGGATCTCGCGCATCCAGGCGACCCGTTCGGCGAGCGGCACGGACTCCACGGAGGCGGCGCAGACGAGCACGGTGAGGCGCTCGCAGCGGTCGCGGGCGGTGCGGACGAGGTGGTGGTGGCCGGCGTGCGGCGGATAGAACTTGCCGAGGACGAGGCCGTGCCCGTAGCGCTTCACGCCGCCTCCCCCACGAGGCGCCGGGAGCCGGCGAGGTCCTTGGTCCAGCCGCGCAGGCCGATGACGCAGAGCGTCATGAAGCCGACGTACAGCAGCGAGGTCAGGTACAGCTCCTTGTACGCGTAGAGCGGTACGTAGACGACGTCGGCCGCGATCCAGAGCCACCAGGACTCCAGCCGCTTGCGGCACTGGCCGTAGGTCGCCATGAGGGAGAGCGCGGTCGTGAGGGCGTCCCAGAAGGGGACGGTCGAGTCGGTGACGCGGTCGAGCAGCAGGGTGAGCGCGAGGGTCCCCACCACCCCCGCCGCGAGCAGCCACGTCCACTCGGTGCGCGTGGTGCGGCGCACCGGGAGGGCGTCGGAGCCTGGTCCACCCCCGTGGGTCCAGGTCCACCAGCCGTACACGGCGAGGGTGATGAAGACGATCTGGAGGCCGGCGTCGGCGTAGAGCCCCGCCTGCGTGAACAGCAGGACGAAGAAGAGGTTGTTGGCGATGCCGATCGGCCAGTTGGCCACGTGCTGGCGGGCGACGAGCCAGACGCAGAGCGCGCCGCTGCCGAATCCCAGGACCTCGGTCCAGCTGACCGGGGTGTCCAGGACGGTGACGAGCGGTTGCTGCAGTGGTTCGAGGATGTTCGCGAGGCTCACGCCCGCCTCCTTAAGAGTCATGTTGACTATAAAGGCGGACGGTCCGCGGCCACAAGCCCGGAATCCCCGGCGGGAGACGGAGAAGCCCGTGACCGCCGGGCGGTCACGGGCTTCCTCGCAGGACGGGCCATGGGGCCTTACATGCCGACTTCCTTCATCAGCATGCCGACCTCGGTGTTGGTGAGGCGGCGCAGCCAGCCCGACTTCTGGTCGCCCAGGGCGATCGGGCCGAAGGCGGTGCGGACCAGCTTCTCGACCGGGAAGCCGGCCTCGGACAGCATCCGGCGCACGATGTGCTTGCGGCCCTCGTGCAGGGTCACCTCGACCAGGTAGTTCTTGCCGGTCTGCTCGACCACCCGGAAGTGGTCGGCCTTGGCGTAGCCGTCCTCCAGCTGGATGCCGTCCTTGAGCCGCTTGCCGACCTCGCGGGGCAGCGGACCGGTGATGGCGGCCAGGTAGGTCTTCTTCACGCCGTACTTCGGGTGCGTGAGGCGGTGGGCCAGCTCACCGTGGTTGGTGAGCAGGATGATGCCCTCGGTCTCCGTGTCGAGCCGGCCGACGTGGAACAGCCGGGTCTCACGGTTGTTGACGTAGTCGCCGAGGCACTGGCGGCCGTCCGGGTCCTCCATGGTGGAGACGACACCGGCGGGCTTGTTCAGCGCGAAGAACAGGTGCGACTGGGTGGCGACGGTCAGGCCGTCCACCTTGATCTCGTCCTTCTCCGGGTCGACGCGCTTGCCCTGCTCCAGGACGACCTCGCCGTTGACCTCGACGCGGGCCTGCTCGATGAGCTCCTCGCAGGCACGCCGCGAGCCCATGCCGGCCCGGGCGAGGACCTTCTGCAGCCGCTCGCCCTCCTGCTCGGCACCCGGGAAGGTCTTCGGGGTCTTGATCTCCGGCCGGCCCTCGTACCGCTCCCGGTTGCGCTGCTCGATCCGGGCCTCCAGCTCGCGCGAACGCGCCGGGGCCTGCCGCTGCCCGTGCGGGCCGCGACGGGGCGGGGTGCCGCCCTGGGGGGCCTTGGGGCCGCCCTTGGCGCCGCCGCGGGCCGCGGAGCCGCGGCCCTTCTTCGGGGCCTCGGCGGGGGGGCTCACGTCGTAGGAGCGCTCCTCGGGGCGGGGCCGACGCGGGTTGCTCGGGCGCTGGTCGTCACGGCCACCGCCGCCGCCCCGGTAGCCGCCGCCGGAGCCGCCGGAGCCACCGGAGTACCCGCCGCCGGAGCCGGAGCCGCCGGAGCCGCTGGAGCCACTGCGGTACCCGCCGCCGCCACCGGAGCCGCTGGAGCCACCGCGGTACCCACCGGAGCCACCGGAGCCACCGGAGCCACCCCGGTACCCGCCGCCGCCACCGCTGCCACCGGATCCGCCGCGGTAGCCACCGCCGCCGGAGCCGCTGCCGCCGGAGCCACCCCGGTAGCCGCCGCCCCCGCCGGAGCCGCTGCCACCACGGCCGCCGCCGCTGCTGCCGCCGCGGCCGCCGCTGTTGCCACCACGGCTCCCGCCGTTGTTTCCGCTGCTGTTCCTGCCGCTGCTGCTTCGCATCAAACTTCCGTCTTGTCGTCGTCCTCACGATCCGGTGCATCCGGATCGAACGTCGGAACCCCTTCGAGCGAGTCCGGCTCGACCGCCTCCGCCTCGGGGAGGAAGGGCGCGAGCTCGGGGAGTTCGTCCAGGCCGCGCAGGCCCATCCGCTCCAGGAAGTAGTTCGTCGTCCTGTACAGGATCGCACCTGTTTCGGGTTCCGCGCCCGCCTCCTCCACCAGACCCCGCTGGAGGAGGGTCCGCATCACGCCGTCGCAGTTGACTCCGCGGACCGCGGAGACCCTGGAACGGCTGACCGGCTGGCGGTACGCGACGACCGCCAGGGTCTCCAGGGCCGCCTGGGTGAGCCGGGCCTGCTGCCCGTCGAGCACGAACGCCTCGACGGCCGCCGCGTGGGAGGCGCGGGAGTAGTAGCGCCAGCCGCCGGCCACCTGCCGGAGCTCGAAGCCGCGGCCCTGGACCGTGTACTCGTCGGCCAGCTCGCGCAGGGCGTCGGCGACCTCGCGCGGGGCGCGCTCCAGGACCTTGGCGAGGTGGGCCTCGGTGGCGGGCTCGTCGACGACCATCAGGACGGCTTCGAGGGCGGGCTTGAGGTCGCTCACGCGGTGGCCTCCTGGTCGAATTCGTCGGTCACGGCCCCGGACGGGTCCGTCTCCCCGCCCGTCCAGGAGACCGTGAGGTCGCCGAGGGCGGTCTCCTGGTCCAGGGCGACGGCCTTCTCCCGGTAGAGCTCCAGGAGGGCCAGGAAGCGGGCGACGACGGTGAGGGTGTCGCCCGCGTCCTCGATCAGCTCCCGGAAGACCGCCGTCCCGCGCTCGCGCAGCAGGGCGACGACCACCGCGGCCTGCTCGCGGACGCTGACCAGCGGGGCGTGGATGTGGTCGACGTACACCTGGGGCTCGGGCCTGGGCCGCATGGCCTTGACCGCCAGCTTCGCGAAGCCCTCGGCGCCGATGGAGATGACCACCTCGGGCAGCAGCTCGGCGTGGTGCGGTTCGAGCCCGACGGTACGGGGGTGGCGCCGGCCCTCGGCCTCCCAGCGCTCCTCGAAGATCGCCGCGACGCGTTTGTACGCCCGGTACTGGAGGAGCCGGGCGAAGAGCAGGTCGCGGGCCTCCAGGAGCGCGAGATCGGCCTCGTCCTCCACCTCGGCGGCCGGCAGCAGTCGGGCGGCCTTGAGGTCGAGCAGGGTGGCGGCGACGACGAGGAACTCGGTGGTCTGGTCGAGGTCCCCGTCGGGGCCCAGCGCCCGCAGATGCGCCATGAACTCGTCGGTGACCTGGGAGAGGGCCACCTCGGTGACGTCGAGCTTGTGCTTGGTGATCAGCTGGAGGAGCAGGTCGAACGGCCCCTCGAAGTTCGCCAGCCGCACGGTGAAGCGCCCGTCCCCGGCCTCGGCGGCCCCACTGACCCCACCGGTCTCGGCGGTCTCGCCGGTCCCGGTGATCTCGCCGGTCCTGGCGGTCTCGCTCTCCCCGCCGTCGACCGCACCCGCCTCCACGGGCTCCGGAGGCGGTACGGGCTCCGGCTCCGCGTCCGCGAGTACGGGCTCGGGCTCGGGCTCCGCGGGTACGGGCTCCGGCTCGCCCGGGCCGCGGCCCAGAAGGCGGCGGCGCGGCGGGCGGGACGTTTCGTCAGGGGCGTGGTGCATGGAGGTCCAGGAAGAACGGGAAGCGCGGCAGCCCGCAGGCTACCGTCAGCGGCCGCGCAGACGGCGGACGAGGATGCTCGCGTCGCCGCGGGACTCCAAGTCCGCCAGGACGACCGCCACGGCCTCCCGGACGATCCGGCCCCGGTCGACGGCGAGGCCGTGCTCGCCGCGGAGCACCAGCCGGGCGTGCTCCAGGTCCATCAGCTCCTCGGCGGAGACGTAGACCGTGATCTTCTCGTCGTGGCGCTCACGGCCGCTGGGCCGCCGGTTCGGGGTACGGCCGCCGCCGCGCCGCCGGGCCGCCGCCGGGGCGGGGACCGCCGCGGCCGGCGCGGCCTTCGGAGCCGCGCTCTCGGGCTCCGCCGTCCGGGCACGTGGTTCCGACGCCTCGGAGTCGGCGGCCGTGTGCTCCGCGGAGCCCTCGGCCGCCGCCGTGTCGCTCTCGCCCGCCGGTGCCGGGACGGCCCGGCGGGGTGAGGACGACTGGAGCGCCGTCCCCCCGGTCGTACGGAAGAGTTCGTCGGCGCCGGGCAGACTCACTCGGCGTGACACCGGGCGAGCACCTCCCTGGCGAGCTGGCGGTAGGCGGCGGCGCCCACGGAATTGGAGGCGTAGGTGGTGATGGGCTCGCCGGCGACCGTGGTCTCCGGGAAGCGCACGGTCCGCCCGATGACCGTGTGGTACACGTGGTCGTCGAATGCCTCGACGACGCGCGCGAGGACCTCGCGGCTGTGCACCGTACGGGAGTCGTACATCGTGGCGAGGATGCCGTCGAGCTCCAGCTCGGGGTTGAGCCGCTCCTGGACCTTCTCGATGGTCTCGGTCAGCAGCGCCACTCCGCGCAGGGCGAAGAACTCGCATTCCAACGGCACGATGACCTTGTGAGCCGCCGTCAGGGCGTTCACGGTCAGCAGGCCGAGCGAGGGCTGACAGTCGATCACGATGTAGTCGTAGTCGTTCATCAGCGGCTTCAGGGCGCGCTGGAGCGTGGACTCGCGCGCGACCTCGCTGACCAACTGGACTTCGGCGGCCGAGAGGTCGATGTTGCTCGGCAGCAGGTCCATGTTGGGCACAGCGGTCTTGAGCAGGACCTCGTCCGCCGACATGCCCCGCTCCATGAGCAGGTTGTAGACGGTGAGGTCGAGCTCCATCGGGTTCACGCCGAGGCCGACCGACAGGGCTCCCTGCGGGTCGAAGTCGACGAGCAGCACTCGTCGTCCGTACTCCGCGAGCGCGGCACCCAGGTTGATGGTCGACGTGGTCTTGCCGACGCCGCCCTTCTGGTTGCACATCGCGATGATCTTCGCGGGTCCGTGGTCGGTCAGGGGACCCGGGATCGGGAAGTACGGCAGCGGCCGTCCGGTGGGGCCGATCCGCTCGCGGCGCTGGCGGGCAGCGTCGGGTGCGAGGGTGGCCGCGTACTCCGGGTCGGGCTCGTACTCGGCGTCGGGGTCGTAGAAGTGCCCCTCGGGCACCTCGTCATAGGCGGCGAAGTGGGTGGACTCTCGGCCCATCTCGTTGCCGGCCGTGGCGTTCACGTGTAGGCCGTCCATCGTCTTCATCGTGTGGGCACTCGTCATGGGCTGGTGCGTCGCGAAGGTCCGCACCGCGACGGAGCCGATCGGAGCACCTGGCGCACCGCTCCCGGGAGTAATTGTCGACTCATTCACAAGTCGTCTTACCTCCTTGGATGTCACCAGGAACATTTATCGATAGGTCAGCGTGGCACCATGCCGACGGTTGGCGACTCTATGGCGTGTCACCACTCCGCAGCAACACAATCCGCCGGACCCGGCCCGATGTGTCGGCAACCGAACACGTCTCTGTCAAGGGTGCGCAGCCATGCATCCACACGTTTCAGGGGTGTGCGAAACGGTTAAAGGGTTACGTTCGAGGCGAGTTGCCCGAACGTTTCGGCGTGGCCGGAGACACAGCCGGCCGGACCTTGTCGAACAAGGTCCGGCCGGGGGTGCGGCATTGACGGCACGCGTTGACGGCGGTGCCGCGCGGGTCAGCCCAGGAGGGTGCTGATCTCGACGTGCTCGAGGCCGTGCGCCTCGGCGACCTCCTTGTAAACCACCTTGCCGTCATGGGTGTTGAGGCCCAGGGCGAGGGCGGCGTCGCGGCGCAGCGCCTCGACCCAGCCGTTGTTCGCCAGCGACACGATGTAGGGCAGCGTGGCGTTGGTGAGGGCGTAGGTGGAGGTGTTCGGGACCGCGCCCGGCATGTTGGCGACGCAGTAGAAGACCGAGTTGTGGACCTGGAAGGTCGGCTCGGCGTGGGTGGTCGCGTGCGAGTCCTCGAAGCAGCCGCCCTGGTCGATCGCAATGTCGACAAGGACACTTCCGGGCTTCATCTTGGCGACGAGCTCGTTGGTGACCAGCTTCGGGGCCTTGGCGCCCGGGATGAGGACGGCGCCGATGACGAGGTCGGCCTCGACGACGGCCTTCTCCAGCTCGTAGGCGTTGGAGACGATCGTCTGCACCTTGGTGCCGAAGATCTTGTCGGCCTCGCGGAGCTTGTTGATGTCACGGTCGAGCAGGGTCACGTGGAAGCCCATGCCGACGGCGATCTGGGTGGCGTTCCAGCCGGAGACGCCGCCACCGATGACGACGGCCTTGCCGGCGTGGGTGCCGGGGACGCCGCCGGGGAGGACGCCGCGGCCGCCGGCCGAGCGCATCAGGTGGTAGGCGCCGACCTGCGGGGCCAGCCGGCCCGCGACCTCGGACATCGGGGCGAGCAGCGGGAGCGCGCGGTTCGCGGTCTCGACGGTCTCGTACGCGATGGCGGTGGTGCCGGACTCGAGCAGCGCGTCCGTGCACTCGCGGGAGGCGGCGAGGTGCAGGTAGGTGAAGAGGGTCTGGTCCTTGCGGAGACGGTGGTACTCCTCCGCGATCGGCTCCTTGACCTTGAGCAGCAGGTCGGCGGTGGCCCAGACCTCGTCGGCGGTGGGGAGGATCTCGGCGCCGGCGGCGACGTACTCCTCGTCCGTGATCGAGGAGCCGACACCGGCGTTCTGCTCGACGAAGACCTGGTGGCCGTGGCGGACGAGCTCGTGGACACCCGCAGGGGTGATGGCCACGCGGAACTCGTTGTTCTTGACCTCGCGGGGGATGCCGACCTTCATCGTCGATCACGGTCCTTGAATCAGGGGGGATACATGGGGCACTGCGATACATACCCGGATGCACTGCGGCGCACCGGGGCAGACCACGTTCGAACGCGGCGCAACCCAGTCTAATGAAGGAGTTCCCGGTGTCTAGCCTTTCAAAGTACTAATCTTTCTCGAACCCACTGCGGATTTCGTAGGCCGCAAGGTCCGATTCCAGCAGTCTCTCCGCCGCAGACCGATGCAGCCCGGCGGCAGCCGGGTCCCCCAGCCGGTCGAGCGTGTCGGCCAGCCGCAACTGGAGCGCCGCCTGGAGCCGGATGTCCTGGGCCCGGCGCGCCCACTCCACCGCCTCCTCGCAGGTCCGCAGCGACTCCTCGGGCCTTCCCGCGTACTCCTGGACCCGGGCCACCTCACTCAACGCCCGCGCGTGGCCCGGGAGATCGGCCAGTCGCCGGTAGCCGGCCGCGGCGGCCCGCCAGTTCCGCAGGGCCTCGCCGTACCGCCCCGCATAGGTCTGCACGGCGCCGAGGCGGGCGTACAGCCGCGCCTGGTCCGCACGCTCGTCCCGGGCCAGGCGCTGGGCGAGCGCCCGCCCGTACCAGTCGCCGGCCCGCTGCCAGTCCCCCAGCTCCTGATACGCCCCACCTACGGATTCCATCGCGCGACCGGTCGCGTACGGGTCATTTGCTGCGCGTCCGGCGTCCAAAGCCGACCGATATCGCAGCAGAGCATCCTGAGTCCGGCCGGTACGGGCATCGAGATCGGCCAGGTTCAGCAGGGCCGCGGCACGCTCACGGTGCAGCCCGCGCCGCTCCGCCACGTCCAGGACCAGCCGGTGCAGCCCGTACAGCTCGGGCGCCGCCGCCTCCGCCCCCCGGTGCGCGGCGAACGCCCTGACCAGGGAGGCCACCAGCCGACGGGCCAGAGTGTCCAGCTCGCCGTCCGCGACCGCGAGACGAGCGGACGCCAGCAGGACCTGCCGGCGTGAGTTCAGCCACGCGGCACCCGCCGCCGCGTTCGGGAAACGCAGGGCCCTCGGCAGCCCCGCCAGCTTGCGGCGGGCCGGCGAGCCCTCGGGTTCGGTGACCGCACGGCACGACTGGAGAAGCCGTACGGTCCGCTCCAGCATCCGGGCCCGGGCGAGCTGCACCTCGGCCGGCCGGTCGCGCTCCTCCAGCTGAGCACGGAGCAGAGGGACGAGGTGCCCCGGCACCTCGTACTGTCCGTCCTCGCCGACCGCGACCAGCCCCACGGCGGCGAAGTCGGCGAGCGTGGTCGTGGCCGCCGAGACCGAGCAGCCGGCCAGCGCCGAAGCCGTATGGGCGTCGGCCCGGCCGAGCGGGGCCAGCGACAGAAAACGCAGTATCCGGGCGGCGGACCGGTCCAGACCCTCGTGGGCCAGAAGGAAGGCACGGGTCAGCGGATCGCCGCTCAGCGCGCGCAACCGCTTGGCGAGATCGGCGACGGACGCCTTCGGACGAGCCGAGAGCCAGCCACCGGCCAGCACCACCGCCCCCGGCAGCCCACCGCACTCCTCCACCAGCGTCTCGGCGGCCTGCGGATCGACGGTGATACGGACGGAACCCGTGAACGCGGTCAGCAGCTCGATCGCCGACTTCGGGTCGAGACCCCCGAGCGTGCACGGCCGCACGTCCGGGATGCCGGTGAGCGGGCCCCGGGCCACTCCCACCACCAGGGCGTCCGGGTTGTCCGGGATCAGCGGATCGGCCTGCTCGGCGTCCACGGCGTCGTCCAGGACCAGGACCGCTCGGCGCGCGCCGAGCGCGCCCCGGACCAGTTCGGTCAGCTCGTCCTCACCCGCCCCCGGGGGTTCCGCGACCCCCAGTGCCGCCAGCAGTTCCTGCGCCGCCCGGCCGGTCGGAACGGGATCGCCACCGGGCTCCGTCAGCCGGGCCCGGAACACCCCGTCGGGGTAGCACTCCGCCAGTCCGGCGGCCAGCTCCTCCGCCAGCGCCGTACGGCCGGAACCCGGCTTGCCCGCGATCAACAGGACCCTGGCCCGGGGTGCCTTCCGGCCGGTGAGCGTGTCCAGGCCGGTCCGTTCGATGTCGGCGCGCAGTGCCTTCAACTCCCGTTGCCGGCCGAAGAACTGCCGGCTGCCCGCCGCCGCCACCGCCTGATCCGTCACGGGCCACGCTCCCGTCCACCTGCGCACGAGCCGATCCCGCGGGGGGCTCCGCACGGGCGTTCCCGAGCGTAGTTCAGCCCACCTGTCCGCCCCCGCACAGCACGACCACCGCATCCCCCAATCGGATCAGCCGATCGTCACACCACCCCCGCCCCCGTTGCGGTCAACGGTTCCACCGGGGCGATGCCCGCCCCCGCCGAGGCCCACCCCTATGGCGGGCCCACCCCCGCCGGCCAGTGCGGGCCCGCCCCCGTTGCGGGCCTACGCCCGCCGGGAGGTCGGCCCCCTCGTTGTGGGCAATCGCTCCGCCGGGGCGATGCCCACCCGCCCCCGTTGTGGGCAATCGTTCCGCTGGGGCGGAACGGGTGGGCACAACGGAACGGCGCCCGTTGCCGGGCCTAGGCTTCCGCGCCCGAACCCGCACCGACAGCACGGCACCGTACGGGTGCGGGCCCAGGCACAAGGGGCGGAGGCGCCGCCAAGGGCGCCGTCCCGTGTGCCCACCCGTCCCGCCCAGCGGGACGATTGCCCACACGGAGGAGGGGCGGCAAGCCCGCGGGCGCGTCCACACACGGAGGTGGGCGCGGCCAGCTGAGACGCGAGGCCACACGGAGTCTCGGCCGACCCGGCCCCATGCCGCGGGGCCACCCGCATGCGGAGCCGGGCGGCCCCAGAGCCAAACCCGGACGCGGACCCAGACGCGAGCGCGGGCCCGGACGCGGACCCAAGGCGCAGGCCCAGACGCGGGCGCGGGCCCAAACGCGTACGCGAGCCCCGGCCCGGGCACGGACCCATCAAGCGGGCCCAGGCACGGACCATGGCGCGGGCCCAGCCCCAGACGCGGCCGCAGGCACCGCCCGGCGGGTCAGGTGGTGAAGGGGCGGGCGGGCCAGGGGGTGTCGGCGGGGCGGAGGGCGGAGAGGCCGTCTCCGGCGCGCGCGGCGGCGAGTGCGAGCACCCCCACGACCAGGCAGCTGTTGTGCAGCTCCCCCGCGAGCACCCCCCGCACCAGTTCCCCGACCGGAACCCGCGCCAGCTCCATGTCGGCCTCCTCGTCGGAGACCTCGTAGCGTTCGCCCTCCGCCTCGGCGAGATCGCGGGCAAGGAAGATGCGGACGGCTTCGTCGGTGCCGCCGGGGGAGGTGTAGACGTCGGTGAGGACGCGCCAGTTCTCCGCTTTGACGTGCGCCTCTTCGTACAGCTCGCGCTGGGCGGCGTGCAGCGGGTTCTCGCCGGGTACGTCGAGCAGTCCGGCGGGGATCTCCCACAGCTTGTGCCGTACGGGGTGCCGGTACTGCTTGAGCAGCAGGACCCGGTCCTGCTCGTCGAGGGCGAGGACGGCCACCGATCCGGGGTGGACCTGGTAGTCGCGGCGGGCGACGGTGCCGTCCGGCATGACGACGTCGTCGGTGCGGACGCTCGTCTTCTTGCCCTGGAAGGGGGTCGTCGTCCCGGCGACCCGCCATTCCTCCGGGGTGTCCTGCAGCTCCATCTGGTCCTCCCACATACGAATGCCGGGGTACGGGTCCGTGAGGACCGGTACCCCGGCAACGTTAACGCCGGACGCCGACGGCGCCGGTCACTTCGCGGGCTTGCCCGTCTTGCGCTCGACGGCCGCCTTGACCAGGCCCGCGAAGAGCGGGTGCGGGCGGGTGGGGCGGGAGCGGAGCTCCGGGTGCGCCTGGGTGGCGACCAGGTAGGGGTGGACCTCGCGCGGGTACTCGACGTACTCGACGAGCTTGTTGTCGGGGGAGGTGCCGGAGAAGACCAGGCCGGCCTTCTTCTCCAGCTCCGCGCGGTAGGAGTTGTTGACCTCGTAGCGGTGGCGGTGGCGCTCGTCGACGTACGGCTGGTCGTCGTAGACCTCGCGGACGATCGAGCCCTCGGCGAGCTTCGCCGGGTAGAGACCGAGGCGCATCGTTCCGCCCAGGTCGCCGGCGCCCTCGACGTAGGCCAGCTGCTCCTCCATCGTGGAGACGACGGGGTGCGCGGTGGCCGGGTCGAACTCGGTGGAGTTGGCGTCCGGGATGTCCGCGAGGTTCCGCGCGGCCTCGATGACGATGCACTGCAGGCCGAGGCAGATGCCGAGCAGCGGCACCTTGTTCTCACGGGCGTACTGGATCGCGCCGATCTTGCCGTTCACACCGCGGTCGCCGAAGCCGCCGGGGATGAGGATGGCGTCGACGTCGCCGAGCTGCTTCTGCGCGCCCGCCGGGGTCTTGCAGTCGTCGGAGGTGACCCACTTGACCTTGACGCGGGCCTTGTTGGCGAAGCCGCCGGCGCGCATGGCCTCGGTGATGGAGAGGTACGCGTCGGGCAGGTCGATGTACTTGCCGACGAGCGCGACGGTGACCTCGTGCTCCGGGTTGTGGACGCGGTCGAGCAGGTCGTCCCAGGTGGACCAGTCCACGTCGCGGAACGGCAGGTCGAGCTTGCGGACGACGTAGGCGTCCAGGCCCTCGGTGTGCAGCACCTTGGGGATGTCGTAGATCGACTTGGCGTCGATGGCGGCGACCACGGCGGCCTCGTCGACGTCGCACATCAGCGAGATCTTGCGCTTGATGGCGGTCGGGACCTCGCGGTCGGCGCGCAGCACGATCGCGTCCGGCTGGATGCCGATGTTGCGCAGGGCGGCGACGGAGTGCTGGGTCGGCTTGGTCTTCAGCTCGCCGGAGGGGCCGATGTAGGGCAGCAGCGAGATGTGCACGACGAAGACGTTGTCGCGGCCGACCTCGTGGCGGACCTGGCGGACGGTCTCCAGGAACGGCAGGGACTCGATGTCGCCGACCGTGCCGCCGACCTCGGTGATGACGACGTCGACGTCGTCGGTCGCCATGCGGCGGATCCGGGACTTGATCTCGTTGGTGATGTGCGGGATGACCTGCACGGTGTCGCCGAGGTACTCGCCGCGCCGCTCCTTGGCGATGACCTGCGAGTAGACCTGGCCGGTGGTGACGTTGGCCGAGCCGTCGAGGTCGACGTCGAGGAAGCGCTCGTAGTGGCCGATGTCCAGGTCGGTCTCGGCGCCGTCGTTGGTGACGAACACCTCACCGTGCTGGAAGGGGTTCATCGTGCCGGGGTCGACGTTCAGGTAGGGGTCGAGCTTCTGCATCGTGACCCGCAGGCCGCGGGCCTTGAGGAGCGCACCCAGGCTGGAGGCGGTCAGGCCCTTGCCGAGGGAGGAGGCGACACCCCCGGTGACGAAGATGTGCTTGGTCGTCGTGGTGTTGGGCGGCATCGCCAAGAGGGGGCTCCCGTGGTCGCGTTCTGGAGGTGCGTACCGGCGTCCCCTCCGGAAGAATCGGGGGGTGCCGTCGCTGCGGTTTCGGTGTCCTCGGCTGTCGCCGTTTCCCACCGGTCCACGGGGTACCAGGGTATCAGCGACATCGGGAGACCGCTTCCGGCCACACGCGGCAGTCGGGTGTTCACGCACGGCGACGCGAACGGCCGGGCGAGCGGCGGTACGAGTGCGGGGCGACCCGCCCACCAGCGGAAATCGGTGTCGGCCTGACCCGCCCAGGAGGGGACGGGGGCCGTTCACCTGATCGGAGCAACGCCGTTACCGGCGTGATCACCGGGTCACTAGGGTGCGACGTATCCTGCTCGGACACAGCCCACCGAGCCGGCCGGCCAGGGCACCACCCCGCCTGTCACCCGGACCAAGAGCTCGTCGAAGATCCCTTGACCGCTGACACACACGGATCATGCGGCCGTCACCCGGCCGGATCGGTCCGAGCAAGCGCCCCGCGGGGCGGACATGGCCGTTCGACTGGAGTGAAGCACGTGGCCGGGCGCATCGAGGATTACGCACTCATCGGAGACATGCAGACCGCTGCCCTGGTCTGCCGGGACGGCAGCGTCGACTGGCTGTGTCTCCCCCGCTTCGACTCGCACGCGGTCTTCGCCGGACTGCTCGGCACCGAGGAACACGGATTCTGGCGGGTGGGACCCGCCGGTCCCGCGGACGCCGAGCCGGCCTTCGCCGACCGGCGCCGCTACCTGGGCGACTCGCTGATCCTGGAGTCCGAGTGGGACACCCCGCGCGGCACGGTCCGGGTGACCGACTTCATGCCGCCGCGCGACGGCGCCCCGCAGCTGATCCGGATCGTCGAGGGCGTCTCCGGCCGGGTGCGGATGCGTTCCTCGCTGCGGATGCGGTTCAGCTACGGACGGATCGTGCCCTGGGTGCACAAGGTCGGCGAGCGCACGGTCGCCGTCGCCGGACCCGACTCGGTATGGCTGGACACCGACGCCGAGACCCACGGCAAGGACCTCACGACCTACTCCGACTTCACCGTCACCCCCGGTGAGCGGATCACCTTCACGCTGTCCTGGCAGCCCTCCCACAAGGAGCCGCCGGCGCTGCCGGACCCGCAGGGCTCCCTGGAGGCGACCGCCGACTTCTGGCGCGAGTGGGTCGAGCACTGCACGTACCACGGCCCCTATCGGGAGGCGGTGGTCCGCTCGCTGATCACGCTGAAGGCGCTGACGTACGCGCCGACCGGCGGGATCGTGGCCGCGCCGACCACCTCGCTGCCCGAGGAGATCGGCGGCGTGCGGAACTGGGACTACCGCTACACCTGGCTCCGGGACGCGGCGATCACCCTCTCCTCGATGCTGCGCACCGGTTACCGCGAGGAGGCCCGCGCCTGGCGGGACTGGCTGCTCCGCGCGGTCGCGGGCGACCCGGAGAACCTCCAGATCATGTACGGCATCGCCGGCGAGCGGGAGCTCGGCGAGGCGGAGCTGGACTGGCTGCCGGGGTACGAGAACTCCGGCCCGGTCCGGGTCGGCAACGGCGCCGCCAACCAGCTGCAGCTGGACGTCTACGGCGAGGTCACCGAGGCCCTCCACCTCGCCCATATGACGGGGCTCTCCCGCAACGACTACGCCTCCCTCCTCCAGATCAAGCTGATCAACTACCTGGAGAAGCACTGGGACCAGCCCGACGAGGGGATCTGGGAGGTGCGCGGCCCGCGCCGCCACTTCGTGCACTCCAAGGTGATGGCCTGGGTGGCGGTCGACCGCACGATCAAGCTCATCGAGTCCGGCGACGCCGACGGCCCGCTGGAGCGGTGGCAGCAGTTGCGCGACGACATCCACCGGGACGTCTGCGAGAAGGGCTACGACAAGGAGCGGAACACCTTCACGCAGTCCTACGGCTCCAAGGAACTGGACGCCTCGCTGCTGCTGATCCCGCAGATGGGTTTCCTGCCGCCGGACGACAAGCGGGTGATCGGCACGATCGAGGCGATCCAGCGGGAGCTGTCCACGGAGGACGGTTTCGTGCTGCGCTATCCGACGGCCGGCGAGGAGGCCGGCGTCGACGGCCTGGAGGGTGACGAGGGCGCGTTCCTCGCCTGCTCGTTCTGGCTGGCGGACGACCTGGCGATGATCGGCCGGGTCGACGAGGCGCGCACGCTGTTCGAGAAACTCCTCTCGCTCCGCAACGACCTCGGGCTGCTCGCCGAGGAGTGGGACCCGCGGCTCCAGCGCCAGGTGGGCAACTTCCCGCAGGCGTTCAGCCACGTCCCGCTGATCGACACCGCGCTGCGGCTGACGGCGAGCGGGGCGTACGGCGGCTGAGACGGCCCCGCGCGGGGGACGGCGCCCGGACCTACGATGAGAGGGTCCCGTCCCCCCGTACGAAAGGGGGGCTCCCATGGCTCCCCATGTCTCCGAAAGCGCCCTGGCCGGACTGGTCGAGGACCTGGCCGGCGAGGTGATCGTCCCCGGTGATCCGGGCTATGACGAGGCCCGTGCCCTGCACAACGGAATGATCGACCGGCGCCCGTCGGTGATCGCCCAGTGCGCCACGCAGGCCGATGTGTCCAACGCGATCCTGTTCGGGCGCGCGGCCGAGCTGCCGATCGCGGTGCGCGGCGGCGGGCACAGTGTCGCCGGGTCCTCCATGATCGACGGCGCGCTGATCGTCGACCTCCGCCGCATGCACGGGGTCGTCGTGGACCCGGAGGACATGACGGTGCGGATCGAGGGCGGGGCGACCATGGCCCACCTGGACCACGCGTGCCAGCCGTTCCAGGTGGCGACGACCGGCGGGCGGGTGTCCACGACCGGTGTCGGCGGCTTCACGCTGGGCGGCGGCTCGGGGTGGCTGGAGCGGAAGTACGGGCTGGCGAGCGACAACCTGCTCGCCGCCGACCTGATCACCGCCGAGGGCAAGCACGTCCACACGGACGAGGAGGAGAACCCGGAGCTGTTCTGGGCGCTGCACGGCGGCGGCGGGAACTTCGGGGTGGCGACCTCGCTGACGATGCGGCTGCACCCGCTGCCCCGGATGAGCGTCGCGATGCTGTTCTTCCTGCCCGACAACGCGCCCGAGGTGGTGCGCACCTTCCGTGATCTCGGCGCCGGCGCACCCGACGAGATGGGCGGTGGGGCGATCTACCTGCCCGCACCCCCGGAGCCGTTCATCCCGGAGGACCTGGTCGGCAAGCTGGTCTGCGGGACGCTGCTCACGTACACGGGCCCGGTCGAGGAGCTCCGCGACCTCGCGGCGCCGCTGTTCGCGCTGAAGCCGGTGGTCGAGATCGTCACGGACATCCCGTACGTGGAGCTGCAGTCGATGCTCGACGACCCGCCGGGGCTGCGGAACTACTGGTCCGCCGAGTACCTGCGGGACTTCCCCGACGAGGCCGTGGACACCTTCTGCGACCGTGGCGCGCGGATCCCCGCGTCCACGGCCACCCAGCACGTGCTGTTCCTGATGGGCGGGGCCGTGGCCGCCGGGCCCTCCCGGTATCCGCAGCCGTGGCGCACCGCGCCGTGGGCGGTGCACCCGTTCGCGACCTGGGAGGACCCGGCGTACGACGAGCAGGCGAAGCAGTGGGTGCACGACGTGCGGGCCGACGTGCGGCCGTGGGCGCTCGAGGCGACGTATCTGAACTTCGTCGGCGCCGAGGGCGAGCAGCGGATCGTCTCCTCCTACGGAGCGAGGAACTACCGCCGGCTCGCCGCCGTGAAGGCCGCGTTCGACCCCGACAACGTGTTCCGCTTCAACCAGAACATCGTGCCGGCCGGCTGAGCCGGCTCACCTCAGGACGGCGATCACCTCCTTGGCGGCCCGCTCGCCCTCCGTGGCGCCGCCTTCCATGAAGCCCTGGAAGTCGTACGAGCAGTGCTCGCCGCCGATGTGGACGTTGCCCTGCGCGGTCCCCTCGTACTTCGCGTAGCGGTGGAGGTAGCCGACGGGCCAGCAGGAGTACGCGCCGAGCGAGTACGGGTTCTTGTGCCAGGCGGAGAGCTGGGCGCGGCCGGTGTACGCCCGGGAGGTGCCGGGGAAGAAGGCGTCGATGCCGGCCAGGTAGCGGTCGACCAGGTTCCGGACGTACGGGTCGGACTCGGTGGAGAAGGGCCCGGCCGGGTTCAGGTTCCGGGCGAGGCTGCCGCCGCCGTACTGGAGGAGGATGCCGCCGGTGCCGCCCTGGATCTTGGTGGTGTCCCAGGTCTGCTGGACCTCGGAGTCGGTGAAGCAGTCACCCGCGGAGACGCCGGGCCAGGGGCCGGTGCCGCGCCAGGGGCGGGTGCCGAACTGCATGTTGAGCTTGGTGCAGTGGCCCATGCGGGCGTCTCGCAGGAGGTTGCGCATGAGCGGGTCGAACCCGGCCTGGGAGAGGTCCAGTTGCTGGAGGATCGGCAGCGGGACGCACAGGATCGTGTGGTCGGCGGTGACGGTCCGGGTGGCGCTGCCCTCGGTGAAGGTCAGGGTCTGGGTGCCGTCGGTGCCGGCGCGTACGGCGGTCAGTGACCAGCCCATGCGCAGGGTGCCGGGGGCGAGGGCGCCGGCGACGGCGTTCGGGAGCCGGTCGTTGCCGCCGACGATGTGGTAGCGCTCGTTGGACAGGCCCCAGACGTTGAAGTTGCCCGGATTGGTCTGGTAGCCCATGAGCAGGACGAGGGCGAGCGAGGACTGTTCGGTGGTGTCGGCGCCGTACTCGACGTTGTAGGCGACGTCGATGAACGTGCCGAGCGGCGAGGAGTGGCCGCCGGGGACGCGGCTCTCGATCCACTCGTACAGCGACATGTTGTCGAGGGCGGTGCCGGTGGGGGTGGTCTGGTTCCAGGTGACCTCTCCCGCCGCGGAGAGGTCGCGGCGCAGTGCCTGGTAGACGGCGTTGAAGTCCTCGTCGGCCTGGCTGCGCGGGTAGTAGGCGCCGCCGAACCAGAGGACTTCCTCGGCCCCGTTGGGTCCGCCGCCGAGGAAGTCCTCGGTGGTGAGGTCGAAGCGGCGGCAGAGCTCCAGGATCTTCTTGTGGCTGGTGTCGATCAGCTCGCCGCCGATCTCGGAGGTCTGTCCGTACGCCCAGTGGGCGCGCTGGGTCCACATGCGGCCGCCGACCCTGGCCGGGTTCGCCTCGTAGAGCACCGGGCTCAGGCCGGCGTCCTGGAGGGTGAGGGCGGCGGTGAGGCCGGAGATGCCGGCGCCGACGACGGCGATCCGGGCGGTGCTCTTGACCGGCGGGGACGGGGTGGCGGCCGCGGCGGGGGCGGCGGCGGCCGCACCCGCGCCGACCGCGATGCCGGCGGCGGCGGCGTACTTGAGCAGGGACCGGCGGCCGACGGCGTCGGCGCGCATGCCGCGGAGCTCGTCGACGGGCAGTCCGAGCCGTCGGGCGTCGGCGTGCTCGGCGGCGAGGTGGTTCAGGAGGTGCATCGGGTTGGTGCGTGCCATGGGGCGCTCCTGGACGAAGGGGGACGGGTACCCGGGAGGGGAGGGTCAGCTCTGGGGCACGGGGGCGGGCGCGGTGACCTCTTCGGCGGGGCGTTCGGCGGCGTCCTCCAGGACGATCCGGCCGATGATCTCGTACCGCTCGGGCCGCTTGGCCTTGAGATAGAAGCCGAGGCCGAGGCCGCCGAAGAAGACCAGGCCGACGATCCAGGGGATCGCCTTGAAGAAGAGGGAGTCCGCCGCGAGCCCGGCCGCGGTCTCCATGTTCATGACCAGCAGGACGACGACGGCGATCATGCCGACGCCGCCGAGGAGCGGTGCGGTGAGGGTCCTGAACCAGTGCCGGTCCTCGGGGTGGTTCTTGCGGAAGTAGCCGATGACGGCGAAGGAGCAGAGGGTCTGGACGATGAGGATCGCCATCGTGCCGAGGATGGCGAGGAGGGTGTACAGGTGGATGTAGGGGTCCTGGCCGGTCAGCCAGAAGGCGGCCACGAGGGCCACGGCGATCGCGCTCTGGACGTACGAGGCGATGTACGGCGAGCCGTGGCGGGTGTGGGTGCGGCCGAGCGCCGGGTGCAGGAAGCCCTCGCGGCCGATGGCGTAGAGGTAGCGCGAGGCGCACTGGTGGAACGCCATTCCGCAGGCGAAGGAGCCGGTGAGCAGCAGCCACTGGAAGGCGTCGACCGCCCAGGCGCCGATGAAGGTCTGGGTGGGGGCGAAGAACAGGTCGAGCGGGCTGGCGGACGCGGACAGCTTCACCGAGCCGCTCAGGCCGTTGCCGGCGATCGTCATCCACGACACGTAGATGTAGAAGAGGCCGACGCCGATGACGGAGACGAGGGTGGCGCGCGGGATCACCCGCTTGGGGTCGCGGGACTCCTCGCCGTACATCGCGGTCGACTCGAATCCGACCCATGACCAGAAGGCGAAGAAGAGGCCGAGTCCGGCGGAGGTGCCGGTGAAGGCGTTCTTGGGGTTGATCGGCTCGACGGGGATGCCGTCGGGGCCGCCGCCGGCGATCAGGACGGCGGTGGCGACCGCGAAGAGGACCGCGATCTCGGCGACGAGCATCACGCCGAGCGCCTTGGCGGTCAGGTTGATGTCGAAGTACGACAGGACGGCGGTGACGGCGAGCATGACGGCCGCGTAGACGATCCAGGGCAGGTCGACGCCGAGCTGATCGGCGACGGTCGTCCTGGCGAAGTAGGCGAAGACACCGACGATCGACGCCTCGAAGACGATGTACGCGAGGACCGCGAGCATGCCGGAGGCCATGCCGGCGATCCGGCCGAGACCGTGCGAGATGTAGCCGTAGAAGGCACCGGCGGCGGTGATCCGCTTGGCCATGGCGACATAGCCGACCGAGAAGACGGTCAGGACGAGCGTCGCGAAGAGGTATCCGGCGGGAGCGCCGGTGCCGTTGCCGAAGCCGACGGCGATGGGGAGGTTTCCGGTCATCGCGGTGATCGGGGCCGCGGTGGCCACGGCCATGAAGACGACACCGACGAGGCCGACCGAGTTCGCCTTCAGCCGGTGGACCTCTGGGGTGGGGTTCTCTGTCATGGCGCGAGAGCATCCTCGCGTGTGACACAGGCCACAATCGACATGCGGTCGCACAATTCCCGCCACGGCACGACGAGTTGTCGCCCCGGTGTACGAAGTGTCCGGTCCCGTGACCGTCGGGTGATGTCGCCGGAACGCGGACGCGGGTAGCGTCCCGGCCCATGGACAATCAGGGCGGGATCACCGTGCAGCGGGCGCTCGAACTCCCGGGCCTCCGCGGCGGGCTCCCGGAGGTCGTCGCCGGCGCCGACCGGCTGCACCGCACCGTGCGCTGGGTGCACGCGGGCGAGGTGCCGAACATCGCGTCACTGCTCAAGGGCGGCGAGCTGCTGCTGACCACCGGCCTCGGGCTCGGCACCCGGCCGGCCGAACAGCGGGCCTTCGTGCGGCGGCTGGCCGACCGGGGCATCGCGGCCCTCGTGGTGGAGCTGGGCCCCCGCTTCGCGCGGCTCCCCGCGACGATAGTGGAGACCGCCCGGACGGCCGGCCTGCCCCTCGTCCAGCTCCACCGCGAGGTCCCCTTCGTCGCCGTCACGGAGGAGATCCACACCGAGATCGTCAACGGTCACTACGCGCTCCTGCGCCAGGCCGAAGAGGTCCACCGGCAGTGCACCGAGGCCCTCCTCGGCGGCGGCGGGATCCCGCAGGTCCTGCGCATCCTCTCCGACTTCGCCGCCAACCCGGTCTTCCTGGAGACCGCCGACGGCCAGCTGCTGTACGCGGCGGGCACCGAGTCCGCCCCCGCCGACCCGCTCCAGGTGTGGGACGGGCTCCGCGGCCAGCGGGCGGCCCGCGAATCGGGCCCGCCCACCGGCACGGTCCTCGTCGACGTGCCCGGCGGCGGCCCCGGTACGGCGTCGGTACGGGCCCGCCTCGTGCTCCTCGCGGTGTCCGGCGCCCTCTCCCCCGTCCACCGGATGGCCGCCGAGCGGGCCGCCGGCCTCCTCGCGGTCGTCCTCATGCAGGCCCGCCAGGAGGAGGAGCTGGCGGCCCGCGGCCGCGGCGACTTCCTGACGGACCTCGCGGAGGGCCGGATCACGGCCGAGGCGGCCCCGGCCCAGGCCCGCGTCCTCGGCTTCAAACCGGGCGACGGCCCGCTCCTGCCGGTGGTCATGCGCCTGGCCTCGGAACTCTCCCCGTCGGGCAACTGGGCGCTCCTGGCCCGTGCCGTCCTCGAAGAGCTCTCCTCCGTCGGCGTCCCGGTCCTCCTCGGCGTCCGCCCGGTGGAGGGCCGGGTCCCCCTCCTCCTCGGACTCCGCTCGGAGACGGAGCGCACGGCGGTCGCGGACCGTGTCGCGGCGGCGCTGCGCGCGGGAGTGGAGCGGGCCGGCCTGGAACGCGCCGGGGCGCACCCGCCGGTCGTCGTCGTGGGCGTCGCCGGCAGCTGGGCGGCCGCCTCGGCGGGCCTGCGGCACGCGGCCGAGACGGCGACGGCCGCCCAGGGCCTCTCGGACCTCCCCTGGTACGACGCCCGCCGACTCGACATCGACCTCCTCCTGTGGCGCCTGCACTACCACGGGGACACCGTCCTGCCCGCCTTCGTGGACCGCGCCATCGGGCCCCTGCGCGAGCACGACCGCACGTCCCGCCCGCCGCTCCTCCCGACCCTCGAGACGTACCTCGCCCACGCGGGCCGCAAGGCGGAGACCGCCCGCGAGCTGCACCTCAACCGCCAGACCCTCTACAACCGTCTCGCCCGCATCTCCGAGCTCCTCGGCACCGACCTCGACGACCCGCAGACCGTCCTGGCCCTCTCCCTGGCTCTCAGAGCCCGCCGCCACACGTCATAGCGCCCGCCGCGGCCGAGCCCGGGGCGCGGGCCCCGCCAGGGGTCACCGCCCCGCAAGGCGTCACCGCCCCGCCAGGGGTCACCGCCCCGCCAGCTCGTCGTACACGCTCAGGACGTGCGCCACGGTCTCGTCCTCCGTGGGCCAGGACCCCGCCTGCACCCGCCCGGCCGCCCCCAGGTCCATCCGCCGCTCCACGTCGTCCAGCAGCCCCCGCACCGCCCCCGCCAGCGCCCCCGCGTCGCCGTACGGCACGAGTTCCGCCGCGTCCCCCACGAGTTCCGGGACGCCGCCGACGGCCGTCGCGACGAGGGGAACGCCCAGCCGGAGGGCCTCCTGGGCGAGCAGGGAGCGGGCCTCCCACCGGGACGGCAGGACGGCGACGTCCGCCGCGGCGAGCAGTTCGGCGACGTCCTCGCGCCGCCCGATGAGCCGCACCGCGAGGCCCTCCGACGCGATCCGCCGTTGCAGGAAGGCCCGTTCGCGCCCTTCGCCGGCGATCACGAGCAGCGGCTGCGGGTCGAGGTCCCGCCACTCCCGTGCGGCGTCGAGCAGCGTCCGGTATCCCCGGCCGCGTTCGAGCGCGCCGACGGCCATGAGCAACGGGCGGTCGACGGCGCCGAGTTCGGCCCGGGCCTTGCCGTCGTGGAGGCAGACGGGCCCGCGCGCGGCGGGCACGGTGACGGGCGCGAGCCGGGCGTCCCGGGCCCCGCGCCGCCGGGCCCGGTCGACGAGTTCGGAGGAGGTGGCGAGGACGACGGCGGCGGCGCGCACGGTCCTGCGCTCCAGGAGCCGCTGGACGCCGCCGCGCGCCCCGTCGAGGTGGCTGCGGCTGTGCCAGGTGGTCACCAGGGGCGCCCGGGCGTCGCCGGTGAGCGCGAGCGCGGCCCGGACGGATGCCTGCAGGCCGTGCGCGTGGACGACGTCCGCGCCGATGAAGGCGTTGCGGAGCGCGGTGACGGCGGCGGGGTCGCCGAAGCGCGGCAGGGGCACGAAGTGCGCGCCGGCGCCGAGGTAGTCGTAGACGCGGTCGAGTTCGGCCGGGGCGCACACGGTCACCCGCACGCCCCTCGCCACCAGCCCCGAGGCAAGTGATCGGACGTGAGCGCTGCTGCCCGCGCTGCCGCCGCCCAGCACTTGGACCGTACGGAGCTGTGTCACGCGCCCAAGGATGCCAGTACGTGCCCCCGACCGTACGCACGTTCCGGCAGCGAAGTGGCGTCGTTCCCTTGTGCGGAACGCGTCCGGCGTACGGACTCACCCCACGGGTTCACTCACACGGGTGAGCGCACGGCGAACTCTCCACGCCCCCGCTCGGCGACGGGCGCTCTCCCCTGGCGCTGCGGCGCTCTCCCCACACGGCGGCGGCGATCAGCCCGGCCGCGTGCGCGGCGAGCCCGAGCCGCCCGTTCCCGGCGGCGATCGCACCGCCGACGGAGGCCCCGAGCGCGTGCGCCCCGGCGTCGCCCAGCATGGTCCGCTCGCCCAGGTCGTCGCCGAGGAGCGCCGCCGCGGCACCCATCGGGGCGGCGGCGAGCGACCCCCGCACCAGGCCCGGCGCGCCGAGCCCGAGCACGGTCAGCCCCGCGTACCCGGGCCGGACGTCCACGAGGTTCACCAGGTGCGCGGTGCCGGCGATGACGACCCCGGCGAGGAGCCTGTCCACGGGCTTCTCCTTGAGGAGGGCCCCGGCGACGAGCGAGGCGGCACCGATGCCGACGAGCTTGACGGTCCCGCTGGTCACCTCGCCGCCCCGAAGCGCCGTCAGGTGCGCCCGGAAACCGCGCCGGTGGTCGCCCCGCAGGTCGTCGTACCGCCCGCACACGGACGCCGCGGCGACGGCGAGCGCGACGCCCGGCGCGCCGGGCAGGACGGCGGCCGCCGAGCCGAACGCGGCGGCGGGACCCGCGTGGAGGGCCACCGGACGGCCCGCGTGGTTGGTCCGCTCCCAGGCGTGAGGGCCGCCCGGCGGCCGGCGCCTCAGCTGCCCGTACGCGAGCCGGGTCGCGCCGAAGGCCGCGGCGAACGTCCCGATCCGTCCCGGGCCCCGGTTCACGCGTCCGCCCTGGCCGTGGCCAGCAGCTCCTCGGCATGCGCCCTGGCCGTCTCCGAGTCCTCCTGGCCCGCGAGCATCCGGGACAGCTCGCGCACCCGCTCCTCGCCCTCCAGGACGGTGACACCGGACCGGGTCACGGAGCCGTCGTTGGTCTTCTCGACGAGCAGCTGCCGGTCGGCGAAGGCCGCGACCTGCGGAAGGTGGGTGACGACCACGACCTGCGCGGTCCTGGCCAGCTTGGCGAGCCGGCGGCCGATCTCGACGGCCGCCTTGCCGCCGACGCCCGCGTCGACCTCGTCGAAGAGATACGTCGGCACCGGGTCCGTCCCGGCGAAGACGACCTCGACGGCCAGCATCACCCGGGACAGCTCGCCGCCGGACGCGCCCTTGGCGATCGGCCGCGGCGGGGCGCCGGGGTGCGGGGCGAGCAGCAGCTCGACCTCGTCGGCCCCGGACGGACCGTAGGCGACACGGCGGCCGCCGATCTCGACGCCCTCCGGGTCCTCGGTCTGGCCGATGGCGAAGGACACCCGCGCGTGCGGCATGGCGAGCGAGGCGAGCTCCGCGGTGACCGCGTCGGCGAACCGGTCGGCCGCCTCCGTACGGGCGTCGGTGAGCCGCTGCGCGAGCACCGACAGGTCGTCGCGCAGCCGGTCCCGCTCGACGGTCAGCTCCTCGATGCGGTCGTCGTCGCCGTCGAGCTCGCCGAGCCGCGCCGCGCTCTCCTCCGCCCAGGCCAGTACGGCGGCGATGTCCTCGCCGTACTTCCGGGTGAGCTGGGTGAGCGCCGCGCGCCGCTCCTCGACGGCCGCGAGCCGCAGCGGGTCGGCGTCCAGGTCGTCGGCGTATCCGGCCAACTCGGTGGCCACGTCGCCGAGCAGGATGGAGATCTCCCCCATCCGGTCGGCGAGCGCCGCGAGGGCCGGGTCGTGCGACCGTACGGCTTCCAGGGCCCGGCCGGCGCCGGCGACCAGCGTGGTCGCGTCGACGGACTCGGGGTCCTCGGGGTTGCCGGCGAGCGCGCCGTGCGCGAGCGCCGCGGCAGAGGCGAGGGCCTCGGCGTGCCCGAGCCGCTCGGCCTCGGCGGCGAGTTCGGCGTCCTCCCCGGACAGCGGGGCGACGGCCTCGATCTCGCCGAGCCCGAACCGCAGCAGATCGGCCTCCTGGGCGCGTTCCCGGGCCCGGGTGGTGATCTCCTCCAACTCTCCGGTGACGGCCCTGAGGCGCTTGTACGCGTCCCCGTAGGCGGTCAGCGGCACGGCGACGGCCTCGCCCGCGTACCGGTCGAGCGCGCCGCGCTGCCGGGCCGGCTTGAGCAGCCCCTGCTGGTCGGTCTGGCCGTGGACGGCGACGAGTTCGTCGGCGAGCTCGGCGAGCAGTCCGACGGGCACGGAGCGGCCGCCGAGGTGGGCCCGCGAGCGGCCCTCGGCCGAGACGGTACGGCTGACGAGCAGCACACCGTCGTCGAGTTCGGCCCCGGCCTCCTCCGCGCGTACGGCGGCGGGCGCGCCCGGGGGCACGCTGATCCGCCCCTCGACCACGGCCGACGCCGCGCCGATCCGCACCAGGGCCGGGTCTGCCCGTCCACCGAGCAGCAGGCCCAGGCTGGTCACCACCATGGTCTTGCCCGCACCGGTCTCACCGGTCACCGCGGTGAAGCCGGGCGACAGCTCGACCACCGCGTCGTCGATGACCCCGAGCGACCGTATCCGCATCTCCTCCAGCACGCCCCAGACCATACGAGGTTTCCCCGGTCCGATGCGACATCGCCCCCGCGCGTAACCCTCCGGCGCGCCGCTCGTTCGGGCCGGCCGGAGGACGCGGGCGGATCAGTGCGGCGCGCCCCGCCACCCCGACACCGGCAGGGCGAACTTGGCGACCAGCCGGTCCGTGAAGGAGGCGTGGTGCAGTCGGGCCAGCCGCACGGGCACGGCACCCCGCCGCACCTCGACGCGGGCTCCGGCGGGAAGTTCCACGGTCCGCCGCCCGTCGCACCACAACACCCCGTGGGGCGTGTGCGGCTCGACCTCGACGGCGAGCACCGACTGGGGGGTGGTGATCAGCGGCTTGGCGAAGAGCGCGTGGGCCCCGATCGGGACCATGAGCAGGGCCTCGACCTCGGGCCAGACGACGGGCCCGCCCGCCGAGAAGGCGTACGCGGTGGAGCCCGTCGGTGTCGCGCAGATCACCCCGTCGCAGCCGAAGCCGGTCACCGGACGCCCGTCGATCGCGAGGACGACCTCCAGCATCCGCTCCGGGGAGACCTTCTGCACGGCCGCCTCGTTGAGCGCCCAGTCGCGGTACAGGACGTCGCCGTTCTCGTACACGACGACGTCGAGGGTCATCCGCTCCTCGACCTCGTACGCCTTCGTCACGACCCGGTCCACGACCTTGTCGAGGTCGTCGCGCTCGGCCTCCGCGAGGAAGCCGACGCGCCCCAGGTTGACGCCGAGCATCGGCACGCCGGAGGCGCGGGAGAACTCGGCGCCGCGCAGCAGCGTGCCGTCCCCGCCGAGGACGACGAGGAGTTCACAGCCGTCGAGCGCGTCGGAACAGGCTTCCGGCACCCTCTCGACGGACGGCGGCAGCGGCAGGTCCGATGCCTCGGCCTCCAGGACACGGACGCCGATGCCGCAGCGCAGCAGCCCCAGGACGACCAGTTCGGCGCTGCGCACGGCGGCCGGCCGGCCGGTGTGCGCGAGCAGGAAGACGGTACGTGGTGCGGTATCTGGTGCTGCTGCCGTTGAGCTCAACGAGGTCCCTCCGCCACGGCGCGGTCGACATCCGCCGGATCCAGCGCGGGCGCGCCTGCCCGCAGCCACAGAAAGTACTCGACGTTGCCGGAGGGGCCGGGCAGCGGGCTGGCGGTGACGCCGAGCACGCCGAGGCCGAGCTCGGCGGCCCGCCGCGCCACGTTCTTCACCGCGTCGGCCCGGAGTTCGGTGCTCCGGACGACCCCGCCCGTGCCGAGCCGCTCCTTGCCCACCTCGAACTGCGGCTTGACCATGAGGACCAGGTCGGCGTCGGGCGCCGTGCAGGCCGCCAGCGCGGGCAGGACGAGGCCGAGCGGGATGAAGGACAGGTCGCCGACGACGAGGTCGACCGGGACGCCGTCGATCGCGTCGAGTGTCAACTCGCGTACGTTCGTGCGGTCCTTCACGGTGACGCGCTCGTCGCTCTGCAGCGACCAGGCGAGCTGCCCGTAGCCGACGTCGACGGCGACGACATGGGCGGCGCCCGTGCGCAGCAGGACGTCCGTGAAGCCGCCGGTGGAGGCTCCGGCGTCCAGCGCCCGCCGGCCCTCGACCCGCAGCCCCTGCGGGACGAACGCGGCGAAGGCGCCGGCGAGCTTGTGCCCGCCGCGCGAGACGTAGTCGGGATCGGAGTCGTCCTGGACGACGACGATGGCCGCGGCGGTCTCCACCTGGGTGGCGGGCTTGGTGGCGACGGTCTTGCCGACGGTCACCCGGCCGGCGGCGATCAGCTGGCTGGCGTGCTCGCGCGAGCGCGCGAGCTTGCGCCGGACCAGCTCGGCGTCGAGACGGCGGCGTGCCACTCCTGCCACGTTCGGTTCAGCTCCTGTTGTCGTACGGACGGGGGGCGGGGTGCGCGTCCAGCGAGGTCAGCTCCGCGCGCAGCCCACGGTGTACATCCTCGTACACCTCCAGGTGTCCGTCCGCCGGGAGGTGGTCCACCTCGGCGAGACGCTCCAGGTGCGCGTCGACGGGGCCGTGGCCGGTGAGCTCCCGGGCGACGCCGAGCGGAGCGGGCCCGGCGGGCGCGTACGGCTCCTCGGCGGCCTGGTCGGAGGGGTCCGGCATCTCGTCGCTCATGCCCCGACGCTACCGCGAAGCACTGGGGTACCGTCGACGGCGATGGCGACGATCACCGAGTGCCGCGGCGCACTGGACAGACTTTCGGACAATCTCGCGCGGGCCGACGGCGACGTGCGGGGTGCGGCCGCCTTCGACCGCACCCTGAGCTGCCACATCACGGACCTCGACACGACCTTCACGGGCCGTCTCGCCGACGGCCGCATCGAGGTCGCGGACACGGTGCCGGGCCCGCCGCGGGCCAAGGCCCAGATCCGGCTCGCGATGTCCGGCGACGACCTGGTGGCGATGGTGGGCGGCGAACTGAAGTTCGCGAAGGCGTGGGCCTCGGGCCGGGTCAGGCTGGAGGCGGGCTTCCGCGACCTGATCCGGCTCCGCTCACTTCTGTAGCGCGGGCTCCTGGGCCGCGGGCTCCTGCGCCTGAGCCACCACGGTCCGGCGGGCGCGCGCCTTCCGCCCGGCCGGTACGACCAGCGGTGTGCCCGTCTCCGGGTCGTCGATGACCTGGCAGCGCAGCCCGAAGACCCGCTCGACCAGCTCGGCGGTCACGACCTCGGACGGCGGCCCCGCGGCGACGATCTCGCCGCCGCGGACCGCGATGAGGTGGGTCGCGTACCGGGCCGCGTGGTTGAGGTCGTGCAGGACGGCGACGAGCGTCCGGCCCTGCGTCTCGTGCAGCTCGGCGCAGAGGTCGAGGACGTCGATCTGGTGCTGGATGTCGAGGTACGTGGTCGGCTCGTCGAGCAGCAGCAGCGGCGTCTGCTGGGCGAGCGCCATGGCGATCCAGACGCGCTGGCGCTGGCCGCCGGACAGTTCGTCGACGTACCGGTCGGCCAGTTCGGCGACGCCCGTCGCCTCCATCGACTCCTGGGTGATCCGCTCGTCCTCCGGGGACCACTGGCGCAGCAGCCCCTGGTGCGGGTAGCGGCCGCGCGCCACGAGGTCGGCGACGGTGATGCCGTCGGGGGCCACGGACGACTGGGGCAGCAGGCCGAGGGTCTTGGCCACCTTCTTCGCGGGCATCGTCTGGATGGACTGCCCGTCGAGCAGGACCCGCCCCGCGCTGGGCTTCAGCATCCGGGAGAGGGCGCGCAGCAGCGTGGACTTGCCGCAGGCGTTCGGCCCGACGATGACCGTGAAGGAGTTGTCGGGGATCTCGACGGACAGATCGCGGGCGATGACCCGCTGCTCGTACGCGAGGGTGACCGATTCCGCGCTCAGCCGCTGTCCCTGCCGACCGTCCATGCCCGTACTCCTGATGTCCGTCAACCCAGAAAGAGTTAGGTTAGCCTACCCAACTTTCCCAAGGGTCGACCGGGGGCCGGGAGGGGTCCGCGGACCCCAGCCCACGACCCCCCGGAACCGGACCGCGCCGAAGGCCCTCACACCCCCAGCCGCGCCAGCGCCTTCCCCGCGTCCGGCACGGCACCGCCGGCGTCCGCCGCCGACCACGCCGCCCCGCACAACGCCCTCACCGCGTCCATCGGATCCGCTCCCCCGGAGACCGACGCCTCGGCCGCAGCCTCCTCCAGAACCAGCTCACCGGCGCTCACCGACGCCCGCCACGCCCCGCACCCGAACCCGCCGTCCGCGTCCACGACCACCTCCGGCTGCCCCACGAGCAGCCCCCGCAGATCGGCCGCCACATACGTCGGCCGGTGCTCCGGCACCGCCGCCAGCAGCTGCGCCACGTCCGTCACCCCGGTCAGCACCAGCAGCGAGTCCACCCCGCCGTTGAACGCCCCCTCGATGTCCGTGTCCAGCCGGTCCCCGACCACCAGCGGCCGCTCCGCACCCGTCCGCAGCACCGTCTCCCGGTGCATCGGCGGCAGCGGCTTCCCCGCGACCTTCGGCTCCGCGCGGCCGCCCGTCGCGATCCGCACGACCTCCACCGCCGCCCCGTTCCCCGGCCCGATGCCCCGCGCCCCGGGAATCGTCAGATCCGTGTTCGAGGCGTACCACGGCACGCCCCGCCCCACGGCGTAGGCCGCCTCCGCGAACCGCCGCCACGGCAGCTCCGGCCCCCCGTACCCCTGCACGACCGCCACCGGCTCGTCGTCCGCCGACTCCACCGGCACCAGACCCCGCTCCCGCAGCGCCACCCGCAGCCCCTCCCCGCCGACGACGAGCACCCGGGACCCGGGCGGCACGTCGTCCGCGATCAGCCGGGCGACCGCCTGCGCCGAGGTGACCACGTCCCCGGCCTCCGCCCCCGGCACCCCCAGCTCGGTGAGGTGCGCGGCGACCTCCTCCGGCGTCCGCAGCGCGTTGTTCGTGACGTACGCCAGATGCATGCCGCCGGCCCGCGCCACGCCGAGCGACTCGACGGCGTGCGGAACGGCCTCGCCCCCCGCGTACACCACGCCGTCCAGGTCCAGGAGCGCCGTGTCGTACGCCTCGCTCAACGGCACCGCGCTGCCGCCCGGACGATTCCTGTCGCCGTCACGCCGCCCCTGGCCGATCCGCACCGTCACCGCACACTCCTCGCCTCACCGGGTGAAATTCCCCCGCTCCCCCGATCATCGCTCATGGCCACGGCCCACATACGATGACGAGATGAACACCTCAGGTCACGCGGCCGCCGACGTCCGCGACGACACCGCAGGGCTGCGCCTGGCCCCGTTCCGCGGACTCCGCTACGTCCCCGAACGGGTCGGCAGCCTCGCCGCCGTGACGTCCCCGCCCTACGACGTCGTCGTACGACCTGACGGGCTGCTCCATCTGGAGTCGGCCGACCCCCACAACATCGTCCGGCTGATCCTCCCGCAGGCCATCACCGCCGGCACCCGCCACCGCAAGGCCGCCGTCACCCTCGACCGGTGGCTCGCCGACGGCGTCCTCGCCCCGGACCCGGAGCCCGCGCTCTACGTGTACGAGCAGCACGGCGACGGCATCCTCCAGCGCGGCATCATCGGGGCCCTGGAGCTGTCCACCCCGGACGCGGGCATCGTCCTCCCCCACGAGGACGTCATGCCGCACGTCGTCGAGGACCGCGCCGCCCTCATGCGCACCACCGCCGCCAACCTGGAGCCGCTGCTCCTCACCTACGTCGGCGAGGGCGACGGCGCCGACGCGGTCGTCGAACGCACCGTCCGGCGCGAGCCCCTGCTCTCCACGACCACCGAGGACGGCTTCCACCACCGCCTCTGGTCCGTCACGGACCCCGCCGAGCTGGCCACCGTCGCCGGCGAGCTGGCACGGCACCAGGCGCTCATCGCCGACGGCCACCACCGCTGGGCGACCTACCTGCGCCTGCGCGAGGAACACACCGCCCCGGGCCCCTGGAACTACGGCCTGGTCCTCCTCGTCGACACCGCCCGCTACCCGCTCCGGGTCCGCGCCATCCACCGTCTCCTCAGCCGCCTCCCGGTCACCGACGCCCTCGCGGGCCTGTCCGGCTCCTTCCGGGTGCGCCGCATCGAGCAGCCCCTGCCGGTGGCCCTGGAGGCCCTCGCGACCGCCGCCGCCGACGGCAACGCCTTCCTCCTCGCCGGCGACGGCGCCTTCCACCTCGTCGACCTCCCCGACCCCGCCCTCCTCGACCGCACGATCCGCACCGACCGCCCCCAGGCATGGCGCACCCTCGACGCGACCGTCCTCCACTCCACCCTCCTGGAGAACGTCTGGCACATCCCGGACGCCCCCGAGGACATCGCCTACATCCACGACGCCCAGGCCGCCGTCGAACAGGCCGAGCGCCGCGGCGGCACGGCCGTCCTCATGCACCCCGTCCAGGAGGACGTCGTCCGCGACCTCGCCCGGCAGGGCGTCACCATGCCCCGCAAGTCGACCTCCTTCGGCCCGAAGCCGGCCACCGGCCTGGTCCTGCGAAGCCTCGCCCTGGACTGACGCGCAACCCCGGAAACGAAGAAGGGCGGCACCCCTGGGGTGGCGCCCATCACACAGCTCAAACCCCTCAGCCCCGGTCGCCGGCGCGCGCGTCGGCGCGCGCGTCACGCACGGCGCGCGCGGCGGCGCGGGG
>NZ_JBHWAQ010000049.1:42089-44637 GCF_042743475.1 Streptomyces sp. NPDC059534
CCGGGCCGTTCTCGCCCCCCCACCCCATAACAGATGCGGGGGCGGCCGGCGTGGGGGGCCCCCCTTCTCACTGCTCAACCACGTCAGCCCTGGTCGCCGTCGCGCTCGTCGTCGCGCTCGTCACGCTCGTCGCGCTCGTCGTCGCGGTCCTCACGCTCGTCACGCTCGTCGTCGCGGTCCTCACGCTCGTCACGCTCGTCGTCGCGGTCCTCACGCTCGTCACGCTCGTCGTCGCGGTCGTCGTACTCGTCCTCGTCCTCGTCGAGCTCGACATCCTCGACGCCGACCTCGACCGACTCCTCGACGTCACGGGACTCGTCGAGGTCGTCGGACTCGTCGAACGCGTCGACGAACTCGACACCGTCCATCTCGGCGAGCCGGTCCGACGCGTCCGTGGCGCCGTCCTTGTCGGCCTCCAGGGCCTTCGCGAACCACTCCCGCGCCTCGTTCTCACGGCCGGCGGCGAGCAGCGCGTCGGCGTACGCGTACCGCAGGCGCGCGGTCCACGGGTGAACGGCGCTGGACGCGAGCTCGGGGCTCTGCAGCGTCACGATGGCCGCGTCGAGCTGATCCATGTCCCGGCGCGCGCCGGCGGCCACGAGCCGCATCTCGACCTGACCGGCCTTGTCCAGCTTCAGCACCTCGGGCTCGCCGGCCATCGCCAGCGCCCGCTCGGGCCGGCCGAGACCGCGCTCGCAGTCGGCCATCACGGGCCACAGCTCGACGCCACCGCTCATCCGCCGCGCGGCACGGAACTCGGCCAGCGCCTCGGAGTACTTCTGCGTCGCGTACGCCGCGAACCCGGCCGCCTCACGAACGGCCGCCACACGCGACGCGAGCCGCAGGGCCACCCGGGAGTACCCGTACGCCTGCTCCGGGTCCTCGTCGATCAGCTGCGCGACCATGACGAGGTTGCGCGCGACCTCCTCGGCCAGCCCCTTCGGCAGGCTCATCAGCTCCTGGCGCACGTCCGGGTCGATCTCCTCGCCCGTGACCTCCTCCGGAATCGGCAGCCGCTTGATCGGCGCCCTGTCACTGCGCTCCCGGTCGAAGTCCCGGCCACCCCGGTCGTCCCGGCGCCCGTACCCACCCCGGTCGTCCCGCCCACGGAACCCGCCACGGCTGTCGCCACCACGGTCGTCCCGACGGAAGCCGCCACCACGGCTGTCGCCGCCACGGTCGTCACGGCGGAAGCCACCGCCGCGGTTGTCGCCGCCACGGTCGTCACGCTGGTACGAGGACGAGGGCCGCTCGTCCCGACGGAACGACGACGGACGCTCATCACGCCGCTCGTCCCGACGGAAACCGCCACCACGGCTGTCGCCGCCACGGTCGTCACGGCGGAAGCCGCCGCCACCGCGGTTGTCGTCACGCGAGAAGCTCGGGCGGTCGCCGCCACGGTCGTCACGGCGGAAGCCGCCGCCACCGCGGTTGTCGTCACGCGAGAAGCTCGGGCGGTCGCCGCCACGGTCATCGCGACGGAAGCCACCGCCACCGCGGTTGTCGCCACCGCGGTCATCGCGACGGAAGCCACCGCCGCGGTTGTCGCCACCGCGGTCGTCACGCTGGTACGAGGACGAGGGCCGCTCGTCGCGGCGGAAGCCGCCACCGCGGTTGTCCCCGCCACGGTTGTCGCCACCGCGGTCATCGCGACGGAAGCCACCGCCACGGTTGTCACCACCGCGGTCGTCACGACGGAAGCCACCACCGCGGTTGTCGCCGCCACGGTCATCGCGACGGAAGCCACCGCCACCGCCACGGTTGTCCCCACCGCGGTCGTCACGGCGGAAGCCACCGCCACCGCGGCTGTCGTCACGCGAGAAGCTCGGGCGGTCGCCGCCACGGTCATCGCGACGGAAACCGCCACCACCGCGGTTGTCGCCGCCACGGTCGTCACGGCGGAAGCCGCCACCACCGCCACGGTTGTCCCCACCGCGGTCGTCACGGCGGAAGCCGCCACCACCGCGGCTGTCGTCACGCGAGAAGCTCGGGCGGTCGCCGCCACGGTCATCGCGACGGAAACCGCCACCACCGCGGTTGTCCCCACCGCGGTCATCGCGACGGAAGCCACCGCCACCGCCACGGTTGTCGCCGCCACGGTCATCGCGACGGAAGCCGCCACCACGGTTGTCGCCACCGCGGTTGTCGCCACCGCGGTTTTCGCCACCGCGGTCGTCACGGCGGAAGCCGCCACCACGGTTGTCCCCACCACGGCTGTCGTCCCGGCGCGGGCCGCGGAAGCCGCCCCGGTCGCCACCGTCACCGTCCCTGCGACGCGGCTCGCGCTCCGGACGGTCGTCGGGAGAGTTGGTGGGCATGGTTGTGACTCCTGTCTTCGGGTACTGCAGTCATTCTCGCGCAGCCGGCACACAGCCGCGCATCGGAAAAAGTCAAGCAAAAAACAAAAGGACCCCTGGTCCCAGCGTGAACGCTGGGACCAGGGGTCCTGAAGAATTGTTCGGCGGCGTCCTACTCTCCCACAGGGTCCCCCCTGCAGTACCATCGGCGCTGAAAGGCTTAGCTTCCGGGTTCGGAATGTAACCGGGCG
>NZ_JBHWAQ010000050.1:0-39426 GCF_042743475.1 Streptomyces sp. NPDC059534
CTGACCTGCGACTCTTTCGAGTCGGGACGACAGGATTTGAACCTGCGACCCCTTGACCCCCAGTCAAGTGCGCTACCAAGCTGCGCCACGTCCCGGTGCCCGTGTCGGCGGGGTTTCCCCTGCGTCGGCGTGCAGGTGAAACATTACCTCACTCCGGGGGGTGGGGTGACGCACGGGTAGTCACGGGGTCGTGGGGGTGGGTTGTGGCGCCGCAGGTGGCGGCGAGGGCGGTGGCGTGTGCGAGGGCGGCGGGGGAACCGGTGGCGTGGGCGAGGTCGAGGCGGGCGCGGGCTTCCTCGTAGCGGGAGGGGGAGGTGGCGAGGTGGGCGACGGCGCGGGTGAGGAGGCGGTGGGACTCGGGCGGGTCGGCGAAGAGGGCGCGGCAGCGGAGGGCCTCGCCGAGGGCGGTGGGGGTGCCGAGGCGTACGGCGTGGGTGTGGGCCTCGGTGGCGATACGGGCGGCGCGGTCCGGGTCTGCCGGGGCCAGGGCGCGGGCCAGGTCGAAGGGCCAGGGGGCCCAGACGCCGTGGTGGCGGCCGCGGCCGGTGAGGGCCTCGGCGGCGGCTTCGAGGGTGTCGACGGCCTCTTCGCGCCGGCCTTCGGCGAGGAGGAGGCGGCCGAGGACGCTGGGGCCGTCGGGGAGGACGATCGCGCCCGGCCAGGGCGGGCCGAAGCGGTAGCGGTCGGCGACGGCGCGTGCCTCGGCGGTACGGCCGCGGGCGAGGAGGGTGTCGACGAGGAGGCAGGCGGTGTCCCAGTGGACGGGGAGCCCGCCGCCGACGCGGTCGGCCAGCCGGAGTCCCTCCTCCAAGTGGTGCTGCGCGCGCGGCAGCCGGCCGCGTCGGCGGTGGACCAGGCCCAGGAGGGTGTGGGCGAAGGCGAGGTGGGCGCCGCTCCAGCCGGAGATCTCGAAGGCGCGGACCGCTTCGGTGAAGAGGGCCTCGCCGCGGTCGGGCCGGTCGGCGAAGACGTACGCGATACCGGTGAGGGCCGGGAGCTCGAACCCCCACGTGTGGTCGGTCCAGCCGAGTCCCCGGGCGGGTACGCCGTCGGCGAGGGCGCGGTCGCAGAGCCGTACGACGTCGGCGGCGGGCTCGCCGCGGAGCATCGCGTCGAAGGCCCGGACGGCGATGAGGGCCCGTTCGGAGTTGTCGGCGCCGGTGAACCCCGCGGTGAGTCCGGCGAGGCGGCGCGAGCGGCCGTGGCCGTCGTCCTCGGCGGCCTGGAACCCCTCGTACATGAAGTGGGCGGCCTGGAGCCGCCGCAGTCCGGTGCCGGGCGGGGTGCGGCGCGCCTCGGCGGCGACGGCTCGCGCGGCCTCCCGGAGCTGGTTGTTGTGGGCGAGGGCCTGGGCGAGCCGATAGGTGGCGTCGATGCGGAGGGTGTCGTCGAGGCCGGGCAGGTCGAGGGCGGAGCGCAGGTGGCGGACGGTCGCCGCGGGTGAGGTGAGCAGGGACGCGCAGCCGAGTTCGTACAGGACCCTGGCGTACGTGTCCGGGAGCGGCGGTTCGGCGAGTGCGCGTTCCAGGCAGCGGCGGGCCGCGTCGGGCGCTCCGGCGGCGAGGTGTTCGCCGGCGGCGGCCCGTAGCCGGCGGACGACGTCCTCGTCCTCGTCGGGGTGCACTTCGAGGAGGTGGCGGGAGACCGCGGCCGGTCCGTGGCCCGCCCCGGCGAGCGCCCAGGCGGCGCGCCCGTGGAGGGCGGTCCGCACGGCCGGCGGCACCGACCCGTACACGGCGCTCGCGATGAGCGGGTGTGCGAACTCCAGCGGGTCCAAGGGGCCGTCGAGGTCCGTGGTGGGGGCGGGGAAGGACGGCGGGGCGGGCGGGCCGTCGGGGTCCGCCGGCGGTGGCGTCGCGAGGATTCTGGTGCGGCGGAGTCGTTCCGTGTGGTCGGCGACCTCCGCCGCCTTCATGCCGGTGAGGGTCGCGAGGAGGCGCGGGGTGCTGTCCGCGCCGAGGACGGCGATCGCCCAGGCGATCCGGGTGGGGCCGGTGCCCAGCGCTTCGAGGCGGGCGACGAGGCCGCCGCCCCGGGCCCCGGCGCCGAGGTCGCGCAGGAGGGCGGCGGAGCGGGCGACCGGTTCGAGCATCCGGTCGCGGGCCTTGGCGAGCAGTTCGACCGTCTCGTACGGGTTGCCGGAGGTCACCGTCCACAGCTCGTGGCAGAACGGCTCGTCCGCGTGGCCGCCGAGGGTGTCGCGGGCGAGGGAGGCCGTGGCCGCCGGGGTGAGGGCGTGCAGGCCGAAGGTCACGACGGCGCGGTCGGCGAGTCCCGCGAGGCTCGCGGCCGCGGCCGGCCGGGCGGTGTTCCGGGCCGGCGAGCGGTGGGCGAGGACGACCAGGACGGGCAGCCGCCGGCCCCGTCCTCCCTGGGTGAAGGCGTCGAGCCACGCCAGGGACTCGGCGTCGGCCCAGTGGGCGTCGTCCACGAGCAGCAGCGGTGGCCGGTCGCGCAGCCGGTCCGCGAGGCGGCCGAGGAGCCCGGCGAGGCCGTCCCGCACGCCCTGCGGGTCGGCGGGCGCGGCCGAGGAGGAGGGTGGCGGGGCGATCCCGAGCGCCGGGGCGAGGAGGTCGTGGTGGTCGCCGAGGAGGCCGCGGACTTCCTCGGGCCCGAACCGGTCGAGGACGGGCTGGAGGAGCTGGCGGGTGAGGTGGAAGGGGACCGAGGCGAGGGTCTCGCCGCCCCGGGCGGTCAGCACGGTGCAGCGGTCCCGGGCGGTGCGGTGGATCTCGGCGAGGAGGGTGGTCTTGCCGATGCCCGGCTCGCCCCGGTAGACGAGTATGCCGCCGCGCGCGGGGCCGCCCTCCGTCGCGCCGGCGACGAGCGCGTCGACGGCGTGGCCCGCCGCGGCGAGCTCCGGGTCGCGTTCGAGCAGTCCGCCCGCCTCCGCTCCCCCGGACCCCGCGAACGGCGTTGCGGACGAAGGCTGTTCGGCTTCCGACGGCACCGACGACCCACTCCCCCCACACGAGCTCGTCGGCCCGGCGCCGCCCGCGTGGTCCGCGCGGCCCACGCGGACAGGGCCGACACTGGACCGACGAGCCTAGCGGTCCCGGTCGTCCGGGGGGCGACAATGGGCGGGTGAACCGGACACCGGGTGACCGCGACGAAGAGCACGGCGACGACCGCGGCAGGGCCCGCGGCGAGGGCCGCGCCAGGGACCGCGACGAGGCGGGGCGGGCCCGCAGCTCGCGCCCCCGCGACGGGCTCGGGCGGCCGCTGCCGTACGGGGCCGAGGGCGTGCCCCGGCTGCCCGAGGGCGTCGTGCGCGGACCGCTGGAGACGCTCCGCGAGGCGCAGCGGCTGCTCGACGCCGGCCTGCCCTTCCACGCGCACGAGGTGTTCGAGGACGCCTGGAAGTCGGGCCCCGCGGCGGAACGCGATCTGTGGCAGGGGCTCGCCCAGCTCGCCGTCGGCCTCACCCACACCGCCCGCGGCAACTCCGCCGGCGGCGCCCGGCTGCTGCGCCGCGGCGCCGCACGCCTCGCGGACGCGGCCCCTCAGGCCGGTCCGTACGGTATCGACGCCGATGGACTGGTGGCGTGGGCAACGGAGTTGGCGGCCCGGACGGAGGCGGACCTCCCCACCGGCGGCGCGCCGGTGGCCGTCGACCCCGTGACGGAGGCGCCCCGCCTGCGCCAGGGCACCGCCTGAATCACGGTCACGCCGGAGGGCTGTCGAGCGGCGTCCCGCCGTTCGGCCCGGGCCGGGACCGGATGACCGCCGCCGGTCACGGCGGCGCGACGCGACACCCCTGGTCCGCCGGGCACGGCGCCCGGTGCTTCCCCGGGCCCACCGGGCGCGCGGCGCGGGACGGACACCGTGAGACCGGGCGGCCCCGGGGGCGCGGCCCCTCGCGGCCCCTCGCGGCGGAGCACCTCGGAACGCCCGCTATGCCGTCGGCCGTTCCAGTTGTCGCTGGAGGACGGAGGTGTGGCTGAAGGTGGGGTCCTTCGTGGCCGTGAGGAGGGTGACGGTCTCGCGGGCGGCGAGCAGGCGGAGCCGGTCGAGGGCCGCGGCGGCGTCGGGGGCGGCGAGTTCGGCCTCGTAGCGGCGGCGGAACTCCTCGTACGGGGCGTCGGGGCCGTGGTACCAGTGGCGGAGTTCGGTGGAGGGGGTCAGCGCCTTGGGCCACTCGTCGATGTGGGCGTCCGTCTTGCGGAGCCCGCGCGGCCAGAGGCGGTCGACGAGGACCCGTACGCCGTCGTCGGGTGACGGGGGGTCGTAGACGCGGCGGACGCGGACGGTGGGGGTGCTTGCGGCCATGGGGCCAGCGTGCCGGACGGCACGGGGACTCAGTCGGCGACGCGCAGCGCCGGAAGGAGGACGGCGTCGACGAAGGTCCGCATGGTCGAGGCGTCGGCGAACCGTTCCTCGAAGAGCCGCTCGATGCGGAGCATGCCCATGAAGCAGGGCGCGACGAAGCCGATGGCCGGGTTGTCGGCGGCGACCTCGCCGCGTTCGACGGCGCGTGCCACCACGGCGTCGATGGCGGCGACCTCGGGGGCGATGACGGTCTCGCGGAGCGCGGCGCGCAGGTCGGGGTGCTGGATGAACGCCTGGGCGACGGCTTCCATGAGCTCGGCGTCGCGTTCGCGGTGTGAGGCGGCGATGCGGGCGGCCTCGCGCAGGTCGCCGGCGAGGGTGCCGGTGTCGATGCCGGCGAAGACGACGCAGCGGCGCCGGGCGAGCGCGGCGGTGACCAGCTGGGGTTTCGTGCCCCACTGCCGGTAGAGGGTGGCCTTGCCGCACTTGGTGCGGGCGGCGACGCCCTCCATGGTGACCGAGTCGTAGCCGCCTTCGCGGAGGAGGCAGAGCACGGCGTCGTACAGCTCCGTCTCGCGCTCCGGCGTGATCTTGCTGCGACGGGCGGCGGCGCTCGCGGCCTGAGTGGACATCGATCCCTCCTGGACACCTCTGTCTCTGCACATACGAGAGTAGGGGGTGCACAATCGAGACGCAAACGTATCGAGACGCTTGCGTCTCGCTGGAATCGGATCTAGGCTCACTCCGTTTGCTGGCGATTTGACGGATTAGAGGGCCGCACGATGGCTGCCGGGTTGAGCGGGATACGAGGACCACGTCCTGCAGGACAGGGGATGACACCCACCCCCGGCCCCGCCCTACCCGACGGGACCGAGGACGAGGACGGAGCGGGCGAAGACCCCTCCGGCGGGGCCGCGCGGCCGCCGCTGCTGCGCGAGCTGCTGCTCGTCACCGCGCTCTTCCTCGTCTACAAGTTCGGCCGGCTCTTCGCCAACGGCCACGAGGCCCGCGCCTTCCGGAACGCCGACCGCGTCTGGGACGCCGAGCGCGCGATCCACCTGCCGGGCGAGGAAACGATCCAGCAGCTGCTGCTGCACGGCGAACCGCTGATCCGGGCCGCCAACACGTACTACGCGGCCGTGCACTTCCCGGCCACCATCGCCTTCCTCGTCTGGCTGTACTGGCGCCGCCCCGCGCACTACGTGTGGTCGCGCCGCGTCCTCGCACTCGTCACCGGCGCCGCGCTCGCCCTCCACCTGCTGATGCCGCTGGCCCCGCCCCGGATGCTCGCCGCCTCCGGCCTCGTCGACACCGCCCAGGTCTACGGCCCCTCCGTGTACGGGGCGACGCCGGAGACGGACTCGATGGCGAACCAGTTCGCGGCCATGCCGTCCCTGCACTTCGGCTGGGCGCTGATGGTCGCCATCGGCCTCATCGCCGCCACCCGGTCCCGCCGGCGGGTCCTGTGGCTGCTGCACCCGCTGCTCACCCTGCTCGTCATCGTCGGCACCGCCAACCACTACTGGTTCGACGCGCTCGCCGCCGCCGCGCTCCTCGGTCTCGCGCTGCTCGTCGTCCGCGCTCCCGGCCACCGCCGTACGGCGCCCCCGCCACCGGCCGCCCGCACGCTCGGCACGACCGCCCTCCCGGCCGGAGCCCTGCGATGAACCCCGCCGCCGGCACCGTGCTCGCGGTGCTCCTCTCCCTCGTCTCCGCCGCCGGGTACGCGCTCGCCGCCGTCGCCCAGTCCCGGCTCGCCGCCGCCTCCCCCGCTCCCGAGGACGGGCGCGGCGCCCTGCGCGCCCTGCTCGCCCGCAGCCAGTGGTGGTGGGCGGTCGGCCTCAACGCCGCCGGGGCGCTCGCCCACGTCGCCGCCCTGCACTACGGGCCGCTGACGCTGGTCCAGCCGCTCGGCGCGCTGACGCTGGTGGCGGCGCTGCCACTGGGCGCCCACCTCGCGCACCGGCGGGTCACCAGGACCGAGTGGCGCGGGGCGCTCTGGACCCTGGGCGGTCTCGTCGGCCTGGTCGCCGTGACCGGCCCGACGGCCCCCGGCGAGGCGCTGAGCCTGAGCGAGTCCCTGGCCGTCGCGGCGGCGACCGCGCTCCTGATAGCCACCCTCGCGTCGGGCCGCCTGAGCGGGCGCGGCGCGTCCGGTGCCGGCGGGCGGAGCAAGCGCGGCCTCGGGCACGCCACGGCGTCCGGGATCGCCTCGGGTGTGGCCTCCGCGCTCACCCAGACCCTCACGGCCGCGCTCGCGCGCGAACTCCCCGGCGAAGAACCGGTCTGGTGGCAGACCGCGCTGCTCGCGGTCCTCATCTCGGCCTTCGCGACGGGTGGTCTCCTTCTCTCCCAGGCCGCCTACCGGGGCGGCCTCGCGGCTCCGCTGGCCGTGGTCAACCTGTCCAACCCGGCAGCCGCCGCCGTCATCGGGGTGGCGCTGCTCGGCGAGACCTTCCGGGCCGGCGCCTGGGGCTGGCTCATCGCGGCCGCGGCCTCGCTCGTCGCGGCGCGGGGTGTGGTGCTGCTGTCGAAGGGCGGCACGGCGGAGGCGGGAACGGACGTGGCGGCGACCGCGTCGGCGGCCGCGCCCGTGGCCTCACCCCTGACCTCGTACCCGGCCGCGCCCCTGACCTCGTCCGCGACCCCGCCCCCGGCCTCACCTGCGGCCGCGGCCTCGTCCATGACCGCACCCGTGGCCGCCATGGCCGCCGACCCCGCGGGAGTGCGCACGCCCGCGCCCATGGCCGCGTTCGGGCCCGTGCCCGCGCCCGAGTCCGTCGTGCTTCCCGCGCCGGCGCCGTCCGCGCCACCGCACATGGCGTGCCCGTGACGCGGAGCTTCGCCGCGGGAGGTCCCGGCGGACGGCGACCCTCCCTTTCGTCACCTTGACGACAAGCCATGGAACCCCCTATCGTCAATATGACGACAAGGGGGTTCCATGGCTGACATCACCCGGCGGGCCGGCTGGCGGCATCTGCGCTCCGCGCCCACCGCGCACATCCGCCACCAGCGCGGCGGCAGGCTCGTCCACGACGGCGAGGGGCTGAGCTTCTGGTTCCGGCCGCTCTCCGCGGCCCTGTCGGAGGTCCCGGTGAACGACCGGGAGCTGGCGATGGCGTTCCACGCCCGTACCGCCGACTTCCAGGACGTCAGCGTGCAGTCCACCGTCACGTACCGGATCGGCGACCCGGGGACGGCGGCCGCACGGCTCGACTTCTCGATCGACCCCGACACGGGCGCCTGGCGGGGCACACCGCTGGAGCAGATCGCCACGCTGCTCACCGAGACCGCCCAGCAGCACGCGCTCGACGTCCTCGCCCGCACCGCGCTGGCGGCGGCGCTGGTCGACGGCGTGGCGGCGGTACGGGACCGCATCACGACCGGACTCGCGGCCGAACCGCGCCTGCCCGCCACCGGCATCGAGGTCGTCGCCGTCCGGGTGGTGGCGATCCGCCCCGAGCCGGAGGTCGAGCGCGCGCTGCGCACCCCCGCCCGCGAGCAGATCCAGCAGGAGGCCGACCGCGCCACCTACGAGCGCCGCGCGGTCGCCGTCGAACGCGAACGCGCCATCGCCGAGAACGAGCTGGCCAGCAAGATCGAGCTGGCCCGGCAGGAGGAGCGGCTCGTCGAGCAGCGCGGCACCAACGCCCGCCGCGAGGCCGAGGAGAACGCCGCCGCCGACGCCGTACGGGCCGAGGCCGAGGCCGTGCGGAAGGTCCGGCTCGCCCGGGCCGAGGCGGAGGCGGCGCGCGAGGTCGGCGAGGCGCGCGCCGGAGCGCAGTCCGCGTGGCTGCGGGCGCACGGCGAGGTGACCCCCGCCGTCCTGCACGCCCTCGCCGTGCACCGGGCCGCGGAGAACCTCCCCCGGATCGAGCATCTGACGCTCTCCCCCGACGTGCTGACCGGGCTGCTCGCCAAGCTCGGCGAGGGCGGAGCGGGAGCCGGGGCCGGTTCGTGAGCCTCGCGCCGCGCGCGGTGCTCGTGCACCGGACCACGGAGTACGAGGAGTTGCTCGCCCGCCACGGTACGCACGGCCAGGCCGCGTTCTTCCTCTCCGCGCGCGGCCGCTCGGCCGACGCGGTACGGGAGCGGCACGAGCGCGCCCGGCGGGCGCTGGCCGAGGTGGCCGGCGCGGTCCCGCTGACATGGCGGCAGACCCGGGTGGAACGCGCCGACCTGGACCGGTTCCTGTTCGGCCCCGAGGACGTGGTCGTCGTGGTCGGCCAGGACGGTCTGGTCGCCAACACGGCGAAGTACCTGACCGGACAGCCCGTCGTCGGGATCGACGCCGACCCGGGGCGCAATCCGGGCGTCCTCGTGCGGCACCGCGCGGCGCAGGCGCGCCGGCTGCTGCCGTACGCGGCGGGGGCCGGCGCGGCCGTCGAGGAGCTGACGATGGTCGAGGCCGTCACCGACGACGCGCAGCGGCTCCTCGCCCTCAACGAGATCTACGTCGGCCCGCCCGGCCACCAGACCGCCCGCTACACGCTCGGGCTCGACGGCACGGACGTCCCGGCCGAGCCCCAGGCGTCGTCCGGGGTGCTCGTCGGCACCGGCACGGGGGCCACGGGCTGGCTGCGGTCCCTGTGGCAGCAGCGCTCCAGCGCGCTGGAGCTGCCCGCTCCCTCGGACGCCCGGCTCGCCTGGTTCGTCCGCGAGGCATGGCCGTCCCCCACGACCGGGACGAGCCGCGTCGAGGGTCTCCTCGCCCCCGGCCGGGGGCTGCGCCTCACCGTCGAGTCCGACCGCCTCGTCGCCTTCGGCGACGGCGTCGAGTCCGACGCCCTGGAACTGACGTGGGGCCAGACGGTCCGCCTCACGGCCGCGGAGTCCCGCCTGCGGCTGGTGGGCTGACCTCGCGCCGTCCCGGCCCGGGCGGGGCGGGGGCGCCGGCCGCGTGCTGCCCGGGCTCGGGCGGCGTGCGTACGCCTGCCTCGTCCCGTCCCGGCTCCGGCCGATGCGGCGGCCGGCCGTTCGGGCCCGGCGGCGCCGGTGGGAGGCGGCGGGCGCGGTACGACGTCACCGCGTGCTGGACCCCGAAGGTGACGCCGACGCCGAGCCAGAGCCCGCCGAGGCCGAACGGCTCCCCGAAGGCCGCCGTGCCGAGCCCGCCGACGAGCAGCCGGGAGGCCAGCGTGGCGAGCCAGAGCAGGAGGGTGACACGGTCGCCCTTGCGGTGGGGGCGGCCGGCCGCGTCGCGCCACACCGGGATGGCGCCGCCGCGCAGGAAGCCGAAGACGACGGAGACCGCGAGGCCCGCGATCAGGAACGCGATCCCGGCCGTGGTCGCCCGGGCAGGACCCGGTGGGACGCAGCCGTGGGCGATCAGGAGGGCCGCCCAGACATAGGCCAGGGGGCGGACGGGGCGTGCGGAGAACTGGCTTGCCAGCATCACGCCGACGATGCCGACGACGAGCAGCAGCTCGGGCCGGGGTTGCGGTGGGGTCATGGGGATCCGGGCCCTCCGGCCAGATGGGTGGCGAGTACGGAGGACAGGGCCGCGCGGAACGCGGTGTCGTGGGCGGGGTCGGCCGGGTCGTGGCCGAGTCCGGCGAGCCAGGAGGTGCGGCCGAGCGCGTACCCGTACGCGGACGACAGCGCGAGCAGCACGACCGCCTCGATCCGCGCCCGGTCGGGACCGTCCGGGCCGGGAAGCGCGGCCCGGATCCCCGCCTCGATGCCGTCGACGAGGGCGGCGAGGCCGTCGGAGGACATGCCGACGTCGTCGGCGTGCAGGCCGGCCCAGGCGAAGAGCCGGACGTACCGCTCGTCGGCGAGCGTCTCGAACAGCACCTCGGTCATGCCGGTCGCGTACGGCGTGCCGCCGTCGGACCGGATCCGCTCGCGGACCCGGTCCCGCTGCGCCTCGTTCTCGCGCCGCAGCACGGCGCGGACGAGGGCCCCGTAGGTGCCGAAGTAGTGCGTCACGAGGCCGTGCGAGACCCCGGCCGCCTCGGCGACGAGGCGCAGTCCGACGCGGTCGGGTCCGTAGCGCGCGATCAGTTCGGTGGCGGCGTCGAGGATCTCCCGACGGGCCTGGTCCGGAGTCCGTCTGCGACGTGGCGTCACCGTGCCTCCCCCTGTTGGCAAGCTTGACAATAGGCCGTCGACGCCGGCTGCGGCACCGCTTCGACCGGCGCGGCCGAAATCGATCGGCGCCCGGCGGGGGCACTCCGGACCGGCGCTATGCTCGGCGCGCTTCGACCGGTTCTCCGCACACCCGATCCGCTCCCGGCCGCCGAAGGAACCCCATGGCCTCCGTCTCTCCCGGCCCACTCTCCGTGGCGCCCGCCACGCTCCAGGACTGGGCCCTCGTGCGCTCCTGGGCCGCCGAGGAGGGGTGGAATCCCGGCCTCTCCGACGCGCCGGCCTTCTTCGCGCAGGACCCCGGCGGCTTCTTCATGGGCCGGGTCGACGGGGAGCCGGTATCCGCCATCTCGGTGGTGAACTACGACGCGACGTACGCGTTCCTCGGCTTCTACCTCGTGCGCCCCGAGTTCCGCGGCCTCGGTCACGGTCTGGCCACCTGGCGGGCGGCGCTCGCGCACGCGGGCGAGCGGTCCGTCGGGCTCGACGGGGTGCCGGCGCAGCAGGACAACTACCGCCGTTCCGGGTTCGCGACGGCGTACCGCACGGCGCGGTACGTCGGGACGGTCCCCGCCCCGGACGCCCCGGTGACCGGCGTGGTGGCCGCCGGCCGGGTCGACCCGGCCGCGCTCGCCGCCTACGACGGCTCCTGCCACCACGCCGGCCGGCCGCGCTTCCTCTCCGCCTGGCTGTCCACGCCCGGCCACCGTGCCCTGGTACGCGTCGTCGACGGGCGGCCCACCGGGTACGGCGTGGTCCGCCCCGCCGAGGACGAGGCCCGCGTGGGGCCGCTGTTCGCGGATACCCCGGCCGACGCCGCCGCCCTCCTGGACGCGCTCGCCGGAGCGGCCCGCGACTTCGGTTCCGACCGGATCGCGGTGGACATGCCCGAGGCGAACCCGGCGGCCGCCCGCCTCGCCCTGGAGCGCGGCCTGGAGCCGACCTTCGAGACGGCCCGGATGTACACGGGTCCCGTCCGCCCCGTGGCGCCGGAGCGCGTCTTCGGAGTCACCACGCTCGAACTGGGCTGACGAGGGCCGGAAGCGCCATCGCCGAACCGCCCCATCTCGGTTCTTTCCGCCCGTACTTGCCGTCCATCCGCACAACTCACCTTGATTGACAACAGAACGGCTGTATTCGGGCAGTGCGGAGGGGCCGCCCTCGCCGCTCGACGGAGGAGGGCGTAGGGTCGCCTGGTTGCGGAACGGGTACTTCCGGTTTCCGCCCAAGTCGTCGGCGGGGCGCCCGGGGACGGGCCCGCACCCTCCCCCGTCCGACCCTCCGCCGCCGCCCCTCGCCGCACCCCCGCAGCCCGGTGAGGGGTGACAAGGGTTTTCCCCGTATCGGGTTAACCCCCCCGTTCCCTACTGTCCTCCGCACCGGCAGATATCATCCCCCCAGCGCACTCTGACAGGTGCATGCGGAGGGTGATGTCCGCCGGTGACGGCCTTGACCCGGGCCGTCGCGCCGGTGGCGGCGCACGGGCCCCCCAAGCCCAGGGAACCTCGGAGGCGACCCCACTTCGCCCCGTGCGACCCGCGCCGCCGCCACTGCTCCGCAGTTACGTCGTACTCGAAAGGGCCACACCTTGAACGGTTCCAGGCGGAGAGTCATATCCGTGGTCGCGAGCGCCGCGATCCTCGGCGCCGCTGCCACGACCGGGGCGATCGCCGCCGCCCCGGGCGCTGCCACCCCGAAGCCGGCTCCGGCTTCGCAGACGATGCGGGCGCTTCCCAGCGCCCCCGTCGAGAAGGTCATCGTGACCTACAAGAACCAGGCCGCCGAGGCCGGTTCGAACACCGCCGCGAAGAGCGACACGGCCGAGAAGGCCGCGAAGACGGGCGAGAAGCTCTCCTTCGAGCGCCGCCTCGCCGGCGGTGGCGCCCTCGTCGACCTCGGCGACAGCGCCACCAAGCAGGACGTGACCGAGGTCATGAACGCGTTCCGCGCCGACCCGTCCGTCGCCTCGGTCGAGCCCGACATCCGCGCGTACGCGATGGCGGTCACCCCGAACGACACCGACTACGCCAAGCAGTGGGACCTCTTCGAGGCCACCGGCGGCATGAACGTTCCCGCGGCCTGGGACAAGACGACCGGCACCGGCGTCACCGTCGCCGTGATCGACACCGGCTACGCCGCCCACTCGGACGTCGCCGGCAACATCGTCTCCGGCTACGACTTCATCTCCACCTCCGCCGACGCCCGCGACGGCAACGGCCGCGACGCGGACCCGAAGGACGAGGGCGACTGGAACGCCACCGCCGGCGAGTGCGGCACCGGCTCCACGGCGTCCAACTCCTCCTGGCACGGCACCCACGTGGCCGGCACCATCGGCGCCGTCACGAACAACACCAAGGGCATCGCGGGCATCGCGTACAACGCGAAGATCCAGCCCGTGCGCGTGCTCGGCAAGTGCGGCGGCTCGTCCTCCGACATCGCCGACGCCATCACCTGGGCCTCCGGCGGCACCGTGCCGGGCGTCCCGGTCAACGCGAACCCGGCGAAGGTCATCAACATGAGCCTGGGCGGCGCCAGCGCCACCTGCCCGAGCGTCTACCAGACCGCCATCAACGGCGCCGTCTCGCGCGGCACCACCGTCGTCGTCGCCGCGGGCAACAGCAACGCGAACGCGTCGGGCTTCACTCCCGCGAACTGCTCGAACGTCATCACCGTGGCGTCGACCAGCCGCGAGGGCAACCGGTCGTACTACTCCAACTACGGCACCATCGTGGACGTGGCCGCGCCCGGCGGCGAGACCCGCCGCTCCACCGACACGCCCGGCACCGTCACCACCCCCGAGAACGGCATCTACTCGACGCTGAACTCGGGCACGACGACCCAGTCGGCCGAGAACTACAAGCCCTACCAGGGCACCTCGATGGCCGCGCCGCACATCGCCGGCCTCGCCGCGCTCCTGAAGTCGGCGAAGAGCACCCTCACCCCGGCCGAGATCGAGTCCGCGATCAAGGCCAACGCCCGCCCGCTGCCCGGCACCTGCACCGGCGGCTGCGGCACCGGCATCGCCGACACCGCGAAGTCCGTGGACGCGGTCCTCGGCACCACCCCGCCGACCGGCAGCGTCTTCACCAACGCGACCGACGTGACGATCGCCGACAACACCACCGTGTCGTCCTCGATCGCCGTCACCGGCCGCACCGGCAACGCCCCCGCCGCCCTCAAGGTCGGCGTGGACATCAAGCACACCTGGCGCGGGGACCTGGTCATCGACCTGGTCGCCCCCGACGGCACGGTGCGCAACCTCAAGGCGTCCTCCTCCTCGGACAGCGCCGACAACGTCCTCACCACGTACACGGTCGACGCGTCGAGCGAGGTCGCCAACGGCACCTGGAAGCTCCAGGTCCGCGATGTGGCCACGGGTGACACCGGCTACATCGACTCGTGGAGCCTCACCTTCTGATCCACCGGTGACACCCCACTGAACCACCCCCCACATCAGCATCTTTGCTGGTCAGCGACGCGCCCGTGGTCTACACCACGGGCGCGTTCTGGCGTCCGGCGCACGGGTCCGGCACAAGCCCGCTGTCCGTATGCCGGACAAGGGGCCTGGACTCCTCCGGTGGGCTCCGTATCCTCTGCCCACGGGGACCATGGGCCGGGACCCGAGGGCCGGAGGGTGGTGGACAGTGACGACAGCACCGCACCGCGCTGCCCCGGTGGGCCGCGAGGAACTCCTCGCCCGGGTGGAACGGGCCCTGCACGCACGCGGCCGCGCCCTGCTCACCGGACCCGCCGGCGTCGGCAAGACCGAGGTCGCCCTCGCCGAGGCGGCCCGCGCCGAGGCGCGCGGCGAGACCGTGCTCTGGCTGGCTCCGCTCCCCTCCGACCGCGACATACCCGGCGCCGCGGCCGCCGCGCTCGTCGCCTCGGTGGCGGCGTCGGTGACCGTCGGGGTGCCGTCGCCCGGAGCGCCGTCCCCGGGGATCCTCGCCTCCGGGGTGTTCGACGAGCTGCCGGGACCCCAGCGCACCGCCGTCGCCATGCTCTGCCGCGAGGCGCCGATCGACGCGGGCGGCTGGGACCCCATCGCCCTGCGCCTCGGCATCGCCAGGATCCTGCGCGCCCTGACCTGCCGCGGCCCCGTCCTGCTCGTCGTCGACGGAGTGCAGCACGTCGACGCGGACAGCGCGGACCTGCTGCGCTTCGCCCTCCACCTGGCGCCGCCCGCGCTGCGGGTGGTGTCCGTGGAGACACCGGAGCCGTACGGCGAGGTCCACGAGCCCTACCGCGAGCCGCACCGCCCGGAGGACCCGCACGCCACGCACCTGTGGGTGCCGTCCGAGGCCGACGTCCTGCTCGTGCCGCCGCTGGCCGCCGACGAGATCGCCGAACTCCTCATCCACCACCGGCTGCCCTCCCGGATGGCCGGCCGCATCCACCGCGCGAGCGGCGGCAATCCGCGACTGGCGCTCGCCGTGGGGCGGTCCCTCGGCGACGCCCGCACCCCCGTGCACCACGCGGAGGCCCTGACGCTCTCCGGCCGCGCCCGTGACCTCGCCCGCCAGCTCCTCGGCGCCGCGCCCGCGGCCGTACGCGAGACGCTGCTGCTCGCCGCGCTGGCGCTGCGGCCCTCGGCGACCCTGGTCCGGCGGGCCGGGCGGCCCAACGCGGAGGCCGACCTCGCGGCGGCCGAGCGGGCCGGTCTCGTGTCGCTGGCCGAGGACGGGTCGGTGACGTTCACCGCGGGACTGCTGCCCTCCACCCTGGTGCACGACGCCTGCTGGGCCGAGCGGAGCGCCGGGCACGCGGCGCTGGCCGAGGTCGTGGACGACCCCGTGGAGGCGGTGCGCCACCGGGCGCTGGCCACCGACTGCCCGGACGAGGAGCTCGCCGCCGAGGTCGCGGAGGCGGCGGATCTGGCCCGGCGGCGCGGGAACAGCGCCCTCGCCGCCGAACTCGCGCTGCTCGCCGCCGAATCGACACCGGGGCGGCACGGCGGGCAGCGGATCGCCCGGCTGGTCGACGCCGCCGAGGAGGCCGCCCGCGCGGCCCGCGCCGACCTGGCCATGCGGGCGGCCACCGATCTGCTCGCCCGCGACGCGGTGCCCGCCGACCGGGTCAGGGCGCGGCTCGCCGTGCTCGACACGGCCGGGCAGGGGCTGACCGGGCTCGACGAGATGTACGTCCACGCCATGGAGGACTCCGAGGGGGACACCGCGCTGCGGGCCGCCGTACAGCTGCGGCTCGCCGTCAAGTACGTCCTCGCGGACGGCGATCCGCAGCGCTCCCGGACGGCGGCGGTCGAATCGGCCGCGCTGGCCGCCTCGATGGGCGACCCCCGCACGGCGGCGCAGGCCCTGACCGTGCAGGCCCGGATGGAGCGGGCCCTCGGCTCGCCGGACGCGGACGCCGTCCTCGCGCAGGCGCGCTCCCTGGAGATGGCCGAGCGTCCGCTCGGGATCCGCAACGCGGCCCAGATCCTGACGATCCGTCACGCACTCTTCGACGACCGGCTCGTGGAGGCCCGGGACGAACTGAACGCCCTCCTCCCGCTGGTGCAGCGCCGCGGCTCGGTCGAGGACGCCATCGAGCTCTTCCGTACGCTGGCCGAGATCGAGTCCCGGATCGGTCCGTGCGCCGCGGCCCTCTCCCACGCCGGGCAGTCGCTCGCCCTCACCCTGGAGGCCGGGCTCTCCCCCGGTCCCGCCTGGTACGCCCTCGCGCTCGCGGAGACGGCGGGCGGCAGCTTCGCGCGGGCGGCGAGCTACGCGCGCCGCAGTGTCCAGGCGTCGGAGGAGGAGGGCGACCGGGTCTTCCTCTCCCGCAGCCGTTACGCCCTCGGCCGGGTCCAGCTGATCAACGGGGACGTGGCCGCCGCCCTGGAGACGCTCCGACGGGTCCAGGCCGACGAGCGCGCCCAGTCGACGGTGGACCCGTCGATGCTGCGGTGGCACGAGGAACTGGCCGAGGCGCTGCTGGCCCACGACGCCGCCGACGAGGCCCTGGCGCTCCTGGCGGAGGTGCGGCCGGTGGCGGAGCGGCTGGGGCGCTCCACGGTGCTGCTGGGCTGCGACCGGGCGCACGCGATGTGCCTGGCGTCGGAGGGGCGTACGGACGAGGCGGCCGAGCTGCTCACCCGTACGGCGGAGCGTTTCGGGCGAGCGGGGCTGCCGCTGGAGCGGGGGCGGGCGCTGATCGCGCTGGCCCGGGTCGAGCGCCGCAGACGGCGCCGGTCGGCGGCGCAGAGCGCCCTGCAGGCGGCGGCGTCGGTCTTCGAGCGGGCCGGGGCGGCTCCGTGGCTGGCGCTGGCGGGCGAGACCCCGGCGGGTGAGGGGCCCGGCTCCGGTGCCGGTGTCGAGGAGGCGCTGCCGGCGCTCTCCGCGCTCACGGAGGGCGAGTTGCGGCTCGCGCGGCTCGTGTGCCAGGGCGCCAGCAACCAGGAGGCGGCGGCGAAGCTGTACCTGAGCGTGAAGACGGTCGAGGCGCGGCTCACGCGGATCTACCAGAAGCTCGACGTCCGCTCCCGGGCGCAGCTGGCGACGGCCCTGCGGCCGTGACGTCCGGCCCCGCCGGCGGTCAGATGGTGAACGGCCGCTGGTCGAGGAAGGTCTCGTCGGGCGAGCCGGTCAGGTAGAGGTTGGGGCGCTGGGTCGGGGGCAGTCTGCGCTGGACCTCGCGGTGGAGGTCGCGGTAACCGCCCTGGAAGGCGCCGCCGTCCCACACGCCGAGCAGGGCCTCGGTGAAGGCTCCGTTGACGTCGCCGTCGGACGCGACCTGGTCGTCCTGACAGGCCGACACGAGGAGGGCTTCGGGGCCCTTTCCGTCGGCGGGCGCGGACGCGGCGAGCGAGCGGCGCAGGCCGGCGAGGAAGTCCCGGTCGCGGTCGTAGAGCTGTCGCTGCCGCGGCTCGGGCATGTAGCGGCCCCGGACGTCGTCCCCGCCGGGAGCCTCGATGCTGCTGCCGCTGTGGCAGCAGTCGAAGAGGGCGACGATCCGTACGTCGTCGGCGAAGGCGCGGAACGCCTGCCGGACCTCGTCGTCGAGGAACTGGCGGTCGTAGAAGACGAGGGTCTCGTCGAGGGCGTCCGGTTCGTCGTCGGCGTCCGAGGCGTCGGGCACCTGGCCGCCGTGTCCGGAGTAGGTGAAGAACAGGATGTCGCCGGGGCCGAGCCTGGCGGCCGCGGCGCCGAGCGCGGCGGTGACGTGTGCGACGGTGCCGTCGGGGGTGAGCAGGGTGGTGGTCTCGAATCCGGCGGTACGGGCGAGCCTCGCCATGTCGCGGGCGTCGTTCTCGCAGGCGACCAGGGTGCCGTCCCAGCCCTCGTAGCGGGCGGGGTCGACCTGGTTGAGTCCGACGTGCAGGGAGAGTCCGGTGGCCATGAGGTGCCTCCTGGAGGGGAGCGGAGGGGGTGCCGGGGGCGTCTGATCGAGTGGCCTGTGGTCCGGCGCCGAGCACGACCCTCTCCACGCGGTACGTACATCCTATGAACCCTTCCGCTCCTCCGCCCCCTCCGGCCGCCGGCTCCGGCCGCTCACCCCGCCGGGACGCGCTCGCCGACCGCACCGGCTACGACGCGTACTTCCTCGGCCCTGAGGTCCCGCTGCCGGTCCCGGTACGGGGCACGGTCGAGACGGTGCTGCTGCCGTACACGCACTTCACCGTGGTGTTCCGGCCCGACCGGCGGCTCGCGGCGTCGACGGCCGTGTGCATCGAGGGCCGGGAGCTCCTGGAGGACGTCCCCCGCGAGGACGTCTGGGAGTTCGACCCCCGGCTGCCCAAAGAACAGCAGGCCGGCGACGACGTCTACCGGAACAACAGCCTCGACCGCGGCCATCTGGTCCGTCGGCTCGACCCGGTCTGGGGGGCGCCGGCCGTCGCGGGCCTGGCCAACACCGACACGTTCCACTTCACCAACGCCGCCCCGCAGGCCGACGTCTTCAACCAGGGCAAACAGCTCTGGCAGGGGCTGGAGAACTACCTCCTCGACCACGCCGCCGAGTACGACCGGAAGCTGACGGTCCTCACCGGGCCGGTGCTCCAGGACGCGGACCCGCCCTACCGGGGCATCCAGGTGCCGCTGCGGTTCTGGAAGGTGGCCGCCTTCGTCCAGGACGGGGCGCTCGCCTCCGCCGGGTACATCCTCGACCAGAGCCCGGACCTGAGCCGGGACGCCGAGCGGGCACTGGCGGGAGCGACGGCCGGCGCGCCGCCGCCGCTCGGCCCGTTCCGTACGTACCAGGTGCCCGTCTCGGACGTCGCGGAGATCACCGAGCTGGAGTTCGGGCCGCTGCCCGACGTGGACGTGCTGCCCGCGGCGCGCGGCCCCGAGGAGCGCTGGCGGCGCCTGGAGTCGTACGACGACATCGTGCTGCACCCCTGACCGGCGCACCCTACGGAGCGTGACCGCGGCCGTCCGGGCCGCGATTGCGGCCGCCCCGGCCCGGTGGAACGATGGAATCACCTCCGGCGTCGGAGCGACCGGCGCTGCGCGAAGTACGCCGGGCAGGTGCGGTATGCCGCTCACCGAGACGGAGTGGGGTCTCGTCGCCAGCTGGGTGCGGGACCATCTCCTCGACACCGCCGAACCACGCGAACGACTGCTGCGCGCGGGTCTGCCGGCCGACTTCGTCGACGACCTGCCGCTCACCCCGGACGCCGACCGCAACGCCCGGCTCCTGGTCGCCGCGGCCCGGCGGGACATCGCCCACCAGCGCCGGCTCCTCGCCGTCCTCGCCGGTCTCGACGCACTGGCGGCCATCGACCATCCGCACGCCTTCGAGCAGGGCGCCGAGGCCCGCAACCTCCTCACCCGGCTCCGGGAGGACGAACGGCTGCGCCGCTCGCCGCGGGACCCGTTCGACAGCCGGCTCCTGAAGCACGGCACCGCGGTCTTCCTCGACCGGCGCGAACTGCGCACCAAGCTCCGGGGCTTCCTGGCCGACCCGGAGCAGACGGTGCTCGTCGTCGACGGCCCGCCGGACAGCGGCCGGTCCTACACGTACGAGCTCATCCGCCATCTCGGCCAGCACTGCGACTTCCGGCCGGTGCGGGTCACCCTGTCCCGCACCTCCACGGCCGCGCGCCTCCTGGAGCGGCTCTCGGCCTTCGTGTCCGATCCCGGGGCCGACGGCGTCCTGCTCGACCCGACGCGGCTGAACGATCCGCTGCCCTGCTTCGAGGACGCCGCGCACCGGATCGTCGCCCGCGCGACCGCCGCCGCGGACCGCTTCTGGCTGGTCCTCGACGACTGCGACCGGCTCGACCCGCAGTCGGACGTCTGGGACTGCATCGGCGTCCTCGCCCGGGCGGTCTACGAGCACACGCCGGTGCGCACCGAGACCGTGCCCCGCCTCGTCCTGCTCGGATACGCGACGACGATGCGCCAACTGCCGTACGAGATCAGGAAGAACGAGTGCCGGGACACCACCCGCCTGGTGGACGGGGACGATCTCCGGGATTTCTTCCACGAGTTCTTCACCGACACGCTCCACCCCGACCGGGGAGAGAACGTCGAGGAGCTGACGGAGACGGCCGTGGCCGAGGTGCTGCGGGCCGTCGACGCGCCCTCGAACGGCGACAGTTACATGCGACGGGTCTGCACGGCAGTGGAGGACGTCGTACGGCTCCGCCGGGCACTGCCACCGGCCCCGGCGCAGGGCCCCGGAGAGGCGGGTCCGCTGCTGCGGGACGCCCTGCGCACCGGCCTCGCCGCCCCCGCCACCGCCCTGCCCGATCTGCGCAGGTCCTATCGCGAGGCCGCCTGCCTGCTCCGGGAGTTCGACCCGTCGCGGCTGCGCCTGCCGGGCGAGGGGCATCCCACCGGGCGGGCCGTCCTCGAACTCGTCGACGACTGCACCGGCCTGCCGTGCCCCGAAGCCACGGTGGCCGCCGTGTGGACGCTCAAGCCCGAGGTCCGCGACGCGACGCTCGCGGGCCTGCCGGGACCGGAGTCGGCCGTGCGCGCCCTCCGGGCCAACATCGGCCTGCGGCCCGCCGGCCCCGGCCCGGAACGCGCCGCCCTCGCCCTGCTCACCGGGCCGGGAACCCCGCTCGACGGGACCCTGTTCGCCGGAACCCCGGTCACCGGCACCCCGCTCGACGGAATTCCGCTCGACGGAATCCCGCTCGACGGAATCCCGCCGGCGGGCTCGTACCCGGGCAGCGGCGGCGCCGGCGCGAGCACCGCTCTGGCGCCCGACGACCCCGTCGAGGAACTCTCCGACACCCTTCAGGCCGTCCTCTGGCTCAGCCGGGTGCCGGGGGTGACCGGGCTGCCCTCCGTCGACGACGTCCAGCACCGGCTGGAGAAGGCCCGGCTGCTGCAGCCGATGCACCGGCTGATCCGGGGGACCTTCCACGGCCGCACGGCCGAACTCGACACGCTGCACGCCTATCTCGCCCTGCCCGAGGAGCCGGCGGAGCCCCCCGTCCTCCTGCACGGCGTGGGCGGCATCGGCAAGAGCACGCTGCTCGCCAAGTTCCTCGTCGAGGCGCTCGCCGCCTCCCCCACCGGATTCCCCTTCGTCTTCATCGACTTCGCCCGGCCGACGCTCTCCATCCACGAACCCGCCACCGTGATCGCGGAGACGGCCCGACAGCTCGGCATCCTCCACCCGGCACTCCGCGCCGAATTCGACGCCCTCGCCGACGAGTGCGAGCGCACGGCGGCGGTCCAGCGGGGCGAACGCAACGAGCTCGACGAGCTGTACCAGCTGGCCGGCACCCGGGCCACGATGGGCCGCGACTACTCCGCCGACTTCCACGCCCGGGCCAGCGCCCGGGAGCAGGAACTCGCCCACCGGGCGGCCTCCCTGGTCGCCGAGGCCGTCCGGCCCGCGCCGGGCGGCACCGCACCGCCCCTGCTCGTCGTCGTCGACTCCTTCGAGGAGGCCCAGTACCGCGGCTCCCCCGTCATGGGACGGATGTGGGCGATCTGGACCGCGCTCCGGGCGGCCTACTCGCGCCTGCGGTTCATCGTCTCCGGGCGCGCCCCGATCGACCACCCCGCCCGGGTCCTCACCCCCCGCACGATGGAGCTCACCGAGCTGGACCACCGGGCGTCGGTGGACCTGCTGATGTCCTCCGGAGTGACCGACGAGCCGCTCGCCGAGGACCTGGCCGACCGGATCGGCGGCCATCCGCTGAGCCTGCGCCTCGCGGCCCGTACGGCGGCCGCGCTCGGCACGGACTCCACCTCACTCGGCGAGTTGCTGCGCGGACTGCCCTCCCGGCGGCGCTACTTCGACCGGCAGGTCGACCAGATGCTCATCCAGGGCACGCTGTACGACCGGCTCCTCAAGCACATCGCGGAGGACGACGTCCGGGCCCTGGTCCAGGCGGGCCTGGCGCTCCGGTTCATCACCCCCGACCTCGTCAAAGAGGTCCTGGCCGGCCCGGCGGGGCTCCGGGTGGACACCCCGGGAGAGGCCCGCCGGCTCTACGGACTGCTGACCTCGCGGGTCGACCTGATGGAGCCGGCCGGACCGGAGGCCATCCGGCACCGGACCGATCTGCGGGCCATCATGCTGCGCCTCTCGGACCGGGCGCGGACCGATCTGATGCGGGCCGTGGACCGGCGGGCCGTCGCGTACTACGCGGCCCGCGAAGGGGACCGGGACCGCGCGGAGGAGATCTACCACCGGCTGCGCCTCGGCGAGAACCCCCGGACGGTGGAGGCCCGCTGGGAGCCCGGCGTGGCCCCGTACCTGGGCGGCTCGACGCACCGGGAGATGGCGCACCGCTCGGCGGCGTTCCTCCTCGGCCTGATCGGCGGCCACGTGCCCGACCAGATCATGGCCGAGGCCGACCAGGAGGACTGGGAGCGGATCGCCGCGCGCGAGGTGGAGGACCTGCTCACCCAGGGGTACGTGGAGGCCGCGGCGCAGCGGCTCGCGGAGCGGCGGCCCTGGACGCCGTGCAGCAGACTGCACGCGCTGCTCGCCGAGACCCTCGCCCGTTCGGGCCGGTCCGCGGAGGCACGCGCGGGCGCCGAACGGGCCGTGGACCGGGCGGAGGAGGCGGGCTGCGCCGAGACCCAGCTCGAACTGCTCCAGCTGTCGGCGCGGCTCGCGCAGGACTCCGGGGACTTCGCGGCGGCGGACCGCGACCTCCAGGAGGCGGAGGAGCTCGCGGCGGGTCTCGGGCTGCGGTACGAGTCCCTGGGCGTCCTCGTCGCCCGGTCCCGGCTCGCGGCCCTGGCGGACGTCGACGCCGCCCCCGCGGAGGAGCGCCTCGCCCGGACGCTGCGCGGGATACCGGACGCGGACCTGGCCCGGCAGCCGTCGCTGGCCCGGACGGCGGCGGCCACGGCCTGCCGGGCCGACCCGCGGCTCCTGGAGCACACGCTGCGGCTCGTGGGGCTCCCGGCGGACGAGGACACCGTCATCACCGAGCTCGCCCGCTGGATCGACACGACCCTGACCGACGAGCCGGGGCTGCGGGTGCCGCTGACCCGCATCCTGGAGTCGGCGGCCGGTGCGGCCGACCCGGACGCCGGCGCGGACGGGTCGGACCGGCCGGACCACCGGGACCGCCCGGATCTCGCCGGGATCGAGTGGGACCTGCGGGAGGCACGGCGGCGCGGCACCCTGGACAGCGTCGCCCGGCAGGCGCTGACGCTCCGTGACGGCAGCGGGGACCTGCTCCTCGGGGTCGCCTCCGCGATGGACGCCGGCCCTTACGGTCAGGGGCCCGAGGCGCGCGCGCCGACCGGCGCGGAGCCCGACGCGGCGGGCGGGACGGAGCCCCGGCACGGCGGCACCGGCCTGTGGACGCGCCCCCCGCCGAACGCCGCGGGGGCGGCCCTGCGCAAGGTGCCGTTCCTGCCGCAGGAGGAGCTGGTCCGGGTCCGCAACGCGGCCATGGAGGCGGGACTCGCGGACCGCGCGCTGCGCCCCGCCCTGCTCAAGGGCATCCCCCGGTACTTCACGGCCACGCTCGAGCCGCTCGACGACCCCCGGGAGCAGGCCCACGCCGACCTGAACGCCATGAACCAGGTCGAGCGGCTGCTCGACGGTCTCGTGCCGCTGGAGATCTGGCTGCACAACGCGATCGAGCACGTCCACGAGCAGGGGCCGCGGGCCGTCCTCCAGGGCGCCCTCGACGCCGTGGCCCGCGAGATCACCGGCGAGGCGGAGCTCCCGGCCGAGATGATGCCCGGTGAGATGAAGGAGGAGATCGTCCTCCAGGACGACACCGTGCCGTACGAGTTCCTGCACGGCGGCATCCGGGCCGGCGCGTCCGTCGCACTGCTGCGGATCCCGCCGTACGAGTCGGGGGCCCCGCTCCTCCCGTCGTATCCGCACGGCGGCACCGGCTGGATGCTCGCGCCGGGGCTGCTGATCACCAACCACCATGTGGTGATGGCCCGTTCGTGGGAGTCGGGGGTCCGCCCCTACGTCAGCGACGAGGACCTGCGGCTCCAGGCGCTCATGTCACGCTCCCGCTTCGACTTCGTCGAGAACGCGGCGGCCGCGCCGGAGGCGACCGCCGGTGAACTCGCCGCCTGGGACGCGGCGCTCGACTACGCGATCGTTCGGCTCGCCCCCGACCAGCAGCAGCGGCCGACGCTCAGGGTCGCCACCCGCCCGCTCCTGGTCCGCGAACGGCAGCGGGTACCGGTCAACATCATCCAGCACCCGGGCGGTCTGCCGAAGCGGGTCGCGCTGCGCAACAACCTGGTCTACCGGGCCGACGAGCACGACATCCTGTACTTCACCGACACCCGCGGCGGCTCCTCCGGCTCACCCGTCTGCCTCGACGACTGGACGGTGGTCGGACTGCACCGCGGGACGCGGAAGGTCGACGAGGTGGAGCTCCAGGGCGGAAAGACCCGGTTCGTGAACGTCGGCACCCAGATGAGCAGCATCCTGGCCCATCTCCGGGACGTCCGGACGGAGTTGTATGAGGAGGTCATGGCGGCCCAGTCGGGCCGGCCGGCCCCCGGGCACACCAACGGGAATCCGAGGTGAGGGAGCATGCCGAACGGACCACGGAGCGTGTCGCCGGTCGCGACCGCCACCGAGCAGGTCTTCGGCGATCTGCGGCAGGTCGCGGAGCGCGTGCGCGCGGACCTGGAGGCCGAGATCGCCGAGTCCGCCCAGGAGCTCCCCGCCGGCGTGGCACCGGCGGCGGAGATCTCCCGCTTCGCCCGTGAGGAGCGGGCGCGCGTCCTGGAGGCGGGTGTCAGCGGCCTGGAGAAGCTCGCGGCCCACCGGGAGGACGAGCTCGACGGCGACGAGTCCTTCGGTGTGGAGGCCATCGTCCTACTGGAGGGCCGCCCCGCGATCCTGGTCCAGCGCCAGGACTTCGCCCCGCAGCGGGACGAATGGTCGGTGCTCGACGCGCAGCGGCCGGCGATCCGCGAGTCCCTCCTGCGGGTCGGCCGTGTGGAGGTCACCGGGCACCCCCGGCTCGACTGGGTCGGCACGGCGTTCCTCGTCGGCCCGCGCACGGTCATGACGAATCGTCATGTCGCCTCGGAGTTCAGCCGGTTCGAGTCCGATCACGGCCGCTGGACCTTCGAGTACGGCATGTCGGCGCGCGTCGACCCGGCCGAGGAACTGCCCGCCGACGGCGTGCCGTACGCGACCTCGACCCCGTACGAGATCGTCGAGGTCGTCGGCGTCCACCCCGACGTCGACATGGCCCTGCTGCGGATCGAGCCGACGGCGGACGGCTCGCTGCCCGCCCCTCTCGCGGTCGCGGCGGACGCCCCGGCGAGCGTGCCGGGCAGGCCGGTGTACGTGGTGGGCTACCCGGCGTGGGACGGCCGGCGCAACGAGCCGGAGTCGATGCGCCGGATCTTCATGGACGTCTACAACGTCAAGCGTCTCCAGCCGGGCGCCGCGACCGAGTTCACCCCCGGCGGCCTGGTCATGAAGCACGACTGCTCCACCCTCGGCGGCAACAGCGGCTCCCCCGTCTTCGACCTCGCCGACCACCGCGTCCTCGGTCTCCACTTCGGAGGCCGCTACCGCACGGGCAACCTCGCGGTCCCCCTGTGGGAGCTGATCGACGACCCGCTGCTCGCCAAGGCGGAGGTGAACTGGGCCTAGCCGAGCCCGGCCTGATCGGCATGCCCCCTAGAGGGTGTCCTCGCCCGCCAGGACGTCGGCGTACGGGCCGCGGGCGGAGGTGCCGTCGGGGAGCCGCCATTCCGCGGTGAGGCGGCCCGCGGCGCCCGGGGCGGTGTCCGCGCCGGTCCGCAGCACGCGCCGTACGCGCAGGGTCAGTTCGGCGGGGGCGCCGGGCGTCCGGACGACGACGTCGGTGTGGGCGTGGCCTTCGGCGACGCGGACCGGCTCCGCGCCGGCGAGGTCGGTGCCCGGGGCGAGGGCGGCGTCGACGGTGGCGTCGGGGGTGTCGGTGAGGGACTGGTCCTGGGCGACGGTGCGGCCGGCGAGCAGAGCGGTCAACCGGCCGACGAGAACCGGGTCGTGGGCGCCGTCGTAGATCCAGCGGGTGCCGAGGACACCGTGCTCGGAGGTGCCGATCAGGGCGTGGTCGGCGCCCTCCAGCGGGGCGCCCCGGTAGGTCATGGGGACCAGGTAGACGACCGCGTCGTCGCCGGTCCCGTCGGCCACCGCCATGAACTCGATCCCGACCTCGCCCTCGGGGTCGTCGAGCCGGAAGCCGCCGGCCTTGGCCGGCCGCGGCCCGCCGTCCGCCGCCGTGTACCAGGCGCGGGTGGGCAGCCACGCGGCCAGCAACTCCAGCTTGGTGGGCTGCATCGTCGTGTGGTGGATGACGGCCATCGTGGGCTTCTTCCTCTCGACCTGGGGCGACCGGGGGACCCGGGCCCGGAGGACCGCAACCTAACAGAGGGGCGCCGGGCTCACCGCGCGCGGCCGTCCGCGCGCACCTAGCCTGGAAGCGAGTGTTGTCCCCGGCCGGCAGGAGGCCCGCCGTGAGGTACTCGCACACCGCAAGGACCCGGCGCGTCAGCGCGGCCCTCGTGGCTCTGGGCGTCTTCGCCGCACCGGTGGGCGCGGGCACCGCCTTCGCCGCCGAACCCCCGGGCGCCGCCCCGCTCCTCGCCACCGCGCCTCCCGGCCCCGCCCCGCTCCTCGCCGCCGCCGTCCCGTCGGACGACTCCGACTTCCCTCAGCTCACGCCGGCCGTCGCCGCACGGCTGGACCGGGCGATCCAGGACGTCATGAAGGAGACGGGCGTCCCGGGTGTCACCGTCGGTCTCTCCGCGCCGGGCAAGGGCACGTACATCCGCTCGTTCGGCATCGCCGACAAGGCCACCGGGCAGGCCATGGACCCCGGTCTGTACATGCGGATCGGGAGCGAGACCAAGACGTTCACGGTGACCGCCCTGCTCGAACTGGCCGACCGGGGGAAGCTGAGCATCGACGACCCGATCTCGAAGTACGTCGACGGCGTGCCGAACGGGGACCGGATCACCCTGCGCAACCTGGCGTCCATGCGCAGCGGCCTCTTCAACTACTCGGCGGACGAGGACTTCTACAAGGCGTTCACCTCGAACCCCGACCGCCCGTTCACCCCGCAGGAGCTGCTCGGCTACGCGTTCAAGCACCCGGTGCAGTTCCAGCCCGGGGCCGAGTTCGACTACTGCAACACGAACCTGATCCTGCTCGGACTCGTCGTCGAGAAGGCCGGCGGCATGCCGCTGCACGAGTTCATCCAGAAGAACGTCATCGAGCCCGCGGGGCTGAAGCACACCGTCTTCCCCACGGACGCCGCCTTCCCCAGTCCGCACGCCCACGGCTACACGGTGCAGACGGCCTCGGGCAAGCTCGAGGACTCCACCGACTGGAACCCCTCCTGGGGCTGGGCGGCGGGCGCGATGATCTCCGATCTCCAGGATCTGCGCTCCTGGGCCAGGACCGTCGCCACCGGGACCCTGCTGACGCCGAAGACCCAGGCCGAGCGCCTCAAGACGTACCCGTCGGGCATCCCCGGCGCCGGCTACGGTCTCGGCATCTTCGACATCCAGGGCTGGATCGGCCACAACGGCTCCCTGCCGGGCTACGAGTCGCTCACGATCTACCTGCCGGAGTCCCAGGCCACCCTGGTCGTCCTGCTCAACACCGACGTCCTGCACGACAACAACGAGCCCAGCACGCTCTTCGGGCAGGCGATCACCCGCATCGTGACCCCTGCCCACGTCTTCGACATCCCCGTGCAGGCACCGCCCCCGAGCCCGACCGGGTGACGGTGCCCCTTTGATACGCATTCGCTCCGGCACCTCAGCCGTGCCGCCGCAGAACGGGAGCAGCAATGACCGGTGGACCCGAACCCCTCAGCGCCTCGGCCCGCGACGCGCTCCAGCGGGAACTCGGCGATCTGCGCACCGAACGCGACGCCGTCGCCGCCACCCTGGGCGGGTCCGACGACCAGGTGGGCGACGAGGCGGACCAGGCCGACGAGTTGCAGCGCGCCACCGAGCTCGACCGGCTCGACGCCCGCATCGCCGAGATCGACGGACGGCTCCGCGAGGGGGCCGTCGCGGGGGCTCCCCGTACCGACGCCGTGGGCGTCGGCAGCACCGTGACGGTGCGGTTCGCGGACGGCACGGAGTCGGCCCTGCACATCGGCGAACTCCCCGACGCGCAGGACCCGGCGCTGGTGACGGCGGACAGCCCGCTCGGCCGGTCGCTGCTCGGACACCACGCCGGTGACACCGTGACGTACGAGACGCCCGGGGGGCGGACCACGGCGGTCGTGGTCTCCCTCGGCTGACCCCGGCGCGCGAGACCCGGACCGACCCCGCCGCCGACGGGCACGTCGGGGCACAGGTCAGGGAGGCCGACCGCGGGGGCGGCCCCGGGCGCACCGTCCCACTCAGCCCGTGACGATGCCGTTCACCAGGTTGATGGTGGTGGCCAGGATGCTGGCGCCGAAGACGTAGGACAGCAGGCAGTGCCGGAGGGCGACCGCGCGGATCAAGGTGCTGGAGACGTTCGTGTCGGACACCTGGTAGGTCATGCCCAGGTTGTAGCTGAAGTACAGGAAGTCGCTGTAGCGCGGCGGCTCCCGGGAGTTGAAGTCGATCCCGCCGCCGGGCTGCAGGGCGTAGTAGAGGTACGCGTAACGGGTGGCGTACATGAGATGCAGCGCCGCCCAGGCCATGAAGACGCCGCAGAGCGCCGTCGCCGCCGCGGCGTGACCCAGGCCCGAGCGGCCGGTGATCAGCATCACGATGATGCCGACGAGCCCGCACACCGCGGTCCCGACGACCACGAGTTCCTCGACGACCGGCCGGAACTCCTCGCGCCGGACGTTGTGATGGGTGGTGCCGGCGTCCATGGGCCACAGCACGGACCAGCCCGTGACGACGAAGAGGGTCTCCGCCGCGGCGATCCCGGCGAGGACGCCCAGCGGGGCGTGGGCCGCCGCGGCGACGACCGCGCCGATCGCCGCCCCGGCCAGCGCCGATCCGGCGAGTCGGGACACCGCGCCGACGAGCAGGGGGCGCATCCGCTCAGGCTTCCAGGACCACCACGGCTTCGTCCGTGTAGGTGAGGAAGGTCAGCGTCTCCTGGAAGTACAGATGGACGCGGTGCTCGTCGTGCCCCGTGTAGCCGATCGCCACGTCCTGGCCGAGGCGCAGTTCGAAGTCGCCGCCGCGGGTGGACAGGACGAAGCCGCCACTGAGGGCCGGTGCCCAGATCGGGGAGCCGTCCAGCATCCGGCCGAGGTGTGCCGCGATCGGATAGCCGTGGTCGGAGGTCTCGCTGACCGCCCGGTACTGGTCGGCCCCGAGGAGCAGCGCGTACGGTCCGTCGACGCCGGCCAGGCGCAGCGAGGTCAGGGCCCGGCTGACCGCGTCCGGGTAGTCGCTCGGCTCCTCGGGCAGCCGGACCACCGGGTTCGAACTCCGGGCGCGCAGGCCGTCGACGCCGGCCGCCCCGTACCCGTCGAAGATCGCCCGGTCCTCGACGAACGCCATGGTGCGCGCCGCGTCCTTGACGGGCTGCCAGTCGGAGTCCCTGGAGCCGCGCTCGACGTCGTCCACGGCGGCCCGGTCGACGCTGAACGGCACCCGGAGCTCGACGAGGGGCCTCGCCTCGCGCAGCCGCGCGGCGACCCCCGGGGCGGGCGGGGCCAGGTCGGAGAGGTGGCCCGTGCCGACGGCGGCGAGCTCCGGGCCCGCCGGGTCGGGGACGTCGACGACCCGGCGGCCGGCGACATGGCGCCGGAAGGTGCGGCGGGCCTCCTCCTCGATCTCGGCCCAGGCCGCGGGGGTGATCGGGGCGAGTTCGCGGTGCAGGTTGTTCGTGGCGTCGGGCGTCGTCATGGGGCTCAGGCTCCTTTCAGGCCGCCGATGCCCAGGGAGTCCCCGGGGACCACGGCGGCGGCCGGCGGCGCGGCGGGAAGGTCGTCGAGGAAGTCGGCACTCGGCACGAAGAAGAGGCCGCCGGTCACGGCCCTGGAGAAGTCGAGGATGCGGTCCGTGTTGCCCGGCGGATCGCCGAGGAACATGTTCCGCAGCATGCGTTCGGTGACGGCGGGTGTCCGCGCGTAGCCGATGAAGTACGTGCCGAACTCGCCGGCGCCGATCCGTCCGAAGGGCATGTTGTCGCGCACGATCTGCTGCTGGACGCCGTCCTCGTCGACGATCGTGTTGAGCGCGACGTGCGAGTTCGCGGGCTTGACGTCGTCGGGCATCTCGACGTTGGACGCCTTGTCCCGCCCGACGGCCCTCGCCTGCTCCTCGACGGTGAGGGCGTCCCAGGCGGCCATGTCGTGCAGGTACTTCTGCACGACGACATAGCTGCCGCCCCGGAACTCCGGTTCCTCGTCGCCGATGTGGACCGCGTCCCGGGCGGTCCTGCCCGTGGGGTTCTCGCTGCCGTCGACGAACCCGAGCAGGTCGCGCTGGTCGAAGAAGGTGAAGCCGTGCACCTCGTCGACGACGGTCACCGCGGTGCCGAGTCCGTCCACGATCTGCCGGGCCAGCTCGAAGCAGAGGTCCATCCGGCGGGCGCGCAGGTGGAAGAGCAGGTCGCCGGGTGTGGCGGGCGCCCGGTGCCGGGGGCCGCGCAGCGGCACGAAGGGGTGCAGGTCGCGCGGGCGCGGGCCGCCGACGAGCCGGTCCCATCCCTCGGAGCCGATCCCGGCGATACAGGTCAGGTCGTCCTGCGGGGCCCGGAACGCCACGGACCGGAGCAGGCCCGACAGGCCCTGGAGTCCCTCCCGCGCGGCCGTCTCCCCGCCGGGGTTGACGGTGACCACCAGGAAGACGGCCGCCCTCGACGGCGGCGCCACGACGGGCTGCGGTACTACCACGACGCTCCTGTCGAACGAGGATCGGGGACGGACGGGAAAAAGGGATGAAAAGGACAGCGTCAGGGTATGTGCGGATGATCTCCCGCGCAGCCCGGCGGCACGGAAGCCCGCCGCGCCCCAGCGCCTTGCGGTGCACCGGCCGACGGCGCACGGCCCCCACGGCACGGGGTGGAGCGGGGCGGGCGGGGCTGGGTGGCAGGCGGGAATCGGCGGGCATAGCCTGCGAAGAGGTGTCGAATCCTGCCGCCGCACCGGCGGAACCCGCAGGGCCCGCGTCGTGGCCCCGCATGGCGAGAGGGTGAAGTGCCGTGAGCACCGACGAGGAGACGCAGGGACAGCCGGCGCAGCCCGCCGAGGCCCCGGTGGGGCCCGCCCCCGACGGCGAGCCCCGGTTCTCGCCGTACCACCACCCGGCCGCGGGCTGGGGCGCCGCCAAGAGCGTGACGAGCTTCCTCCTCCGCGAGAAGGCACTGGTGGACGGCCCCCGCGCGATCATGAAGATGAACCACGAGAACACCGGCTTCGACTGTCCCGGTTGCGCCTGGCCCGACGACACCAAGGGCCTGCACCTGGACATCTGCGAGAACGGGATCAAGCACGTCACGTGGGAGATGACCGGCAAACGGGTCGGGCGCGACTTCTTCGCCGCGCACTCCGTGACGGAACTCGCCGGGTGGAGCGACTACGACCTGGAGAACGAGGGCCGGCTGACCGAGCCGATGGTCTACGACCCCGCGTCCGACCACTACGTGCCGATCACCTGGAAGGACGCCTTCGAACTCGTCGGCGGCGCGCTGCGCGACCTCGACGACCCGAACCAGGCGTCGTTCTACACCTCCGGCCGGCTGGGCAACGAGGCCACCTTCCTCTACCAGCTGATGGCCCGTGAACTGGGCACGAACAACCTGCCCGACTGCTCCAACATGTGCCACGAGGCCAGCGGCCGGGCCATGCAGGCGTCCCTGGGCACCGGCAAGGGCACCGTCGACCTCGCGGACTGGGAGACGGCCGACGCGCTGTTCGTCTTCGGGGTCAACGCCGCCTCCAACGCGCCCCGCATGCTCACCGCCCTCGCCGCCGCCTACCACCGCGGCGCGAGCATCGTGCACGTCAACCCGCTGGTGGAGGCGGCCGCCACCCGCACCATCGTCCCGCACGACTTCACCGACATGGCCCTGTTCAAGGCGACCAGGACCAGCACCCTCAACCTCCAGCCGCGCATCGGCGGCGACATGGCCCTGGTCCGCGGCATGGCCAAGGCGATCCTGGAGCAGTCCGCGACCGACCCCCGGGCCCTGGACCGGGAGTTCATCGAGCGTCACACCAGCGGATTCGAGGAGTACCGCGCCCGGTGCGAGGCCACGCCGTGGGAGGAACTGGAGCGACAGTCCGGGCTGACCCGCGCCGACATCCTCGAAGCCGCGCGGGTGTACGGCGAGGCCGACCGCACCATCGTCAGCTGGTGCCTGGGCATCACCCAGCACGAGCACGGCGTCGACACCGTCCGGGAGATCGTCAACCTGCTGCTGCTCCGCGGCAATCTCGGCCGGGAGGGCGCGGGCCCCTCCCCCGTACGCGGGCACAGCAACGTGCAGGGCAACCGCACCTGCGGCATCGACCACCGCCCCACCGACGCGTTCCTCGACCGGCTCGCCGAGGTCTGCGGGATCGAACCGCCGCGCGCCCACGGCCTGGACACCGTCCGCACCATCGAGGCGATGGGACACGGCGGGATCAAGGTCTTCGTCGCCATGGGCGGCAACTTCGCCCTCGCCGCGCCCGACACCCCGGTCACCTGCGCCGCCCTGCGGAGCTGCGACCTCACCGTCCAGGTGAGCACCAAGCTGAACCGCAGCCATGTCGTCCACGGCCGCCGGGCGCTCATCCTCCCCTGTCTCGGCCGCACCGAGAAGGACCACCAGCGCAAGGGCGTCCAGAGCACCTCCGTCGAGGACTCGATGAGCATGGTCCACCTGTCGGTGGGCATGAAGCGCCCCGCCTCGCCCCACCTTCTCTCCGAGCCGGCGATCGTCGCGGGCATGGCCCGCGCCGCGCTGCCCGGCAGCGACACGCCCTGGGAGTGGTACGTCGAGGACTACGACCGCATCCGCGACACCATGGCCCGGGCCCTCGACGGCTTCGAGGACTTCAACCGACGGGTGCGGCTGCCCCTCGGGTTCCGCATCAAGCAGCCCGCGCGGGAACTGGTCTTCCTCACCCCGTCCGGACGCGCCGAGTTCTCCAGCCCCGAACTGCCCGACGTCGTCCCTGAGCCCGGCACCCTCGCCCTGGGCACCATGCGCTCCCACGACCAGTGGAACACCACCATCTACTCGGACAACGACCGCTACCGCGGCATCGAGAACCTGCGCACGCTCGTCTTCATGAACCGGGCCGACATGCGGGAGCGCGGTATCGAGGACCTCGGCCCGGTCGACATCACGAGCACCGCGAAGGACGGCAGCCGGCGGTCCCTCAGCGGGTATCTCGCCATCCCCTACGACATCCCGCGCGGCTGCGCCGCCGGCTACATGCCCGAGATGAACGTGCTGTGCGCGCTCTCCGACTACAGCACCCAGAGCGACCAGCCGATCATGAAGCACGTCAAGGTCACGATCGCCCCGGCCGCCTGAGCCGGGGCGGGCCCGCCCGCACGCGCCGCTGCCCGTCCTTCCGCTGCCCGGCGTTCCCCCGCCCGTCCGTCCCCCGCCCGGAGTTCAGCGCCACCGGAGCAACCGCTCCAGGAGCAGGTACGCGCGCCGTTCCGCGGCCGCGAGTTCGGTGGGGTCGATCTCCGCGGGCCAGAGTTCGCCCGCCGCGGCGTCGTCGGCCTCGCGCAGCTCCACCACGGCGGCCGCCAGCGTCGTCTGGACGGCCGGGAACGACCGCACGGCGCGTTCGGCCAGGGCGAGTTCGGCCCGGTCGGACGCCGCCGTACACGCGACGAGCGCGCGCTGCGCCCGCACGGCGGCACGGTCGTGGACGACGAGGAGCGCGCAGCCCAGCGCGATGCCGACCCCGAGGACGCTGCCCAGCGCCCGGTCCTCGACGAGGACGCCCGCCGACGCGGGCGCGGCGAGGTCGGAGAGGAGCAGGGCCAGCGGCGTGAGGAAGACGACGCCGAATCCGTAGTTGCGGGCCACGACGTACTCCAGCAGGAACTCGAGCAGCACGATCACCAGGACGAGGACCGTCGGCCCGGGGTGCGCGGCGAGCACACCGAAGGCGAGGAGCAGGCCGGCGACCGTCCCCAGGGTGCGCTGCACGGCCCGCTGCGTCGCCGTGCGGACGTTGACCGAGTGCAGGACCGCCGCCGCGGAGATCGACGCCCAGTAGCCGTGACCGAGGCCGAGGAGGAGGGCGGTCCCGCCCGCGAGGCCGGTGCCGAGGACCATCCGCAGCGCGGGCACGAGCAGGACGGCCGCCCTGCCGTGGCGCGGCCCCGTCACCAGCTCCGCGGCCCGCAGCTCGGCGGCCTGGCGGGTGCCGGGACCGGCCGGCTCCGGGACTCCGTTCCTCCCCGGCCGGTACACCGGGGACGCCGCCGGTTCGGTCAGCACGAGCGGCGGCCGGCGCAGCCGGCGGCTCGCGAGCAGCCTCGCCTGGCGGCGCAGGTCCCGCGCCAGGCCGGCGGGGTCTCCGGGTGGCCGGCTGGGCGAGCCGATGAGCAGCGCCCACGCCAGGTCGGTGAGCCGGAGACAGACGTCGCCCCGACCGTGCCGTTCGGCGGCGGTGGTCGGGGGGAGACGGCCCAGCGTCCGGTACGCCTGGAGGACGGCGGCGGTCGCCCGGTGCCGTACGAGCCCCCCGAGGACCGCCGTACCGGGCCCCGAGCCGCCACCCGCCCTACTGCCCCGGGCGGGGACGAGGCCGGGGGCCTCGTCCGGGGCGGGGGCCTGGTCCCGGGCGGGAGCCTGACCCGGCGCGGGAGCCTGACCCGGCGCGGGAGCCTGACCCGGCGCGGGAGCCTGACCCGGGGGGTCCGGGGCAGCCGTACTCGTTCCCGCGCCGCCGCCCGGGCCGGTCCTCCCGCCGGTCGCCTCCCACAGGTCGGCGAGTTCCCGGAGGGCCGCGGCCACCGCGAGCCGCTGGGGCCGGTCCGGGTGCACCCACCAGCCCGCGACGGCGAGGGTCCAGGCCACGGCTGCGCCGGTGGCGGCCAGGGCGGCCCGCGGGAGGACGTCGGCCGGGGTGGAGACGGCGTTGGCGGCCACGGCGAAGGAGAAGAGCAGCAGGACGGCGCCGAGACCGGTCAGACGCGCCGCGTCGCAGGCGAACTTCGCGGCCCCGGCCACGACCGCCGTGGCGGCCACCGTCACGGCGGCGCCCACTCCCCCGTGCCCCGGCCGCGCCCACGCGGCGAGCGCCGTGCCGGAGGCCACGCACGCGGTCATCGCGACCGCGACGACCGCGAGCACGCGGGCCCGCCGCGCGTAGGGCAGGTTGCGTCCGAAGGTGGTCGTGAAGGAGCCCAGCATGGCGTAGACGGCCTGGTCGGCCCGCCCGGCCAGGGCCATCGGCACGGCGGGCAGCGCCATGGCGAGCGCGGCGCGCAGGGCGAAGGACAGCGCTCCGTCCACGCTCTGCAGGGCGAGCGCGCCCCGGGGCGAGAGCGCCCGGGCCGCGCGCGCCGCCCACGGTCGCCCGGGCGCCATGCTTCCGGTCCTCCGCCGGTTTCGGCTCAGACGTCGCTTCCCGCCGCGGACGTGTCGTCCGCCGCCTCGGGCCGGGGCTCGCCCTTGCGGACGGTGCAGTGGAGCGAGTCGTCCAGGACGTCGGCGACGAGGGTGTCGCCGGGGTCGGCCTCGCCGCCGAGGAGGAGGGAGGCGACGCGGTTGTCGAGCTCGGTCTGGATGGTGCGGCGCAGGGGGCGGGCGCCGAACGCGGGCTGGTAGCCGTGGGCGACGAGCAGCTTCTTCGCGGCCTCGGTGACCTCCAGGGTCATGCCCTGGGCGTGGACGCGGTGCTTGCTGCGGTCCAGGAGGTGCTCGACGATCTCGGACAGGTCGTCCTCGGTGAGGCTGTGGAAGACGATGATGTCGTCGATGCGGTTGAGGAACTCGGGCAGGAAGCGCCCCCGCAGGTCGTCCATCAGCTCGTCCTTGAGCTCGGCCGCGTCGCCCTCGTGGGCGAGGATGCGGTGCGCCCCGATGTTGGACGTCATGATGACGACGCAGTGGCGGAAGTCGACCGTGCGGCCCTGGCCGTCGGTGAGCCGCCCGTCGTCGAGGATCTGGAGCAGCGTGTTGAAGACGTCCGGGTGCCCCTTCTCCACCTCGTCGAAGAGGACCACGCTGTACGGCTGGCGCCTGACCTTCTCGGTGAGCTGGCCGGCCTCCTCGTAACCGACGTATCCGGGCGGGGCCCCGACGAGCCGGGCGACCGTGTGCTTCTCCTGGAACTCGCTCATGTCGAACCGGATCATCCGGTCCTCGTCGCCGAAGAGCAGCTCGGCGAGCGTCTTGGCGAGCTCGGTCTTGCCGACGCCCGTGGGCCCGAGGAAGAGGAAGGAGCCGACGGGGCGGTTCGGGTCCCCCATGCCGGCGCGGTTGCGGCGCACGGCTTCGGAGACGGCGGTGACGGCCTCGCCCTGGCCGACGATCCTGGCGTGCATCTCCTCCTCCAGCCTGAGGAGTTTCTCCTTCTCGCTGGCGGTGAGCTGGGAGACCGGGATCCCGGTGCGCCGGGAGACGATGTCGGCGATGTCGGCGGCCGTCACCGAGACGACGCCCTCGCGGCGCTCCTCGATGCCGGCGAGTTCGCCCTCCACCTCGGCGATCTGCCGCTTCAGGTCCGACGCCTTCTCGAACTCCTCGCCGGCGACGGCCTGGTCCTTCTCGCGGCGCAGCTTCGCGAGGCGGTCCTCCCGGCTGATCACCTCGGTGGAGCGCCCGGCGCCGCGGAGCCGTACGCGGGCGCCCGCCTGGTCCATCAGGTCGATGGCCTTGTCGGGCAGGAACCGGTCGCTGACGTAGCGGTCGGAGAGTTCCGCGGCGGCGGCCAGGGCGCCGTCGGCGAAGCGGACCTGGTGGTGGGCCTCGTACACGTCCCGCAGTCCTTCGAGGATCTGCACGGTCTCCTCGACGGTGGGTTCCGGGATGAGGACGGGCTGGAAGCGGCGTTCGAGCGCGGCGTCCTTCTCGATGTGCTTGCGGTACTCGTCGATGGTGGTCGCGCCCACCATCTGGAGTTCGCCGCGCGCGAGGGCGGGCTTGAGCATGTTGCCCGCGTCCATCGCACCTTCGCCCGTGGCGCCGGCGCCGACGACCGTGTGCAGTTCGTCGATGAAGAGGATGACCTCGCCGCTCGCGTTCTGGACGTCCTCGATGACCTTCTTGAGGCGTTCCTCGAACTGTCCGCGGTACTGCGCGCCGGCCACCATCCCGGAGAGGTCGAGGGAGACGACCCGCTTGCCCTTCAGGGTCGCGGGGACCTCGTCCGCGATGATGCGCTGGGCCAGTCCCTCCACGATGGCGGTCTTGCCGACGCCGGGCTCGCCGATGAGGACGGGGTTGTTCTTGGAGCGGCGGGAGAGGATCTCGACGGTCTGCTCGATCTCCTCGGCGCGGCCGACCACGGGGTCCAGCCTGCCGGCCCGGGCCTCCTCGGTCAGGTCACGGCCGTACTCGTCGAGGGTCGTGGCGGGCTGCTGGGGCGTCGCGGCGGGGGCGGCACCGTCGCCGCGGGCGGCCTGGTCCGTGAGGCCGCGCAGCCTCCGCACGTCCACGTCGTCCGCGCCCAGCAGCCGGCCGGCGCCGGAGTCGGGGTCCGCGAGGAGCGCGCCGAGGATGTGCTCGGGGCCGATGTACGACACCCCGGCCGCCTGCGAACGGGCGTAGGCGGCGGCGAGCGTGCGCTTGGCCGCCGGGGTGAGCCCGGGCTCCGATGAGGGTTCGCCGGACTCCCGCGGAAGCACCTGGTCGAGCTGGGCGGCGAGCGCGTCGGGGTCCACGCCGGCCTGGGCCAGCATCCTGCGGGCGGGGTCGACCTGGGTGGCCGCCCACAGGAGGTGCTCGGTGTCGAGGTCGGGCGTGCCGTCCTTCACGGCCTTGCGGGTGGCGGTGCCGAGGAGTTCGTGCGACGACTCCGTCAGCAGCCGTCCGATCGGGACGCGCTGCACCGCCGGCGGCGACGACGCCGGTGACATGCCGAAGAACCTGTTCAGCATGTCGCTGAACGGATCGGACGAGCCATGGGGAGAACCGAACGCCATCGACATGCCAGCTCCAGGGACGTGTGGGGGTCGCTCCTACTGAAACGCGCCCCCTGCCGGTCCGCAAACGGAGTGCCCGACACACCCACCCCGCCCGAATCGTCCGCATTCCGGGCCCGGAGGCCACGTCCGTCGACGATGGCACCATGACCTCCGCGATCCCCCCGAACACCCCCGGCGGCCCGGGCCCCACGGACCCCGCCGACGCACCGGGCCCCCAGGTCCGCGCCGGGCGCCTGCTCCGGAACGCCAAGCTGTGGCTCGTGCCGACGGTCCTGAGCGCCCTCGTCGCCCTGCTGCTCTCCCTCCTCTACATGGGGGGCATCCTCAACCCGGGCGAGAACCTGCGCCGGCTGCCCGTCGCCCTCGTCGACGAGGACCAGGGGCGCCCGCTGCCGGGGCAGCGGGAGAACCTGGGACAGCAGATCAGCGACGCGATCGTCTCGGCCTCCCGGGGCAAGGACTCCGTGGAGTGGCACCTGATCGGCCGTGCGGAGGCCGAGGACGCGCTCGCCTCCGGGAAGATCTTCGGGGCGCTGGTCGTCCCCGAGGACTTCACCGCCTCGGTCGCGGCCCTGACCACGAACCGGGCGACGGTACGGCCGACGCTGACCGTGCTCACCAATCCGGGTCTCGGCAGCCTGGGCTCGTCCCTGACGGCCACGATCAACCAGAACGCCGCCCACCAGGCGTCACTGACCATCGGCAAGCAGCTCGTCGCCTCCTCTTCCGCCGTCCCCACGACGCGGCTGCTCCTGGCCGATCCGGTGGCCGTCGTCACCCGGGTCGGGCATCCCATCGGTCCGCACAGCGGCCTGGGGCTGACCGCCTTCTACTACACCCTGCTGCTCGTGCTCAGCGGCTTCATCGGCGGGAACCTCGTCAACACCGGCGTCGACACCGCCCTCGGCTACGCCGACAGCGAGCTCGGGCCCTGGCACAGCCGCCGGCCGACCGTGCCCGTCAGCCGCACCCAGACCCTCGTGCTGAAGATGGCCATGACGGCCGGCATCTCGCTCCTGACCACCACGCTCGTCATGGTGGCGACGATCGCGGTCCTGGGCATGGACGCCTCGCACCTGCCGATGCTGTGGATCTTCTCCTACTGCGCGACGGTCGCCGTCGGCCTCGGCGTCCAGGCCATCAACGCCGCTTTCGGAGGCATCGGCCAGCTCGTCTCGATGTTCGTCTTCATCGCCCTGGCCCTCCCCTCGTCCGGCGCGACGGTCCCCCTGGAGGCCACGCCCGGCTTCTACCGCTTCCTCGGCGTCTTCGAACCGATGCACCAGCTCAGCGCCGGCGTCCGCGCGCTCCTCTACTTCGACGCGCGCGCCGACGCCGGCCTCGCCCGGGGCTGGATCATGATCGCGATCGGCACGGCCGCCGCGCTGGTCTTCGGCTTCGCCATGACCCGCTACTACGACCGCAGGGGGCTGCGCCGGCTCACCCCGCAGCCGGCCTGACCGGGCCCGGCGGCCGGGCCCGGCGGGCCCGCTACTCCCATTCGTCCCACGGCGGCTCGGTCTCGTCGTCGCCGAACAGCGGCGGCTCGTCGTCGTACGGCGCGGACGACGGCCCGGACGAGCGCCCGGCCGGCGCGGCGGGCGCCGCCGGCGCGGCGGCAGGACCCGGGGAA
>NZ_JBHWAQ010000051.1:0-39339 GCF_042743475.1 Streptomyces sp. NPDC059534
GCCGGCCGGACCGTGGGGCTCGGCCGGCCGCGCGGCGGGTGCGATGCGGGCGAGGGGGATCGGGTACGAGGCGGCGGTCGGCCGGCGGGCGGGTGCGGGCGCTCAGTCGAGGGCGGGACCGGCGGTTCCGTTGACCCAGACCCAGGGGGACCAGGTCGCGAAGCCGGTCTGCCAGATGTGGTACGTGCCGGCGTGGCTCGTGCCGAACACCTCGATGCGGCCGTCGGCGTTGGAGGTCGCGGTGACCTCGGTGCCGCCGCCTCCGAAGGTCTCCCACCCGCCGTACGGGGCGTTCACCCCGGTCTGCCAGGTGTGCATGGCGGTGTCGCCGTTCATGGCGAAGACCTCCACGCGGCCGTCGGCGGTGCGTTCGCTGCTGAGCTGGGAGCCGGCGGGGCCGCCGGTGCCCTCCCAGGCCGACCAACTGCTCGGACCGGTCTGGTACTTGTGGAAGACCCCGACCGGTCCGGAGGCGAAGACCTCGATCCGGCCGTCGGCGTTGTGGTCGACGGTGAGGTCGTGACCGCCGCCCCCGAAGTCGCCCCACGGGGACCAGCCGCCGTTCGGGGCCGTCTGGTACAGGTGCTGGAAGGTGCCGCCGTTGAGCGCGAACACCTCGAGGCGGCCGTCGGGCGACTTCTCCATCTCGATCCTGCTGTCCGCCGGCCCGCCGCCCGTCGGCTCCCACGCCGACCAGCCGCCGTTCGGCTCCAGCTGGTAGCGGTGGAACACGCCGGCCGGCCCGGAGGCGAAGACCTCGATGCGGCCGTCGGCGTTCACACCGGCCGCGATGTCACGACCGCCGCCGCCGAAGTTCTCCCAGCCGGACCACCCTCCCGACGGGGAGAGCTGGTAGCGGTGCTCGAAGGTGCCCCCGTTGATCGCGAACATCTCCAGACGGCCGTCCGCGTTGGGGGCGATCGCGAGTTCGGCGCCGGCGGGCCCGCCCAGCTGTTCCCACTCCGACCAGTCGCGGTTCGCCTCCCGCTGCCAGGCGTGGTGGACGGCGCCCGCGCCCGCCGCGAACACCTCCAGGCGTCCGTCCGCCGACCGCGCCGCCACCACCCGGCCCGACTCCGCCGGGTACACCAGGGGCTTGGGCCGCGGACCGCTGCCCGGCACGCAGGGCAGCACCACACCGCCCTGCGCGAGGTAGACCTCGGGATCGATGCCGTACGACAGCGACAGGTCGCCCCAGATCCGCAGATGGAGGTGGGGGCCGTCCGCGTTGCCCTCGGCGCCCATCAGGGCGATCCGCTGGCCGGCCACGACATGGTCGCCGACGGCGACGTCCCGCCGGTACATGTGCCCGTACTCGGAGGTCTTGCCGTCCGGGTGCTGGACGCGGATCCACTGGCCGTAGTCGCCGACGTACCCGGAGATGGTCACCACGCCGTCGCCCACGGCGTGGATCGGGGTCCCGGTGTCGTTGGCGATGTCGACACCGTTGTGGCCGGGGTGGAAGGGCTGGCTCACGAAGCCGGCGGTCGGGCACGCCGAGGCGGAGACGGCTGCCGCGGCGGCCGAGGCCGGCGCCGCGGACGCGGCCACGAGCGCCGGCAGGAGAGCGGTGGCCGCCGCGAGCAGACAGGTCAGCGCGCGTCGGGAGAGTCCGGGAAGCACGGGTCGCTCCTCCGCTTGGTCGTCTGGTGACGGGTGGTGGGTCATGGGCCGCGGCGGGCGCCGCTCACGCCTTGCGGAGCCGGGCGACGACGCCGTCGATGTCGCGCTGCAGCATGTCGCGGCGGATGAAGTGGCCGCCGGGCAGCTCGTACCACTCGTGCGGGATGCCCGCGTTGCCGAGGAGGGAGCGGAACTCCCGCTGTCCGGCCAGCACCTGCTTCTCGTTGGCCGTGTCGAACCAGTTGATCGGGTCGGGGCTGGTGCCGGCGACGAGGAAGACGCGCTTGTTGCGGTAGCTCTCGATCCGCTGCACCGGGTTGTCCGCGCTGACCCGGGCCTCGTCCCAGAACGGCGCCCCGTAGATCGTGCCGCCGTTCAGGTCGAGCGCCGCGGAGCTGGCGTTGGCCCAGTGGCCGACGAGCCCGTTGTCGCGGCGCAGGCTGGCCGGGCCGGAGTGGGCGCTCACCGAGGCGAAGTGGCCGTAGTACTTGGCGGCGTACTTCAGCGCGCCGAAGCCGCCCATCGAGAAGCCGGACACGGCACGGCCGTCGTACTCGGCGAACGTGCGGAAGTTCGCCTCGATCCACGGGATCAGCTGTCCGATGTGGAACTGCTCCCAGTTCCGCGGGCCGACGTTGGAGCTCACGGGGTTGGAGTACCAGCCGGCGTGCCCGCCGTCGGGCATGACGACGATGAGCCGCCTGCCGGCGGTCAGCTCGCGGATGCCCTCGCGGTCGAACGTGATGAAGTCCTGGTCGTTGCCGCCGCCGTGGAAGAGGTAGAGCACCGGGTAGGTGCGTCCGCTCCAGTGGTAGTCGTCCGGGAGGAGGACGTTCACGGCGGGGTTCCAGCCGATCGCGCCGGTCTGGAACCGGTAGTACCGCATGCGCGGGTCGTCCTCGTTGTGGTCCACGATGTGCAGGCCGTAGCCGTCGCCGACGGCGGAGGCCGCCGTCGCCGACGCCAGGACGCCTCCGGCGCCCAGGGCCAGGGCGGCCGAGAGGCCCCCGGCGGACTTGAGGATGCTTCTGCGGTTCGGGTGCTGCGCGCTCAACGTGACCTCCAGGTCGCGTGCGTGACGGTGCGTCCGGCAGACCTGGAAGGTAGCAACGGGGCGGGGTCCGGCAGACCCCGGAAGATTGCGGACTGACAGGAGGGGTGAACGTCGGCTAGGGCCTGTCGTCACCTTCCCGTCGTCGCCCGAAGGGCGGCCCCGAGCGCGTGCCAGGTGTCGTGGGGCGGACGGGAAGGTGACGACAGGCCCTGGGGGGCGTCAGCCGTGTGTGGGGTGGCCTTCGGCGTCGACGACGACCGTGGCCCAGTGGCGGTCCCACCGGTCGCCGACGTACTCGGGCACCATGCCGGCCGGGTAGCGGACGTAGCCCTCCGGCGGCTCCTGGCCGTCGGCCGCGCAGTCCTGGCCGTCGGTGTTGCCGACCGCCTTGACCGGGTAGCGGCCGGACCCGCAGACGCGCTCCTGGCCCGCGCAGCCCGTCAGGAGCACGGCCGCGGCGAGGGCTGCGGCGGCGAGGGCGGGGAGGGCGCGGCGGGTGGACGTCCGACCGGACGGGGGACGGAAGGGTCGGGGACGTCGGGTCTGCTGCATGGATCTTCGGCCTCTCTCGCTGGTCCCCACAGTCTCGGGCGGGAGGGGCGTCGTGGTGATGAGTACGCGTACTCACCCGGTCGTGAGTGGTACCGGGTGATCGCGCGGGCGGGCCCGCCGGCCGCCGTGTCGCGGGCGGCCGGCGGGGGCGGGGGTGCTACGGCTTCGGGAGGAGGCAGCCGGCGCGGTTGAGGTCGATCACGTTGCCGGGGCCGATGCAGGGGACGAGCGTGTACGTCTCCTGGGCGTAGTTGATGCCCTGGCGGACCGTCACGGCGCCGTTCTGGTCGACCTCGCAGGGGTTGTTGAGGGTGCAGCTCTCACCGCTCTCGTTGCCGGTGTTGTTGACGGCGACCACGCGGCCGGTGGTGGTGTCGATCACGGGCGAGCCGGAGGTGCCGCCGATCGTGTTGCACGACGAGGTGTAGCGGACCGAGTCCTTCCAGGTCCACTCGCCCTCCTTCAGCCGGTAGACGAAGCCGTCGACGTTGCAGCTGTAGATCCGCTTCCAGTAGCCGGAGACCACCTTGATCGCCGAACCCTGCGCCGGGTGGGCGTCGTTGAGGGTCAGGGCGTTGATGCCGTACTGGCTCTGGATCTGCGCGTAGGTCTTGGTCACCTGGTAGAGCGAGAGGTCCGTGTCGGTCATCGTGGCGTACGCGATCTTGCTGGCCCGCAGCGTCGCGACCTTGGAGCCGGCCGAGTTCAGCAGGGAGAACGAGCGGGTGGACCGCTGGTCCTTGACGACCTCGCCCGCCGCGGGGAAGCCGGACTCCAGGCAGTGGCCGTTGGAGAGGACGAGCGCGGGGTCGCTCGGCAGGGAGCCGGGTGCGCGGACGAGGGAGCCGGAACAGTTGCTGAGTGCGACCGTGCCCGCGAAGTCGACGGTGACCGCGGCCTGTTCCCGGGGTGCGGGGGCCGGGGCCTGGACCCGGTTCGTGGGGGCCGGGGCCTGTGCGACGGCTTCCAGGGGTATGGAGGCCGTGGCCGGGGCCGCTGCCGCGCCTGCCAGGAGCAGGGCGAGCAGGGCGGCGGCGAGAGGCTTCTTCATGTGGGGGTTCCCCTCCGAGGACGGTGCGACCGAAAATCCTTCGGTTGTCATGTGCATTCTCGGGAGGGGCTTCCCGGCTGACAAGAAGGCATCCGGCCGCCGGCGCACGCGCGGCCCCGCCCCGGCCGCTCGTACGCCCCAGCGAGTCGATCACTCGTTGGTGAGTTCCGCCGCCCCCGCGGACGGACCGGCGCGAGGCTGGAGGCGAAGGTCGGTGACCCCGCGGCCGGAACGGACCGCGGGCGGGTGGGGAGTGGGCGTGACGCGAGAGACGGAATCCCGCGGGGGTCTCGACGAGCGGGCGGTGTTACTGGCGGCGGGTCTCGCGGACCTCGCCGTGAGCGCGCTCGGCTCGGGCATCGGGGCCGTGCGGGGGATGCTGCGGCGCTCGGACGCCGCCGAGATGGCGTCCGACGCCGAGCGCGACCTGGAGGCGCGCGGGCGGCTCGCGCTCGACCGGTACACGGCGCCGCCCCCCGCCCATCTGGAGGTCCTCGCGCGGCACGTGATCGCCCGGCGGGCCGGCGACGGTGGCTGAGCGGTGGGAGGCGGCCGCGTTCAAGACCCGCGTCGACGAGGTGCTGCGGCGGTACGTGGCCGAGGAGGCCGACCTCCTGGCGGCGGTCGACCCGGCGTTGGGCCCGGTGGCCGAGCAGCTGGAGGCAGCGGTCGCGGACGGCAAGAGACTCCGGGCGGCGTTCTGTTACTGGGGCTGGCGCGCGGTGGGGCAGCCGGACAGTGAGGCGCTGCTCCGGGCCGCGGCCTCCATGGAGCTCGTGCACGCGGCCGCGGTCGTGCACGACGACCTGATCGACGACAGCCCGCTGCGGCACGGCCGGCCCACCGCGCACGTGGCCCTGCGCGGCGCGGTGGAGCACCACCCGACGGTCGCGGCGGGCGCACGGGCGCTGGCGATGCTCGTCGGGGACCTGCTCATGTCGCTCGCCGGGCAGCTGTTCGTCACCAGCGGCCTCCCGGCCGCCTACCTCGGCCGGGCGCGTCCGCTCTGGGCGGCCCTGGCCCGGGACCTGATCGCCGGCGAGTGCCTGGAGATCCTGCACACCGGAGCCGCCCCGTCCACGGCGGCCTCGCTCAAGGTGATCCGCTACAAGACCGCCAAGTACACCGTCGAGCAGCCGCTGTCGATCGGCGGCGCGCTCGCCGGGGCAGGCCCGCGGCTGCGCGAGGGGTACTCCGCGTACGGCCTGCCGCTGGGCGAGGCGTTCCAGCTGAGGGACGACCTGCTCGGCCTGTTCGGGGACGAGGAGACCACCGGCAAGGCCGATGCCGACGACGTACGCGGCCGGCGGCCGACCACCCTCCTCGCGGAGACCTGGCGGCTCGCCGGGGACGAGGAGCGCGCACGGCTGCGCGACCTGCTGGACCGGCCCGACCCGGACGGGGCCGCGCCGGAGGCCGTACGCGAGGTGATGCGGCGGCTGAAGGCGCCGGAACGCGTCGAGGCCATGATCACCGCGCGGGTCGACGAGGCCCTGCGCGCGCTCGACCGGCTGAACCTGCCCCCCGCCCCCGCCGCCGCGCTCACCGCCCTGGCGCACTCGGCGGCCGTCCGCCGGTACTGACGGAGAACCTGGAGCCCGCCATGATCCACACCGAGGCGTCGATGGACGCCCTGCGGCAGACCGGCGACGAACTCGCCGACGCCACCGTCGCCACCCTCTTCGAGCGCGGCGAGGTGGGCACGTTCAACACCCTCATGCGGTACGTCTCCACCGCCGGTGCCCCGCTGCCGGACGGGCTGCCCGACGTCGCCCGCGCGTACCTGGAGGCCACGAGCACCCCGCCGGCCTGGGTGGACTGGGGAGTGATGGAGAACGCCCGGCTGTTCTTCATCGACAACAACGTGCACATCTCCACCGCCCTCTCCTTCGCCTCCATGCCCGCCTGCTACGTCGTCCCGCACGTGGCGAAGCTGCTGTCGGCGACGCACGGACTGAAGTACCCCTCCAAGCGCATGGCGGAGACCGGCCAGTTCACCGTCCAGCTGATGCAGCCCGACGCCTTCGAGGCCGGCAGCCGCTTCATCCCCGCCGCCCAGAAGGTCCGTCTGCTGCACGCCTCCATCCGCCACCACCTCAAGCGGGAGGGCCGCTGGGACACCGCGTCGACGGGAGTGCCGATCTGCCAGGAGGACCTGATCGGCGGGCAGATGTTCTTCTCGATGCTCGTCCTCGACAGCCTGCACCGGCTCGGCATCCACATGTCGACGGAAGGCGCGGACGCCTACTACTACGCCTGGCGCGTCGTCGGCGCCATGCTCGGCGTCGACCAGGACGCAGTCCCGAAGGACCTCGACGAGGCCCGTGCCTTCCTCGACCGGTACATGATCCGCCACATGGGGCCGTCCCCGGAGGGCGCCCACCTGACCCGCCAGCTGATCGACCTGTACGAGGAGGTCGTGCCCGGCACCCTCTTCGACCCGATCGTCTCGGCCCTCATCCGCTACCTCGTCGGCGACACCTGCGCCGACTGGCTCGACGTGCCGCGCACCCGCTGGGACACCGTCGTGAAGACCGTTCCCCACCTGCTCGGCGTCCTGGAGACCATCGAGGACCGCTCCCCGCTCGGCGCCTGGGCCCTGGACCGGCTCGGCCACCTCACCACCGTCCTGGAACTGTCCTCCCTCACCCGCGGACGCGTCATGCACTACGCCATCCCCGAGCACCTGAGGGAGGACTACGGAGTCCCGTCCGGCCCGCCCCGTACCCGCCGCTGGTCGCCACCGGCCGCCACGGTCCCCTCGTGACGCCGACGGGCCCGGTGCGGCCTGGGCGGCCTGGGTGAACGGGGCGACGCCGGGACGCCGGAACGCCCGCGCGGCGGTAAAGCGCGGGAAAAGTCCTCGCGGGGGAGCTGCGGTTCCCGCACGGAGTGTTTTCGCGGTCTTGGCGCGTTCTTAACGCTCCGGGAGCCCTTCCGGGCGTGTCGGAACAACGGATTCCGCAGCCATCGGGGCATTGACCTGCGGTTCTGCCCAGGCTTCCATTCAGCCCGGGAGCAAAGGACCACCTGATCACCGGCCGCCTCGGAGGCGATACCGCTCCCGCTCGGAAACACTGCTCGTACCGATCGGAACCGTCTGATGACCGACACCCTCAGCGCGCCGCACGCGTTGGCCCCGCAGACCGGCCCCGCGCCGCAGAAGCTCAAGCGTTCCATCGGTGTCGTGGGCGGCACCCTGCTCACGCTGTCGTGCGTGACGCCCGCCTCCACCCTCTTCGTGGTCGTACCGGACCTGTTCGGCGGTGTCGGCACCTATGCCGCGCTCACCATCGCGATCGGCTCGCTCCTCTGCATCGGCGTGGCGTTCTGCTACTCCGAGCTGGGTACCCTGATCCCGAGCGCGGGCGGCGAGTACGCCATCGTCTCCACCCTCGCGGGCCGCCTGGCCGGCTGGCTGGTGTTCGTCCTGTCGCTGCTGGTGGTGATGATCGTGCCACCGGTGATCGCGATGGGGACCGCCGACTACCTCGCGCCCCTGGTGCACGTGCCGGCCCCGCTGGCCGGCGCCGCTGTCATGCTCCTCGCGACCCTCGCGGGCCTGCTCGACCTGCGCGCCAACGCGTGGATCACCGGCATCTTCCTCGTCCTTGAGGTGGTCGCGGCGGGAATCGTCGCGATCCTCGGCTTCGCCCACTCGGAGCGCGGCGTCGGCGCGCTCGTCCACGGCCAGGTGGCGGGCGAGGGCGGCACGCACTCACTGGTCACCGGCGCCATGGTGGTCTCCGGCCTCGCCATCGCCCTCTTCATCACCCAGGGCTTCTCGACGGCCGTCTACCTCTCCGAGGAGCTGGAGAACCCGCGCAAGAGCGTGGCCCGCACCGTGCTCGCCACCCTGGCCATCTCCACCGTCGTGATCCTGGTGCCCGTCGTGGCCATCACCCTGGGCGCCGGCGACCTGGAGACCCTGACCGGCGGCGACATCAGCGGCATGATCGCCGCCTGGTCCAACTCCGCCGTCGGCACCTTCATCAGCCTCTGCGTCGCGCTGGCCATCGTCAACGCCGGCATCGTCATGGTCATCCAGAACTCCCGCGTCCTCTTCGCCTCCGCCCGCGACAAGGCGTGGCCGCAGCCCGTCAACAACGCCCTCTCCCGGTTGGGCCGGTTCGGCTCCCCGTGGGTCGCCACCCTCCTCGTCGGCGTGCCGGGCGCGGCCCTGTGCTTCGTCAACCTCGACACCCTGTACGGCGTCACCGGGGTCTCCGTCACCGGCATGTACCTGCTGGTCGCCGTGGCGGCCCTGTTCAGCCGCCGGGGCGCGCACCGCGAGGTCGCCGCGTGGCGCATGCCGCTGTGGCCGGTCGTCCCGGTGCTGCTCATCGGCGTCCTGGCGTACGTCCTGTCCATGCAGGACACCGAGTACCTGCTGTGGACCGGCGGCATCACGGCGGCCGCCACCCTCTACTGGGCCCTGTACCTGCGGCCCCGCAAGGACACCCGCTGGCTCGTCAGCATCCCCGAGGACGAGCAGGTCTGATCCCGCCCGCCGACGCGTCACCCGAGGGCCGGGGCGGCTTCCGCCGCCCCGGCCCCGTCTTTCTCCCGCCCGTCCCGGGCCGCGTGCGCGCGGTGACCGCCGGGTCTTGTCCCCGGGCGGCGGCCGCTGCAAGATCGCTTCGTGACCGACAAGGGTGGGGACATGAGGGGAAAGGCCGGTACACCGTGGAGGAGATGACCAAGGGCGGCAACGGCTTCGTACCGTCCGTCCCGCTGAGGATCGCCGTGCACGGCGGCCTGGACACGATGGCGCTGCTGCTCACGGAGGGCGGGACGGTCCGGGGGGACGGCGACGTGGTCTTCCACGGCGCACCCGTGCACCCGTCGGGTGCCGTGCGGCTGAGCCAGGGCGGCGACGGTACGGCCTGGCTCGACGTCGGCCTCACCACCGTCGAGCAGCAGATCACCCGCGTCCTCCTGGTCGGGTCCACGGACCGCGGCACCCTCCGGGACGTCGTCCGGCCGGCCGTGGAGGCGTTCGCCCCCGACGGCACGACCGTCGTCCGGTACGAGGTGACGGACGCCGCGGGGGAGACGGCGATGGTGCTCGCCGAGCTGTACCGGCGGTCGGGCGGCTGGAAGTTCCGGGCCGTGGGACAGGGATACGCGAACGGCCTCGCGGGTCTGGCCACGGACCACGGCGTGGACGTGGCGGATCCGGGACACGCGCCGGCCGCCACGCCACCGGCCGCGCAGGCTTACGCACCCCCGGCCGCGCAGGCGTACGCACCACCGCCCGCTCCGGTCTACCCGCCGCCGCCCGCGCAGGCTTTCGCGCCCCCGCCGCAGGCGTTCACGCCGCCGCCCGGGAAGGCGTTCGGGCCGCCGCCGGGCTTCGCGCCCCCGGCACCGGGGCCGGGCTTCCCGCCTCCGCCGGCGCCCATGGCGGTGCCACCCGCGCCGCCCGGCGCCCCTGCCTTTCCTGCCGTTCCCGCCGCTTATGGTGCGCCGGATCCGTGGGCGTACGGCCCCGTCTTCGCGCCGTACACGGAGACCGGCCGGGACAACGACGTGATCACCGTCGACGGGCTGCCGCCGGGGCCGGTGGTCGTCGCCCTCGACGTCGAGGGCGACGGGTACACGGGGCTGTCGGTCCTGAACTGGCGCAACAAGGAGAAGGACCTCCTCGTCAACAGCACCGAGGAGGACTTCCGGGGGCGGATGCTCGCCACCGTGCCCGGGAACGGGACTCTGCGGCTGAAGCTGGAGGCGGAGGGACCGTGGTGGGTGGAGGTGTCGCCGCTGGCGGCGGCCCGCCGCCTGACGGAGGAGGAGACGGAGTTCCGCGGCCCCGACGTGCTCCTGCACACCGGAGGCGTCGCCGACCTCGCCATCCACTACCGCGGTGACGACAACCTGATCGTCAACGTCTTCGAACTCCACGGTCACGACGACCACACCGCCCTGCCCGAGGACGACAACGTGGTCAACGAGATCGGCAAGCGGCGCGAGACCGTGCCGCTGCCCGAGGGCCCGCTCGTGGTGCAGTTCGAGATGGCGGACGGGCCCTGGCGGGCCCGTCTGAAGAGGGTGCAGCCGCCGAGCCGGCCCGGCCGTCTCAGGTGAGCGTCGGGTAGTCGGTGTAGCCGGTCTCGCCGCCCACGTACATCAGATGGGCGTCGCGGATCGGATTGAGGGGCGCGCCGGTCCGCATCCGGGCGACCAGGTCGGGATTGGCCAGGAACGAGCGGCCGAGCGCGATCAGGTCGGCGCCCGCCGCCAGGAGCCGTTCGCCGGCGTCACGCCCGCCGTCGGCCGGCAGGGGGCCGGGCCAGGGGAGGGCCGGGTTCGCGATGAGCGTGCCCGGCCAGGCCGCGCGGAGCGTGCGGAAGAGCGGCTGGTCGGGGTCGGCGAACACGACGTGCAGGTAGGCGAGGTCCAGCTCGCGCAGCTCCTCCAGGAGCGCGGGGTAGACCGCGTCGACGTCGTCCTCCGTCATGCCGTTGGCGGTGACACCGGGGGCGATGCGCACCCCGACCCGCTCGGGGCCGATCGCCTCGGCGACCGCGCGGACGACCTCGACGGTGAAGCGGATGCGATGGGCGACCGGTCCGCCGTAGCCGTCGGTGCGCCGGTTGGTGGCGCCGGACAGGAACTGGTGCAGCAGGTACCCGTTGGCCGAGTGCACCTCGACCCCCGCGAAACCGGCGTCGACCGCCCGCCGCGCCGCAGTGGCGAAGTCGGCCACCGTGGAAGCGATCTGATCAGTCGTCATCTCCAGGGGCACCACGGCCTCCTGGTGTCCGGACGGGGTGAACACCGTGCCGGGCAGGGGGACCGGCGACGGCGCCAGCGGGTGGAGCCCCGTCGTCTCCGGGTGCCCGACCCGCCCGCCGTGCTGCAGCTGGAGGAACATCTGCCCGCCGGCGTCCCGCACGGCCTCGGTGACCCGCCGCCATCCGGCCACGTGCGTGTCGTCGTGGATCGCGGGGATGTTGGGGTACGTGGCGCCCACCGCGTTGGGTGTCGCGGCCTCCGCGATGATCAGTCCGGCCGAGGCGCGCTGGGCGTAGTACGTGGCCATGATCGGCTCCGGCACGCCGGTCGCGCCCGCCCGGTTCCGCGTCATCGGGGCCATGACCAGCCGGTTCCGCAGCCGCAGCGCGCCCAGACGGGCGGGCTGGAACAGCGGGGAGACGCCGGAGGCGGACGCCTCCGTCACCGTGCGCTCCGTGTCCGTGTCCGTCTCCGTGCGCGGCTCGGTGTCCGTCTCCGTGTCCGGCGAAACGACGCTGCTCGTGATCGTGCTCATGGCCGTGCTCCCTCGTCCGTGTTCCCGCCGGGGCCGTCGGGCCCCGCCGGACCGAATGTCGCGCAGGCCGCTTCGGGAACGCTGACGGTCGGCTGACGGTCCGCCCCGGGCCGGATGATCATGGGTGTGTAGGGTTCCTGCCATGAGGTTCGGGGTGCTCGGTCCGGTGGCGGTGTGGGATGCCGAGGGTGAACCGGTACGGGTGCCCGAGACCAAGGTGCGGGCGCTCCTCGCCGACCTCCTCGCCCACGAGGGCCGTCCCGTGCCGACGGACCGCCTCGTCGACGACATCTGGGGGGACGCCGTCCCCGGCAACCCCGCCAACGCCCTTCAGGCCAAGGTCTCCCAGCTCCGCAGGGCCATCGGCCGCGACCGGGTCCTCCACCACCCCGCCGGCTACCGGCTGCGCCTCGACGGCGACCCGTCCGAGGTCGACGCCGAGGACTTCCGCCTCCTCGTGGCACGCGCCCGCCTCCTCACGTCGCCGCGCCCCCGGGCCGCCCTGCTCACCGAGGCACTCAAGCTGTGGCGCGGACCCGCCTACGCGGACTTCGCCGACGAGGAGTTCGTCCGTCCGGCGGCGCAGCGCCTGGCCGAGGAGCGGCTCACCGTCGTCGAGGAACAGGCCGAGACCCGACTGGAGTTCGGGGATGCCTCGTTGCTCGGGGAGACGGCCGCGCTCGTCGCCGGTCACCCGTTGAGCGAGCGGCTGCGCGCCGTGCGGATACGCGCCCTGTACGCCGCAGGCCGGCAGAGCGAGGCCGTCGCCGCGTACACGGAACTCCGCACCCTGCTCGCCGACGAACTGGGCCTCGACCCGAGCCCCGGACTGGCCGCCCTGTACGAGGCGGTCCTGCGCCAGGACGCCGGTCTGACACCCGCCCCCGCCCCGGCAGAGCCCGTGGCCGTCCGGTCGGCCGCCCCGGACCCGGCGCCGCCCCGGGCCGCCCGTCCGGCGACCGCGCCCGGTCCCGTCGCCGCGGCCACGGAGCCGGAGGTCCCCGACCCGTACGGGACGGCCTCTCCGCGCCGGAACCTCCCCGTGCCTCCGACGGCGCTGATCGGGCGGGGACCGGCCCTGGAGACGGTCGGCCGGCTCGTCGGCAGCGAGCGGCTGGTCACGCTGACCGGGCCGGGCGGGGTGGGCAAGACCCGGCTGGCGCTGGCCGTGGCCGAGCGGGTCTCCCGTGACGAGGACCGGCCGGTGCCCGACGGCGTGCATCTCGTCGAGTTCGCCGGTCTGCCCGCCGGGACGTCCGGGACCGCCGATCTCGTGCAGGCGGTGGCCGTGGTGCTCGGCGTCCGTGACTCGGCGTCGCCGGCCCGCGGCGCGGGCGGCCCGACGGACGCGCTGCTCGCCGCGGTGCGGGACCGCCGGGCCCTGCTCGTCCTCGACAACTGCGAACACGTGATCGAACCGGCCGCCGAGCTGGTCGCGTCCCTGCTGCACGGCGCGCCGGGCCTGCGCGTACTTGCCACGAGCCGCGAGTCCCTGCGCCTGCCCGGCGAGTCGGTGTACGCCGTCGATCCCCTCGATCCCGCCGCCGCCGCACGGCTCTTCACCGAGCGGGCCGCCGCCGCGGCACCCGGCTTCGCACCCGAGGACGAGGACGAGGGCGAGGCCGGGGGCGGGCACGGAGGTGGCGCCGGGGACGGGAGCGCCCGGGACGCCATCGGCGACATCTGCCGCCGGCTCGACTGCCTGCCCCTCGCCCTGGAACTGGCCGCGACCCGGGTACGGGCGCTGGGCGTGCGGGAACTGGCCACGCGCCTGAGCGACCGGTTCCGGCTGCTCGCCTCGGGGCAGCGGGGGCTGCCGGCCCGGCAGCAGACCCTGCGGGCGGTCGTCGACTGGAGCTGGGAGCTGCTCGACCCGTCGGAGAGAGCCGTGCTGCGCCGGCTGGCCGTCCCGGTCGGCGGCTGCGCGCTGGACGCGGCGGAGGCACTGTGCGCGGGCGACGGCATCGCCCCCGAGGACGTGCTCGACCTGGTGGGCCGCCTGGTCGACCGCTCCCTCGTCATGGCGGTCCCGACCGCCCACGGCCCGCGCTACCGCCTGCTCGAATCGGTCGCCGTCTACGCCCGCGACCGGCTCCACGAGGCGCGGGAGGGGGACGGCGTCTCCGCTCGCCACGTCCGGTACTACCGCGAGTTCGCCGAGCGCGCCGAATCCCGCCTGCGCGGCGCCGGGCAGCGGGTCTGGCTCGCCCGGCTGGACGCCGAGTCCGCCAACACCCGTGCGGCCCTCGACCACGCCCTGCGCGCGGGTGACCCGCGGGACGCGGCGGCGCTGGCCACCGCCCTGTGCCCCTGGTGGCTGCTGCGGGGCCGCCTGCACGAGGGGCGCCGCCGCCTCGCCGAGGTCCTGGACGCCGTACCGCCCGACCTCTCGGCCGAACTCCGCGTACTCCACGGAGCGTTCGTCATGATGACGGGCGGCCGTGCGCCGGACGCCGACTGCCCCGAGGCGGACATCCCCGATGCCGTACGCCGTGGCCGCGCCCTGTGGCTGTTCGCGTACAGCCTCTACCACGCGGGCGATCCCGCGGCGGCCCGGAGCGTCAACGCCCGTGCCCTCGAACGGTTCACCGAGGCCGCCGACCCGTGGGGCACCGCCGCAGCGCGGTCCCTGCGCGCGCACACCGCGTTCGCGGCGGGAGACCTGCGCGCCGCGCGCGAGGACGGCCTCGGCGGCGCCACGGCGTTCCGGGAACTCGGGGACGGCTGGGGCGAGTTGATGACGGTCCCGGTGCTCGCCGCACTGGCCGAGATCGAGGGCGACTACGCCGCCGCGACCGAGCGCCAGACCGAGGGGCTGCGGCTGGCCGAAGGTCTCGGACTGCCCGCGGAGACCTCCGCGCGCCTCGCCGGCCTGGGGCGCCTCGCCCTGCTGGCCGGGGAGTGGGAGCGAGCCCGCGACCTGCACGAGCGGGCCCGGCGCGCGGCGGCCGAACAGGGACACATGTACGGCGAGGTGTTCGCCCTCATGGGCCTCGCCCTCGGCGCACGCCGCTCGGGCGACCTCGACGCCGCCGAGCGCCATCTGCGGACGATGCGCGACGCCTATCCGTCGTCGACCGCCGGAAAGCACCTGATCCACGTGGAGCTCGGCTTCACCGCCGAACTGCGCGGCCAGGCCGACCGGGCCGCCGCGTACCAGGCGAGCGGCCTCGACTTCGCCCGGCGGCTGGCCGAGCCGCGCGCACTCGCGCTCTCCTTCGAAGGCACCGCCGGCGCCGCCGCGGCCGAGGGCGGCACCCCGGCCCTCACCCGCGCCGCCCTCCTCCTCGGCGCCGCCGACGCCGCCCGGCGGAGCGCGGGATCGCCGCTCCCCGAGGGCGAACGAGGCGACGTGAACCGCATCGCCGACGTCGCCCGCGCGGGCCTCGGCGACGCTCCGTACGCCGCCGCGTTCCGCGAGGGCGCCGCCCTGTCCCTCGCGGAAGCGGTCCGTACGGCCGTCGGGCGGGACCGGAGCGGGAGGGAAACGGGATCGGCGGGTCCGACCCTGCAGGAGTAGTTCTCTGCAGGAGGAGTCTCCGATGAAGCATCCCCCGGACCGGATCGACGTGGCCGAGGGTCTCCGCCACATCCTTCAGGAGCTGTCCGCCATCGAACGGTCGGTCGAGCACGACCGGCCGGGCCGGCCCGCCCCGTACACGGACGCGGAAGAGCCCTGGGACGGGCCCGAGTTCCGTGTCGAGACCGTGAGCGACAACAGCATGCACACGGTGGTGGACATCAGCGTCCGGCGTGGCCCCGGCCGGGTGCCACCGAACCACCGCGCGCCCGACGAGGACGAGGTCGCCACGCTGCGTGCCACGGTCCGCGCACTGCTCGATCTCGCGGACGTCGGATCCGGGCGCGCCTGTACCACCGTGGTCCTCACCGAGCAGGGTCCGCGCGTGGTCAGCTGCCGCCTCAGCGGCGGCATGACCGTGTTCGCCCGTGAGAGGAGGCCCGCAACGGGCTGAGCGTGGCGTCGAACAGCGGGCTGTACCCGGGCTGACCAGGCGTTCCCGGGTGCGTTCCCGTGCCGTCCCGCAGGGCGGTATCGGCTCGGGAACGGTCCGGGAACGGGTCCCCGGAGAGTACGTGGTGTCGGGAAGCAGAAACCGCAGAAACCACGCAAAGGGGATAGGTCATGGGACGCAAGTCGGCCGGACTCGTCGGGATCGTCGCCGCCACCCTCGCCTTCGGCCTGGGGGCCACGGTCGAGGCGGGACACTCGCAGATCCAGCCGGCCGGCGTGCACGTGGTGGCCGATGACCAGGGTCCGACGGTCATCGGCAAGGGCGGGGTCGTGCAGGCTGCGGTCACTGACGACCAGGGTCCGACGGTCATCGGTAAGGGTGGCGTCGTGCAGGCTGCGGTGACCGACGACCAGGGTCCGACGGTCATCGGTAAGGGCGGGGTCGTGCAGGCCGCGGTGACCGACGACCAGGGTCCGACGGTCATCGGTAAGGGTGGCGTCGTGCAGGCTGCGGTGACCGACGACCAGGGTCCGACGGTCATCGGTAAGGGTGGCGTCGTCCAGGCCGCGGTGACCGACGACCAGGGCCCGACCGTCATCGGCAAGAACGGTGTGAGCGTCCTCGCCGTCTGATCCCCTCCCCGGCACATGCACCGGTGCCCCGCATCAGGTCTTCCGAGACCTGGTGCGGGGCACCGGTGCATGTGGCGTGTCGCGTGCGGCGGTCGCCTCAGGTGCGTCGGCGGTCGGCGGGGACGCCCATCTGGTCGAAGAGGTCCTCCGCGGAGCGCTCGTTGCGGGCCGCCTCCTCGGTGAGGCCGAGGGCGGCCTGGGCGCGGGCCATGCCGGAGAGGGCGTAGGCGATCTCGATGCGGAAGTCCAGGGAGTGGGCCACCTCGTGGGCTCGCTCGTGGAGACCGAGGGCTGCCGCGTACTCCTTGCGTTTGAACAAATAACGGCCGACCGTGTTTTCGACCTTGGCTCGGCGGAGTAGAGAAACGTTTGGCCCGATGGTTTCGATGGCGCGGTCCGCGTAATGCGTGGCCTGCTCATGTCGGCCGAGCCGTTGGGTCACCTCCGCTAAGAGAGCGAGGGCGAGCGCCACCTGGCCGGGATCGCTGCTCTCGGTGCACAGCTCGCGCGCCCGGTTGAGGCAGGTGTCGGCGGCCTCGTCGTCGCCGAGGCAGGCATGGGCGAAGGCCAGGTCCGTGAGGGCGACCAACTTGTTCTCGTGCTGGCCGAGTTCATCGCACAAGCCGATCGCGCGACGGGCCGCCGACGCGGCCTCCTCATGGCGGCCCCACTGCTCGTACAGGGTGCTGAGCAGGGTGAGGCTCTCCGCCTCGGCCCGGCTGGCGCCGAGTTCGCGCTGGTGCGCGATGGACTTCTCCAGATGGGACAGTGCCTGGGGGAACCGGCCCAGCAGGCTGTTGAGCTGGCCGAGGGCGCTCTCGCTGTGCGCCAGCGTCTGCACGTCACCCAGCCGCTCGGCGACGTCGCGGCCCTCCGTGGCGACCTCGATGCCCTCGGCGAAGCGGCCCAGCTTCCAGCAGGCGACGCCCAGATTGGACAGACTGACGCCGAGCAGCGGCAGTTCGCCGAGGCGGCGCGCGGCGGCCACCGCCACCAGACCCATCGAGCGGAACTCCTCCAACTGGCCGCGCGCGCTGAGCTGGAAGGCGAGGTTGCGGGTCAGGAACACGGTGTGGCGGTCGTGTCCCAGCCGGTCGGCCAGGCCGACCGCGCCCAGCAGCGATCCCTGCTCCCGCGCGAACCACTGCTCGGCCTGCCCGCTGTCCGCGAACCAGGGCAGCCGCGACGACCACGCCTCGGCGTCCTCCACCTCCGCCACCTCGGTGGGGATGCGGCGCCGGCCCGGGAACATCACCTGGCACGCCGACTCCGTCGCCGCCAGGTAATAGTCGAGCAGCCTCCGGGTCGACGCGGAGTCGTCGCCGTCCGTCGCCGGGGACCGCAGGCTCTGCGCGAAGCTCCGCACCAGGTCGTGGAAGGTGTAGAGCCCGATCTCCGGCTGCTGCAGCAGGTGCACGTCCAGGAGGAGTTCGAGGATGTCCTCGGCGTCCATCGGGTCCGTGTCGAGGAGCGCGGCGGCCGCGTGCACGTCGAGATCGCCGCCCGGGTGCAGCGCCAGACTGCGGAACGCCGTCCGGCAGTCCTGCGGCAGGGCCTGGTACGACAGGCGAAGGGTGGCGGCGACGCTGCGCTGGCCCGAACTCAGCTCGTCCAGCCTGCGCGTCTCGTCGCGCAGCCGGTCGGCGAGATAACGCAGCGTCCAGCGCGGCCGGTTGCGCAGCCGGGCGGTGGCGATCCGCAGGGCCAGCGGCAGATGCCCGCACAGCCGGGCCAGCTCGGCCGCGGCCTCCGGCTCCGCCGCGTACCGCCGTTCGCCCAGCGTCTCCGCGATCAGCGCCGCGCACTCCGTCGGCGACATCACGTCGATGGAGATCCACTGCGCGGAGTCGAGGTCCACCAGCCGGGCCCGGCTGGTCACCAGGACCAGGCAGCCGGGCGAGGTCGGCAGCAGCGGCCGTACGCCGTCCGCGTCGGCCGCGTTGTCGAGGAGCAGCAGCAGCCGCTTCCCGGCGATGGTCGACCGCCACAGCGCCGTGCGTCCGGCGGCGTCCTCGGGGATGCGCGTGCCCGGCACGCCCAGCGCGCGCAGCAGGCTGTCGAGCGCTCCGCTCGCGGTCACCGGCTGCTCGCCGGGGGTGTATCCGCGCAGGTCGATGTAGAGCTGGCCGTCGGGGAAGTCGCCGGCCAGGGTGTGTGCCGCGTGCACCGCGAGGGAGGTCTTCCCGCTGCCGCCCATGCCGTCCAGGGCCACGATGCGGGAGTGACGCGCGTAATCCCGGCCCGCGGAGTCGAGCAGCTCCTGCAGTTCGTCGCCGCGGCCGGTGAAGTCCGCCAGGTCGTACGGCAGGGTGCACGGGGCCTCGTGGGAGGCGGCGACCGGCCGGGGGAGCGGGGTCGCGTCGGGCGGCGGAACGGGTGCGGCCAGCTCCGGGCTGTCGCGCAGGATCCCCTCGTACACCTTGGTCAGACGCGGTCCCGGGTCGACTCCGAGCTCCTCCACCAGGAGTTCGCGGACCCTGCTGTACTCCTCCAGCGCCTCGGCCTGCCGCCCCGAGCGGTAGAGGGCCAGCATCAACTGGGCGCGCAGCGACTCGTGCAGGGGGTGCGCCTGCACCAGGTCCCGCAGGTCGACGACGAGTTCGGCGGACTCGCCCAGTGCCAGGCGCAGTTCGAAGAGCTGCTCGGCGGCGCCGAGCCGGCGCTCCTCGAACGCGGTGGCCGCCGCCTCGATCACCGGGCCGCCGGCGCCCGAAAGGATCGGGCCGCGCCACAGGCCGAGAGCCCGGCGCAGTGCCTCCACTGCGTCGATCGCGCGGCCCTCGGCCGGCGCGTCCCGGGCGGTCCGCACCAGGGCGCCGAACTCCGTCAGGTCGAGCTGCTCGGGTCCCAGGACCACCCGGTAGCCGGGGCCGTCGGTGACGATGACCTCGCTGCCCGCGGGGATGCGCCGCCGCAGGTCCGCGACCGCCTTGCGTACCTGATGGGAGGCGGTGGCGGGTGGGTCCTCGGCCCAGGCGGACTCCACCAGGCGGCCGATCGTCAGCACCCGGCCGGGCTCCAGGAGCAGGGTGCCGAGCACCCGTTCCTGGATCAGTCCCCCCAGCCGCAGCCGCGTACCGTCCGCCCACCCTTCGAGAGGGCCCAGCACGTTGAATCGCAGCGATCGCGCCTCGGCAGCGGTCATCGCCGAAAGCACCCCCCCAGGTCACTCGTCCACGCCGACAGCGCCGGTGAATGCGGATCCTAGCCCGTTCCCGTGACGCTCGGGAACGAGCCGGTACGGGAACGGTAATCAGCGCCGCCACTGTAGGGGTCACGAGGCCGACTCCTTCGCGGCCCTCGCACTGAGGACCCCCCATGCATCCAAGGAGACTGGTCATGACCGAGCAGGCATCGCCGGACGGGCTCGCCGAACTACTGCGGGCGGCACGGCAGTGGGCCGGGATCACCCAGGAGCAGCTGGCCGGACTGTCGACGGTCAGCGTGCGGGCCATCAGGGACCTGGAGCAGGGGCGGGTGCGGCACCCGCGCCGGGAGACGCTCCGGCTGCTCGCCGGCGCCATGCGACTGAGCGACGCCCGCCGCGCCGCCCTGGAACTCGCCGTGGAGGGCGCCGAGGCCGGCACGGTGATGCGTGAGACCTACGGCGCCGAACTGGCTCCGCCGCCGCGGCCGTTGCGCCGGCTGGTGGGGCGCACCGAAGAATTGAGGTCACTGACCGCGCTGTTGTCCACCGAGCACGAGCGGCTGCTGAGCGTGGTGGGCCTGGCCGGGGTCGGCAAGACCCGGCTGGCCCAGGAGGCCGCCCTGGCGCTCCACAGCCGGGACCGCACCCCGGTCGTCTGGGTGGACATGAACGAGGCCGCGCCTCCGGTCGCCGGACCCGCGGCGGCCCGCAGTCCGCGGTCCGCGCTGGCGGGCTGGGCCCGCTCGGTGGCCCTCGGCGGACGCGGCCTGGACGAACTCGCCTCCGTGATAGGCGGCCGGGCCACCCTCCTCGTCCTCGACGGCCACGACGACGCGCCCCACCTCGCGGCCCCGCTCCTCGAACTGCTCCACGCCTGCGACCGCCTCAAGGTGCTGATCACGACACGGGAACCGCACCGCACCCCGGGCAACCGGCTGCTGCCGCTGGGCCCGCTGCCCGTGACCGACCCCGTGCGGGCCGACGGCACCGGCGGGCCGCTGCCCGGGGATTCCCTGACCGCCGGGCGGCCGGCCGTCGAACTGATGCTGTCGTACGTCGGCCACATGCGCCCCGACCTGCTGCCCGGCGACTCCCTGGTGCGCACCGTCGCCGACCTCAGCCGGGCCCTCGACGGAGTGCCCAGGGCGATGGAGGCCGCCGCCTCCTGGCTTCTGCTGCGCTCGCCCGCCGAACTGCTCGCGATCGCCCGGACGTCCCCGCTCGACGTCGTGGACGACGTGACCGCCGCCGACACCGGCGGCGAGGGAATGGCCGCGCAGCTCGCGGCGGCCGTCGCCGCCCTGGACGACGGACCGGCCGCGCTGCTCGGCAACCTGAGCCTGCTGGCCGACGGATGGAGCGCCGACCAGGCCGCCACCGAACTCTCCGCGCCGCCGGCGACCGTGGTCCGCGACGTGCACGCCCTGATGCTGCGCGGGCTGGTGCGCCGGCTGCCCGGCGACGAGGACGGCGCCCCGCGGTTCGGGGTGCTCAACCTGGTGCGCCGCCCCGCGGCCGAGCGCGCCGCCCTCCTCGTACGGGCCACGGCCCTCGTCTCCTGAGCGCCCCGGCCGTCCTCGCGCCACTCTCCGTACCCCTCTTCCTCCCTTCTTCCTCTTCTTCCTCCGGCGTTCCCACCCTTCGCAGAAAGGCATCCCCGCCATGCGCAACCTGATCTCCCTCGCCGACCTGAAGCCCGAGCAGCTCGCCCGCATCGTCGCCCGCGCCGTCGAGTTCGGCACCGGCGAGGTCGACGACAAGCCGCTGACGGGACGCCAGGTCGGCATCTACTTCCGCAAGTCGTCCACCCGGACCCGTACCTCGTTCTGGAGCGGTGCCACCCGGCTCGGCGCCGACGTGATCACCTTCGGCCCGGACGAACTCCAGCTGACCACCGGTGAGACGGTGGAGGACACCAGCCGGGTCCTCGGCCAGTACCTCGACGCCCTCGTCGTCCGCACCAACGGCGACGTGGCGGAGATGCGCCGCCTCGGCGGCAGCCCGGACCTCGCGGTCGTCAACGCCCTCAGCCTCGACGAGCACCCCACCCAGGCGATCGCCGACCTGGCCACGCTCAGCGAGCGCTTCGGAGACCTCGCCGGGCGCCACGTGCTCGTCGTCGGGGAGGGCAACAGCTCCGGAGCGGCCCTCGCGCTGGCCGGTGCGCTCACCCCGGGACTGCGGATCACGCTGCTGTCCCCCGAGGGGTACGAGGTGCCCAAGGACACCATGGACCTCGTCGACGAACTCAGCGGCGGACAGCACCTGGTGAGCCGGATCACCGACCCGGCCGCGGTCGAGGGACCCGTCGACGCCGTCTACACGAGCCGCTGGCAGACCATGGGCGTGCCGAAGGCCGACCCGAACTGGCTGACGGCGTTCGAGGGCTTCGCCGTCGACCGGGACTTCTTCGAGCGCCACAGCGGCCCGGACACCGTCTTCCTGCACGACCTGCCGGCCGTCCGCGGCCAGGAGGTCTCCGACGAGGTCCTCGACGGTGAGCGCAGCCTCGCCTGGCGGCAGGCGTTCCACAAGATGACCGCGGCGATGGCGGTCCTGGAGTGGTGCGTGGTCGGCGAGCACTGACCGCGCACGACGGGGCGGCGCCGGTACGGGCTCATGCGAGCCGTACCGACGCCGCCCCGTCGTGTGCGCCTGTGCGCCCGTGATCAGCCGCCCATCGCGGCGACCACCGAACGGGGGCGCAGATCCGTCCAGTTGGCCTCGACGTACTCGGAGCACTCCTGCTTGCTGCCCTCCTCGCGGACCAGCAGCCAGCCCTCCGGGCGGCGGATCCGGGCGGGCCACAGCGAGTGCTGGCCCTCGTCGTTGGCCAGGACGACGAAACGGCCGTCGGCGTCGTCGAACGGATTGGTAGCCATGGCTTCACCTCTGTTGGGTCCGTGGAACGGGGATCCGGTGCCGCACCGGTGTCTCGACGCTACGAGACCGTGCGCGCCGGTTCGGGCAGCCCGTGCGGCAGTTGGGCGGCAGCCCGCCGGCCGGCGCGGGTCACACCAGGACGCGGGACACCTCGTGGGCGCGCGTCACGGCGATCCCGGCGGCCACCGCGGCGGCCCGCACCGAGCCCAGCGCCTCGCGCAGCAGCTCCGTGCGCCGCTGGGGCTGGTCCGCCAGCTCAGGGCGGTCGGCGTCGATCAACTGCATCGCCGCTTCGAGGACGGCGAACTTCGCCTCTCCCAGGGGCTCGTGGCGATCGGTCTCGGACATGACGTCGAGCAGGGCCGCGGCCAGTTCCGCGGTGGGGGCGATCTGGGACATGGGTCCACTCCTCAGGGTTTCTCGGGCGCGTGCTCCCGTATTCCGCTCCGGCCGGCGACGCGGCGGCGGAATTCGACTGTAGGGCGGGCCGGTAAAGGGGAACCGACAGGCACCGGCAACTGCCGCCCGGCTGCCGCCCCGGGCGCCGGTCAGCCGCTCGCGGCGTTCCTACGATCGATGCCGAAGGGAAGTTCCGAGCGGTCCAGGACCTCCTTCTCCCACTTGTCACCCCACGATGTGGACGAAGTGATGATGCAGCCTGCGGAAGTGGCGTCCCGAGCTCGAACCGGGCCGCTGGACGTCATGGTCACCGGACTACCGTCCGATGCCCACACCTGGAATCTCGTGTTCATTCAATTGCTGATCGAAGACCTGGGACACCACGTCGTCAATCTGGGCCCGTGCATTTCCCAGGACGAGATCGTGGAATCCTGCGGCAAGTTCCAGCCCGACCTGCTCGTGGTCAGCAGCGTCAACGGCCATGGCTTCCAGGACGCCGAGGAGCTGATCCGGACGATCCGCTCGCGCTGGGAACTCGCCGGCCTGCCCGCCGTCATCGGCGGCAAGCTGGGCGTCCTCGGTGCCGAGGGCCGCGCCGGAAGCGGCCGGCGGCTCGTCGAGGCCGGCTTCGACGCGGTCTACGAGGAGGATCAGGGCCTCGGTGCCTTCGAGGAGTTCATCGCCGCGCTGGCCGCGAACCGGGGCCCGGTCACACCGGACGCCCCCCTCGCGCCGGCCGCCCGGCTGGAAGGGGTGGCACGGTGACGTCCTTCGGACGGTTCGTGGCCGCCGCCCGGGCCCGGGGCGCCCTCGTGGTCCAACCCCGCATGGGCTTCTCCGAGCCCGCCCGGATGCGGGCCGGACTGCGGGCCACCAAGGGCGCCGCGGACGCGGTCGCCGGCACCCTCACCATCGACAGCTACACCCGCGTCGGCGACGAGCCCTCCGCGGTCCGGGCCCTGGGCCGGGGAGTCCCGCTCAACGGCTACCCCATCACCTCCTACAGCCCGGACACCTCGCGCTGGGTCCTGGACGGAATCGCCGAGGACGGCTTCCCCGTCCAGGTCCGGCACGGCTCGGCGCGCCCGCAGCGCATCGTCGCCGCGCTCGCCCGGCTCGGCCTCACCGCGACCGAGGGCGGCCCCGTCTCGTACTGCCTGCCCTACGGCCGCACCCCGCTCGTCGACTCGGTCCGCAACTGGCAGGAGACCTGCGAGCGACTGGCCGCCCTGCGCGCCGACGGAGCCGAACCGCACCTGGAAAGCTTCGGCGGCTGCATGCTCGGCCAGCTGTGCCCGCCGGGACTGCTCGTGGCGATCAGCGCCCTGGAAGGCGTGTTCTTCCACCGGGCGGGACTGCGGTCGATCTCGCTGAGCTACGCCCAGCAGACCAGCCCGGCGCAGGACCGGCAGGCGGTGCGCGCTCTCCGCCGCCTGGCTGCCGAGCTTCTGCCGGAGACCGACTGGCACATCGTGGTGTACACCTACATGGGGGTGTACCCCCGCACCACCCGCGGCGCCCACGCCCTCCTGGAGGACTCCGCGGCACTGGCGGTCACGGCGGGCGCGCAGCGGCTCATCGTCAAGACGGCCGCCGAGGCCCACCGCATCCCGACCGTCGACGAGAACGTCCGGGCCCTGCGCATCGCGGCGGACGCGGCGGCCCGCGCCGCCGGCGACGACGACACGGACGAGGGGTCCGACCCGGCCGACAACCCGGTGTACGCGGAGGCCCGCGCCCTCGTGGACGCCGTGCTCGGCCTGGACGCCGACCTCGGCACCGCCCTGCTCAAGGCATTCGAGCGCGGCTACCTCGACGTCCCCTACTGCCTCCACCCCGACAACGCGGGCCGCGCCCGCAGCCACATCGACGAGACGGGCCGGCTGACCTGGTCGGACATCGGTGCCATGCCCATCGGGCGGGTCACCGGACGGCGCGGCTCCCGGCTCACCGCGACCGGACTGCACGACGCGCTGACCTTCGTACAGCGCCGCTACGACCACCCCGACCACGACGGCGGCCGCACCCCCGCCGCCGTTCCGCTCCTTCAGGAGGTATGACCGTGACCGTCACCATCGCCGAGGCCGTGGACGAGGCACTCCTGCCCTTCCCCGCCTCCCCCGACGCGCACCTCACCGACCCGCTCACCCGGGCCACCCTGCGCGTGCAGAGCCGCATGCTCGCCGCGACCCGCGCCTTCCTGACGGCGCGCGGTTTCCAGGAGCTGCTGCCGCCCATCATCGGTCCGGTCACCGACCCCGGGATCCGCGGCTCGAAGCAGGTGGACGTCGACTTCTACGGCCACAAGTACAAGATGATGACGAGCGCGATCCTGTACAAGCAGGCGTCGCTGCTGGCCTTCGACAAGATCTTCTACATCGCCCCGAACGTCCGGCTGGAACCGCTGGAGACGGCGGTCACGCACCGCCACCTCGCCGAGTTCCACCAGATCGACGTGGAGATCCGTGACGCCCGCCGCGAGGACGCGATGGACCTCGCCGAGCAGCTCGTCACCCACGTCGTCGCCGACGTCCTCGCCGGCCTGCCGGGCGAGCTCGACCTGCTCGGCCGCGACGCCGGCGCCCTGCGCGAGGCCGTCACCGCCTCCTTCGGCCGGGTCGGCCACCAGCGGGCCACCGCCGAGCTGATCGAGCTCGGCCACCCGCAGGACCCCGCCGCCGAGATCGACTGGCAGGGCGAGGAGATCGTCTCCGCCCGCGCCGAGCGCCCCTTCTTCATCACCGACTACCCGAAGGGCTCGCGCGGCTTCTACGACAAGGAGAGCGCCGAACAGCCCGGCGTCCTGCGGAACTTCGACCTCATCGCCCCCGAGGGCTACGGCGAGCTGGCCAGCGGCAGCGAGCGCGAGCACGACTACGCCACCCTCGTCACCCGCATGCGCGAGACCGGCGAGAACCCCGCCAAGTACGGCTGGTACCTCGACCTGGCCCGCCGCGGAATCCCCGCCAGCTCCGGCTTCGGCATCGGCCTGGAGCGCTTCACCCGCTACGTCACCGGCCGGCAGGCCGCCTGGCAGGCCAGCGCCTACCCGAAGCTCCCCGGGGTGGTGTCGGCATGAGCACCGCACTCGTCGCGGACGGCTTCCCCGAGGAGCAGGTCCGCCTGCGCGCCCGGCAGGGCGCCGGGGCCGTCTTCCCGGCGGAGACCGGCTACGGCAGCGGACTGCTCGGCGCCGTCCCCGCGCCGTCGGCCGGCCGGGCCGCGCACGACCCGGACGACCTGCTGGAGCGGATGCGGATCGTGCCGCCGGTCTTCATGCCCGAGCGGCTGAAGAAGCTCATCGACCTCGCCCGCGAACCGCTGTACACCGACGTCGAACTCGACACCGTCATCGGCGGGTTCACCAGCAGGCTGCCGCTGTACGTGTCGGCCTTCGGGTCCACCCAGGTCGCCAGCCGCGACCTCGGCGAGGCCGCCGGTCGCCAGGCCGGGGCGCTCGGCATCCCGCTGGTCATCGGGGAGAACGTGGTCCCCGTCAACGGCTACCGCAGCGCCGGCGAGAACGGCGTCTCGCCGCTCCTCGGCCGGATCGCCGCCTATGCGGAGGCCGCCGACGACGAGCACGGCGGCGTCGTCGTCCAGCAGTCCACGGAGGACGCCGACGCCGAGGTCTGGAACCTCGTCTACAGCGACCCGCTCACCGAACCCCTCCTCGCCACCGGCCGCCTCGCCTTCGAGCTCAAGGTCGGCCAGGGCGCCAAGCCCGGCCTCGGCGGACTCACCCTGCTGAGCCGCGCGACGGCGGGCCAGGTCGCCGAACAGTACGCCCTCGACGAGGTGTACGGCGCCGGCGGCGACAAGGTCCTGCGGGTCGCCAGCCCCGGCACCTTCACCGAGGAGATCCTGCGCCAGCAGATCCGGCTCATGCGCAACAACTTCCCCCGCGCCCGGGTGTGGGTGAAGCTCCACCCCGGCCGGGACGTCGCCCGGGCCGCGGCCACCGCCTGGGCGGCCGGCGCGGACTCCGTCACCGTCGACGGCGCGGAGGGCGGTACCGCCTGGGCGCCGACCGCCTTCCTCGGCCACGTCGGGCTCCCGCTCGCCGACTGCCTGCGGCGCGTCGGCCGCACCGACCACTGCCTGCTCGCCAGCGGCCGCATGTGGGAGGGCACCCGCGCCGTCAAGGCACTCGCCCTCGGAGCCCGCGCCGTCGGCCTCGGCCGCGCCGCCCTCCTCGCCGTCGACGAGGACCGCGAGGCCGGCCTGACCCGCCTCGTCGAGGCCCTCGCCCTCGAACTGCGGATGCTGACCAGCGCGGTCGGCAAGTACCACGTGAACGCCCTGGACCCGGAGGACCTGCTCCTGCCGGACCAGTGGGAGCCGGCGCCCGGCGCCGCCTAGCCCGCCTCAGCACCACACACGCGATTCCCAGTCGTGGCCGTACGGGATGTCCGGCACGCCGCGAGACCCGTGCACGCCCGAACCTTCGAGAATGGTGTCGAGAAGATGTCTCACCAGCACCCCGTCCAGGCCCCCGCCGTCGACATCGACGCGTACAACAGCACCGCCGTGCGGCTCCCCGAGGGCGCCCTGCACGAGTTGTTCGCCGCCCAGGCCGCACGGACCCCGGACGCCGTGGCGCTGGTGTGCGGGGAGCGCGAACTCACCTACCGCGCACTGGACTCGGCCGCCACGGCCCTGGCCCACGTGCTGCGGGACCGGGGCGTCCGTCCCGGCGACGGGGTGGCCCTCTTCCAGGACCGCTCCCTCGCCTACGTCGTCGCGCTCCTCGCCGTCCTCAAGGCGGGCGGCGCCTACGTCCCCCTCGACCCGCGCCAGCCCGAGGAGCGGCGGGCGTTCATCCTCGCCGACACCGGCGCCGTCCTCCTCGTCACCGACCGCGACGAGCAGGACGTGGCCTTCGCCGGGGGCCTCCCCGTGGTCCGGCTCACCGAGGACGTGACCCTGCCGAAGCGGGACATGGGCTCCCTCGACGTCGCGGTCCACCCGGACCAGCTCGCCTACGTGATGTACACCTCGGGTTCGAGCGGTACGCCGAAGGGCGTCGCCAACACGCATCGGAACGTTGTCGAGTTGGCGCTCGATCCGTGGTGGGGTGCGGGGGAGCGGCACCGCCGGGTGCTCGCGTACTCGCCGCTCGCCTTCGACTCCTCGACCTACGAGCTGTGGGTGCCGCTCCTGAGCGGCGGCACGGCCATCGTCCTGCCCGCACCCAAGCTGGACATCGCCGAGCTGGGCGAGGCGCTCGTCCGCCACGAGATCAGCGCGGTGTACTTCACGACGGCGCTGTTCGACGCGATGGCGTCGGAGGCGGTGGAGTCCCTGGCGGGTCTGGCGGAGATCTGGACGGGCGGTGACGTGCTGTCGCCGGTGGCCCTGCAGAAGGTGCTGGACGCCTGCCCGTCGACCTCGGTGGTCCACGCGTACGGTCCGACGGAGTCCACCGTCTTCTGCAGCTACCAGGTCTTCGGCCCGAACGAGCGGATCGTCGAGCGCCTCCACCTGGGCGTCCCGATGGCGAACACCCGGATGTACGTCCTCGACGAGGCGCTGCGCCCCGTGGAGACCGACGTGGTGGGCGAGCTGTACGTCGCCGGCAGCCACCTCGCCTGGGGATACGTGGGACGCGCCGCCGTCAGCGCGGAGCGGTTCGTGGCCGACCCGTTCGGGCCGGCCGGGGAGCGGATGTACCGCACCGGCGACCTGGCCCGCTGGAACGAGTACGGCGAGATGGTCTTCGAAGGGCGTGCGGACCAGCAGGTCAAGCTCCGCGGCTTCCGCATCGAACTCGGCGAGATCGAGACCGTGCTCCTGGACCACCCCACGGTCGCCCAGGCCGCTGTGATCGTCCGCGAGGACCGGCCCGGCGACAAGCGGCTCGTCGCCTACGTCGTCCCCGCCCCGGGGAACCGCGTCGACACCGACACGCTCCACGGCTACGCCGGCGGCCGCCTCGCGGAGTACATGGTGCCCTCCGCGTTCGTCGAACTCGCCGACCTGCCGCTGACCGCCAACGGCAAGCTCGACCGCCGCGCCCTGCCCGCGCCGCTCGTCGGCGGCGCCGGGGGCCGGACACCTCGAACCCCCGCCGAGGAAGTGCTGTGCGGTCTTTTCGCCGACGCGCTCGGAGTGGCGGCCGTCTCCATCGACGACGACTTCTTCCGCCTCGGCGGACACTCCCTCCTCGCCACCCGCCTGGTCGGCCGCATCCGCACCGCCCTCGCCACCGAACTCTCCCTGCGGGACTTCTTCCAGCACCCCACCGTCGCCGGACTCGCCCAGCGGATCACCGCCGGCGCCGGACAGGCCCTGCGCCCCGCGCTCACCGCCGGCGGCCGCTCCGACGACGACCTCCCTCTGTCGGCCGCCCAGCGCCGCCTGTGGTTCCTCGACCAGATGGAGGGACCGTCCGCGACGTACAACATCCCGCTCGCGGTCCGCCTCACCGGCGCCGTCGACCCGGAGGCCCTGCGGCAGGCCCTCGCCGACGTGATCGCCCGCCACGAGGTCCTGCGGACGAGCTACCCCGTCCACGAGGGCGAGCCGCGGCAGCACATCGCCCACGCCGACGAGGTGACCGTCCCGTTCGCCGTCGTCCCCGTCACCGAGGACGAGCTGGCCGACCGGCTCGCCGAGGAGACCGCCCACCTCTTCGACCTCGCCACCGAACTGCCCCTGCACGCAGTCCTGTTCGAGCTCGCGCCGAACCGCGGTGTCCTCGTCCTCGTCGTCCACCACATCGCCTCCGACGGCTGGTCCAACACTCCCCTCATGCGGGACCTCGGCGCCGCCTACACGGCCCGGACCGAGGGCGCGACGCCGGACTGGGAGCCGCTGCCCGCCCAGTACGCCGACTACGCCCTGTGGCAGCGTGACCTCCTCGCCGACCACGAGGAGAACCAGCTCGCCCACTGGCGCGAGGCGCTCGCCCAGCTGCCCACCGAGGTGACCCTGCCCACCAGCCGGCCCCGCCCGGTCGTGGCCTCCTACCGCGGCGCCACCCACACCGTGCACTGCCCGGCGGAGACCCACCAGGCCCTCTCCACCCTGGCCAGGGAACACGGCGTGACCCTGTTCATGGTCGCGCAGGCGGCCACCGTGGCCCTGCTGACCCGCTCCGGCGCCGGCACCGACATCCCTCTCGGCTCGCTCGTCGCGGGGCGCACCGACGAAGCCCTCGAAGAGCTGGTCGGCTTCTTCGTCAACACCCTGGTGCTCCGCACCGACGCCTCCGGCGACCCGACGTTCCGGGAGCTCCTCGACCGGGTCCGCGAGACCGACCTGGCGGCCTGGGCGCACCAGGAACTGCCCTTCGACCGGCTCGTCGAGACCCTCAACCCCGAGCGCTCCGCCGCCCGCCACCCCCTCTTCCAGGTCATGCTCACCCTCGCCGAGGCCGCCGAGGCCACGCCCCGGCTGCCCGGAGTGCGCGCCGAGACGCAGCAACTCAGCGCGGGCATCGCCAAGTTCGACCTCACCGTCAACTTCTACGAGCACCGCGACCGGGTCGGCCACCCCAACGGCCTCGACATCGTCCTGGAGTACGCCACCGACCTGTACGACGCCGAGTCCGTCGAGGCGGCCGCCGAACGCCTCGCCCGGGTCCTGGACGCCGTCATCGCCGACCCGGACGTCAAGGTCGCCGACATCGAACTGCTCTCCGCGCGCCAGCGCCGCGCCCTGCTCGCCGACTACAACGACACCGCCGCCGAACTGCCCGAGGGCACGCTGCACGAGCTGTTCGCCGCCCAGGCGGCCCGGACCCCGGACGCCACGGCGCTGCTGTGCGGGGGCCGCGAGACGACGTACCGCGAGCTCGACCGCGCCTCCGACGCCTTCGCCCGCCGCCTGACCGCGCACGGCGTCCGGTCGGGCGCCGCCGTCGGCCTCTACCTCGACCGCTCGCCCGAGTTCATGGTCGCGGCCCTCGCCGTCCTCAAGGCCGGCGGCGCCTACGTCCCCCTCGACCCGCGCCAGCCCGAGGAACGCCTCGCCTTCATCCTCGCCGACACCGGTGCCCCCCTCCTGGTCACCGACCGCCCCGCCGGCGAGGTCGCGTTCGCCCGCGGCCTGGCCCTGCTCGCCGCCCCCGACGTACCGGAGCTCCTCGCCGCCCCCGGCGACGACGCCCTCGCACCGCGCGTCCACCCGGACCAGCTGGCGTACGTGATGTACACCTCGGGTTCGAGCGGTACGCCGAAGGGCGTCGCCAACACGCATCGGAACGTCGTGGAGTTGGCGCTCGATCCGTGGTGGGGTGCGGGGGAGCGGCACCGCCGGGTGCTCGCGTACTCGCCCCTCGCGTTCGACTCCTCGACCTACGAGCTGTGGGTGCCGCTCCTGAGCGGCGGCACCGCCGTCATCCTCCCGGTCGCGAAGGTCGACGTCGGTGAGCTGGGCGAGGCGCTCGTCCGCCACGAGATCAGCGCGGTGTACTTCACGACGGCGCTGTTCGACGCGATGGCGTCGGAGGCGGTGGAGTCCCTGGCGGGTCTGGCGGAGATCTGGACGGGCGGTGACGTGCTGTCGCCGGTGGCGCTCCAGAAGGTGCTGGACGCCTGCCCGTCGACCTCGGTGGTCCACGCGTACGGTCCGACGGAGTCCACCGTCTTCTGCAGCTACCAGGTCTTCGGCCCGAACGAGCGGATCGTCGAGCGCCTCCACCTGGGCGTCCCGATGGCGAACACCCGGATGTACGTCCTGGACGCGCAGCTGCGGCCGGTCGTCCCCGGTGTGGTCGGCGAGCTGTACGTCGCCGGCAGCCACCTCGCCTGGGGATACGTGGGACGGGGCGGACTGTCGGCGGAACGGTTCGTGGCCGACCCGTTCGGACCCGCGGGGGAGCGGATGTACCGCACCGGCGACCTCGCCCGCTGGAACGAGTACGGCGAGATGCTCTTCGAAGGGCGCGCGGACCAGCAGGTCAAGCTCCGCGGCTTCCGCATCGAACTCGGCGAGATCGAGACCGCCCTCCTCGCCGACCCCACGGTCGTCCAGGCCGCGGTGATCGTCCGCGAGGACCGCGCCGGCGACAGGCGGCTCGTCGCCTACGTCGTCCCCGCCCCGGGGAACCGCGTCGACACCGACGGCCTGCGCCGCGACTGCGCGCGGAAGCTCGCCGAGTACATGGTGCCCTCCGCCTTCGTCGAGCTGGACGTCCTGCCGCTGACCGCCAACGGCAAGCTGGACCGCCGTGCGCTGCCCGCGCCGCGCCTCGGCACCGGGCCCGGCGGCCGGCAGGGACGCACCCCCGTCGAGGAGGTGCTGTGCGGCCTGTTCGCCGACGCGCTCGGGCTCCCCGCGGTCTCCATCGACGACGACTTCTTCCGCCTCGGCGGACACTCCCTGCTCGGCACACGGCTGGTCAGCCGCATCCGGCAGCTCCTCGGCGCACGGGTCTCCGTACGGGACCTGTTCCGCTGCCCCAGCGTCGCCCGGTTCGCGGAGTTCCTCGCCGAGACCGACGGCGAGGACCGGCGCCCGGTCCTCATGGCCGCCGCCCGGCCGGAGCGGGTCCCGCTCTCCGCGGCCCAGCGGCGCCTGTGGTTCCTCGACCAGATGGAGGGGGCGTCCGCGACGTACAACATCCCCCTCGCCGTCCGACTCACCGGCACCCTCGACACCGACGCCCTGCGGCTGGCCCTGACCGACCTCCTCGGCCGCCACGAGGCGCTCCGCACCGTCTTCCCCGCCGAACAGGGCACGCCGCACCAGCTGGTCGTGCCGGCCGACCAGGCCCGCGTCGACCTTCCGGTCATCCCGGCCACGGCCGACGCGCTCCCCGCGGTCCTGCGCGACCTGTCCGCCACCACCTTCGACCTGGCCCGCGAACTTCCGCTGCGCGCCGACCTGGTGAGGATCGCCGACGACGAGCACGTGCTGCTCCTCGTGACCCACCACATCGCCTCCGACGGCTGGTCCAACACGCCCCTCATGCGGGACCTCGGCACCGCCTACACGGCCCGGAGCGACGGCGCCGCACCCGACTGGGAGCCGCTGCCCGTCCAGTACGCCGACTACGCGCTGTGGCAGGAGGCCCTGCTCGCCGCCGACGAGGAGCGCCAGCTCGCCTACTGGCGCGGCGCCCTGGAGCGCCTCCCGGAGGAGGTGACGCTGCCCGCCGACCGGGCCCGGCCGGCCACCGCCTCGTACCGGGGGGCCTCGCTCACCGTCCAGTGCCCCGCCGACCTGCACAAGGCCCTCACCCGGCTGGCCCGCGAGAACGGCACCACCCTCTTCATGGTCGCGCAGGCCGCCACCGCGGTCCTCCTGTCGCGCTCCGGAGCGGGCGCCGACATCCCCCTCGGCTCCCCGGTCGCGGGCCGGACCGACGAAGCCCTCGAAGACCTGGTCGGGTTCTTCGTCAACACGCTGGTGCTGCGCACCGACGTCAGCGGCAACCCGACCTTCCGGGAGCTCCTGGAGCGGGTCCGGGCCACCGACCTCGCGGCCTGGGCGCACCAGGACGTCCCCTTCGACCGGCTCGTCGAGACCCTCAACCCCGAGCGCTCGGCCGGCCGCCACCCGCTCTTCCAGGTGATGCTGTCGGTCACCGACGCCGCCGGTCCGGTGCCCGAACTCGGCGGCCTGCGCGCCGAGTCGGAGTTCACCGCACTCGACATCGCCAAGTTCGACCTCACGTTCACCTTCCACGAGCACCGGACCGCCGACGGCGGCCCCGCCGGCCTCGGCATCACCGTCGAGTACGCCACCGACCTGTACGAGGCGGCCAGCGTCTCGGCCGTCACCGCACGACTGGTCCGGCTCCTCGAAGCGGCCTCCGGCACCCCCGACGTCCCGATCGCGGACCTCGACGTCCTCGCGGCCGACGAGCGCAGGCAGCTCCTCGACACCTGGCACGGCACCCCGCACACCCGGCCCGCTGCCTCGATGCCCCAGCTGTTCGCCGCGCAGGCCGCCCGCACCCCGGACGCCGTCGCCGTCACCCTGGCAGGCCGGCGCCTGACCTACGCGGAGCTCGACCGGCGCGCCAACCGGCTGGCCCACCGCCTGATCGCCGAGGGCGTCCGCCCCGGCTCGCGGGTGGTCCTCTTCCTGGAACGCTCCCTGGAAGCCGTCGTCGCGATCCTCGCGATCGTCAAGGCCGGCGCGGTGTACGTCCCGCTGGACACCCGCTACCCGACCGACCGCATCGAGCTCATCGTGCGGATGTCCGGCGGGACCCTCTTCCTCACCGACCGGGAGCTCGCCGGCCTCGAACTGCCGCACGGCGCCCGGGCCCTGAACGTCACGGACAGCACCGACGGCCTGCCCGAGACGGCACCCGAGGTCGAGGTCCACCCCGAGCAGCTTGCCTACGCGATGTTCACCTCGGGCTCGACCGGGGTGCCCAAGGGCGTCGCCGTCACCCACCGCAACGTCGCCGAACTGGCCGCCGACACCCTCTTCACGACCGACGTCCACCGCCGGGTCCTGCTGCACTCGCCGCTCGCCTTCGACGCGACGACATACGAGCTGTGGGCGCCGCTGCTGTCCGGCGGCACCCTGGTCGTCGCCCCGCCCGGCCTGCTCGACACGGCTGGTCTCGCGACCATCCTCGCCGAGGAGTCCATCACCGGGCTGTGGCTGACCGTCGGCCTGTTCCGGCTGGTCGCCGAGGAGGACCCGGGAGCGTTCGCCGGCCTCGGCGAGGTGTGGACGGGCGGTGACGTGGTGCCGCCGGAGGCGGTCCGCCGGGTCATGGACGCCTGCCCCCAGCTCACCGTGGTCAACGCCTACGGACCCACCGAGACGACGACCTTCGCCACCTCCCACACCCTGCACCGCCCGTTCGACTACGACGGTGCGCTGCCCATCGGCCGCCCCCTCGACAACACCCGCCTCTACGTCCTCGACGAGAACCTCGGCCTCCTGCCGGCGGGCGTCCAGGGCGAGCTGTACATCGCGGGCACCGGCCTCGCCCAGGGCTACCTGGACCGGCCGGCGCTCACCGCCGAACGGTTCGTCGCCGATCCCTACGGCCCGCCCGGCTCACGAATGTACCGCACCGGCGACCTCGTCTGCTGGTCGCGGGAGGGCGAGATCGAGTACCTCGGCCGTGCGGACCAGCAGGTGAAGCTCCGCGGCTTCCGCATCGAGCCGGGCGAGATCGAGTCGGCGCTCATGGCGCACGGCTCGGTCGGCCAGGCCGCCGTCGTCGTCCGCGAGGACCGCCCCGGCGACAAGCGCCTCGTCGCCTACGTCGTCGGACACGGCGCCACCGCCCCCGACCCGGAAGCGCTGCGCACCCACGCCGGCGAACTCCTGCCGGACTACATGGTCCCCTCCGCCTTCGTCGTCCTGGACGCCCTGCCGCTCACCGGCAACGGCAAGCTCGACCGACGGGCCCTGCCCGCACCCGCGGCCTCGGCCGCGAGCACCGGCCGCCGGCCGCGCAACCCGCGCGAGGAAGTGCTCTGCGGGCTGTTCGCCGACGTCCTCGGCGTCGCCGACGTCTCCATCGACGACGACTTCTTCCGCCTCGGCGGGCACTCGCTGCTCGCCACCCGGCTCGTCAGCCGGATCCGCACCGCCCTCGGGGCCGAACTCCCGGTCCCCGCCCTCTTCGAGAACCCGAACGTGGCCAGCCTGGCCGAGCGGCTCGACCGCGCCGAGAGCGCGCGCCCGAAGCTGCGGCCGATGCGCCGGATGGGAGCCTCCCAGTGATCCCCCTGTCATACGCCCAGCAGCGCCTGTGGTTCCTCGCCCAGCTGGAGGGCCCCTCGGCGACCTACAACATCCCGCTGGCCCTCCGCCTGACCGGCGACCTCGACACCGAGGCGCTGACCCTGGCCCTCGGCGACGTCGTCGCCCGCCACGAGAGCCTGCGCACGGTCTACCCCGAGCGCGACGGCACCCCGTACCAGGAGATCCTCGCCGCCGAGGACGTACGGCTCGACCTGCCCGTCCTGCACGCCACCGAGGCCGCCCTCGCGGACGTCCTCGCCACCGAGTCCGCCCACGTCTTCGACCTGGCCTCCGACCTCCCCGTCGAGGCCCGGCTGATCCGGCTCGCCGACGGCGGCCGGGAGCGGGACGAGAACGGCCCGACGCCGGGGCACGGCGACGAGCAGGAGCACGTCCTCCTCGTCGTCATGCACCACATCGCCTCCGACGGCTGGTCCATCGCCCCCCTGCTGCGCGACCTCGCCCACGCCTACCGGGCGCGCACCGCCGGCCGGGCCCCGGAGCAGGAGCCCCTGGAGATCCAGTACGCCGACTACACCCTCTGGCAGCAGGAACTCCTGGGCGAGCCCGACGCCGAGGACAGCGTCATGGCCCGGCAGGCCGCCTACTGGCGCGAGCGGCTGGCCGGCCTGCCGGCCGAGGCCACCCTCCCGGCGGACCGGCCCCGCCCCGCCGTCGCCTCCTACCGCGGCGACACCCGCGGCCTGCACTGCCCGCCCGAGACCCACGCGGCCCTCGTCGAGCTGGCGAAGGAGAGCGGCGCCACCCTCTTCATGGCGGCCCAGGCGGCCCTGGCGACCGTCCTCGCCGCCTCCGGCGCCGGCACCGACGTCCCCGTCGGCTCCCCGGTCGCCGGCCGCACCGACGAAGCGCTCGACGACCTCGTGGGCTTCTTCGTCAACACCCTGGTGCTGCGCACCGACGTCGGCGGCGACCCGACGTTCCGGGAACTCCTGGAGCGCGTCCGGACCACCGACCTCGGCGCGTGGGCCCACCAGGACCTGCCCTTCGACCGGCTCGTGGAGGCGCTCAACCCCGAGCGCACCGGCGACCGCCACCCCCTCTTCCAGGTCATGCTGACCCTGGTGCAGGCCGGCGCCACCGACGCCGGAGCCGACTTCCCCGGCCTCCGGACCCGCGCCGAGTACTCGCCGACCGGCACCGCCAAGTTCGACCTCACCGTCGGCTTCGACGAGCACCTCACCCCCGACGGCCGCCCCGGCGGCCTCGACATCACCGCCGAGTACGCCACCGACCTGTACGACCCCGAGACCGTCGAGGCGCTCCTCGCCCGCCTCGGCCGGCTGCTCGCCGAGGCCGTCGCCCACCCCGACACCCCGCTGTCCGGCCTCGACCTGCTCGACCCGGCCGAGCGCACCCTCCTCCTGGACACCTGGACCGGCCGCGCCACCCCCGTGCCCGACGCCCCGCTCGCCGAGCTGTTCGCCGCGCAGGTCGCGCGCACCCCGGACGCCGTCGCCCTCACGCACGCGGGCCGCACCTACACCTACGCCGAGGTCGACGCCGTCTCCAACCGGTTCGCGCACCACCTGGGCTCGCTCGGGGTCGGGCCCGAGACCGTCGTCGCCGTCCTGATGGAACGCTCGGCCGACCTCGTCCTGTCCCTGCTCGCCATCACCAAGGCCGGCGGCGTCTACGCCCCCCTCAACGCCGTCGACCCGGCCTCCCGGCTCACCCGGATCCTCGCCGACACGGCCGCCCCCGTCCTCCTCGTCGACCCGGCCCTCGCCGACCACGAGATCCTCGGCGAGGCGACCGGCGTGCGCACCGTCCTGGTCGACGGGCTCGACCGCGACCCCGTCCTCGACGCCCACCCGGCGACGGCGCCCGAGACCGGCACCCACCCCGACCAGTGGCTGTACGTCATGTTCACCTCGGGCTCGACCGGGGTGCCCAAGGGCGTCGCCGTCACCCACCGCAACGTCGCCGAACTCGCCCTCGACCACAGCTGGACCCGGCCCGCCCACGCCCACGTGCTCTTCCACTCCCCGCACACCTTCGACGCCTCGACCTTCGAACTGTGGGTGCCTTGGCTCACCGGCGGCACCGTGTCGGTCGCCCCGCCCGGCGTCCTCGACACGGCCGCGCTCGCGGCCGTGCTGAAGGAGGAGTCGATCACCGGGCTGTGGCTGACCGCCGGTCTGTTCCGGCTGGTCGCCGAGGAGGACCCGGGAGCGTTCGCCGGCCTCGGCGAGGTGTGGACGGGCGGTGACGTGGTGCCGCCGGAGGCGGTCCGCCGGGTCATGGACGCCTGCCCCGACCTGACCGTGGTCAACGGCTACGGACCGACGGAGACGACGACGTTCGCCACGTCGCACCCGCTCCACCGCCCGTTCGACTACGACGGCGCGCTGCCCATCGGCCGCCCCCTCGACAACACCCGCCTCTACGTCCTCGACGACCACCTCGGCCTCGTCGCCCCCGGCGTCCCCGGCGAGCTGTACATCGCCGGCGCCGGACTGGCCCGCGGCTACCTCGGCCGCCCCGCCCAGACCGCCGAGCGGTTCGTCGCCGACCCGTACGGGCCCACCGGCTCACGGATGTACCGCACGGGCGACCTCGTGCGCTGGTCGCGGGAGGGCGAGATCGAGTACCTCGGCCGTGCGGACCAGCAGGTGAAGCTCCGCGGCTTCCGCATCGAGCCGGGCGAGATCGAGTCGGCGCTCGTCGCCCACGGCTCGGTCGGCCAGGCCGCCGTCGTCGTCCGCGAGGACCGCCCCGGCGACAAGCGCCTCGTCGCCTACGTCGTCGCCGACGGCACCGCCGACACCGACCTCGCCGCCCTGCGCCGCCACGCGGCCGACGCCCTGCCCGAGTACATGGTCCCGTCCGCCTTCGTCGTCCTCGACGCCCTGCCCCTCACCGGCAACGGCAAGCTCGACCGCCGCGCCCTGCCGCAGCCCGTCCTCGGCGGCGAGAGCGACGGCCGGGCCCCGCGCAACCCCGTAGAGGAGGTCCTCTGCGGCCTCTTCGCCGACGTCCTCGGTACCCCGTCCGTCACCGTCGACGACCACTTCCTGCGGCTCGGCGGCCACTCCCTGCTCGCCACCCGGCTGGTCAGCCGGATCCGCGCCGCCCTCGGCGCCCGGATCACGGTGCGCGACATCTTCCAGCACCCGACCGTGGCCCAGCTCGCCGAGCTGGTCGCGGCGGGCAGCGGCGAGCCGGCCCGCCCCGCGCTCACGGTCCAGGAGCGCCCCGAGCGGATCCCGCTCTCCTCCGCCCAGCAGCGCCTCTGGTTCCTCGACCAGCTGGAAGGCCCGTCGGCGACCTACAACATCCCGCTGGCCCTCCGGCTCACCGGGGCCCTCGACGCGGAGGCCCTGCGCCGCGCGCTCATCGACGTCGTCGTCCGCCACGAATCCCTGCGGACCGTCTTCCGGACCGCCGACGGCGAGGCGTTCCAGCACGTCCTGCCCGCCGACGGGATCGACGTACCGCTGCCCACCGTGCCGGCCACCGAGGAGAACCTCCCCGCACTGCTCGCCGAGGAGAGCGCCAAGGTCTTCGACCTCACCGTCGAACTCCCGCTGCGCGCCGCCCTGCTGGCCCTCGCGGACGACGAGCACGTCCTGGTGGTCGTCGCCCACCACATCGCCTCCGACGGCTGGTCGAACGCGCCCTTCTTCGCCGACCTCGCCCGTGCCTACGAGGCCCGCTGCGGGGGAGCGGCCCCCGAGTGGGCGCCGCTGCCGGTGCAGTACGCCGACTACACCCTCTGGCAGCGCGACCTGCTCGGCGACGAGCAGCTGCCCCAACTCGACTTCTGGCGCGAGGCCCTGGCGGGCCTCCCGGAGGAGGCGACCCTCCCCGCGGACCGACCGCGGCCGGCCGTCGCCTCCTACCAGGGCGCCACGCTCACCGTGTCCTGCCCCGCCCCGGTCCACCGGGCGCTGACAGGGCTGGCACGGGAAACCGGCACCACCGCCTTCATGGTGGCCCAGGCCGCCGTGGCGACCGTGCTCGCACGGTGCGGTGCCGGAACGGATGTCCCGATCGGTTCGCCGGTCGCGGGGCGGACGGATCAGGCTCTCGACGATCTCGTGGGCTTTTTCGTCAA
>NZ_JBHWAQ010000052.1:0-39143 GCF_042743475.1 Streptomyces sp. NPDC059534
TTCTGGGCCGCCCTGCACGGACTGGCCACCCTGACCCGGGCACGACGACTCCCACCGGAACACACCGAACAGAGAGTACGACTCCTCGTGGACCGGCTCGCCGTCACCTGACACACCACCCCGGCAGGCACCCGGCCGGGAACCTGGCCCCCCGCTGCCCGCCCGCGGCCTCGCCTCCGGCCACCCGCGCCCACGCGGCGCGGCAGCAGATCACCGGGCCCTGCACCCCCGACGGGGCCCCCGCCCCGAAAGCCGCAGCGCTCATTGACCACGACCCGATATAGGCCCTGACGTCGCGTCATTCGCCGGTGTCCTCGTCGTCCTCGTCTAGGTGGACGGTCGCCGGGTCACGCAGTGGGCGCGGGCCCTCGTGTGGCAGGCAGGCGGCGAAGTCTTGCGCTCAGCGACGGCCGAGGCGCTGTCGGCGCACGAAGGTCACCCGCGGCGCCGACAGCCCGGCCGCCGCCCTCGCGATGGCGTTCAAGCTCGTCGAGTGCGCCCAGGCCCGCTGGCGCGCAATCACCGGAGCCCACCTGATATCCCTCGTCCGGGCGGGCGCCACGTTCGAGAATGGCGCACTGGTCGAGCGACAGGAGATGGCTACATGAATCAGCACGACGCCTCGCAGCAGGAGGAGCCAGCCGAGCACCTCCGCTTCTGGGACTACCTGAGCAAGCTTGAGCAGGCCACGGAGGCCGACGAGGTCGACCTGGTCAGCGAAGTCCTCACCGACCCGGACCAGGCGATGGCCCAGTCCGCCGTCGTGCGGCACCTGGACCGCCGAGCCGGCGACCTCCACTGCGCACCCGCCTACGTACCCTGGGCCGAAAGGATGGCCCAGGCCACGACGCGCTATCCGTTCCTGACCCGGCGCCTGCGCGAATGGTCCCTCTTCCGAGCCATCGCACTGCGGCAACCGTGGCGTCCGGACGCTCTGCTCAACTCATCCGACTGGCTCCAGCTCAAGACGGCCGAAGCGTCGAACGCCGCCGCCCTCCAGATCCTCGCCGACAGCGGTCACACCAAGCGGATCCGCAACACCGCCCGGATCAACCTTAAGCAGCAGAGCCGACGCTGATCACAGTCAACTCATCCACAGGTTTTGCCTATTGCTCCGCCAATGTCCCGACGAACGCGTCTAGGACCCGGCCCGTCGATCTTGGCCATAGGCTGGGCGCGGCACGATCAAGCCGAACAGGTCATGAGTGATGGGGGTAGCGGGTTGGGTCGGCAGGAGAGGTATCGCAAGGTGCTCAGGCCGCTGCTACGAGCCGGGCTCGAGGTGGTACCCGACGCGGTTCCGGCCTCGGCGATACCGCATGTCCTCGGGTACGAACGAGAGCGAGTTTTCGGCTTCTTCCTCATCGAGTACGAGGACCCGCGACTCGTGGAGCGGCTCAACGAGGGCTGGTACGACCTGGCCATGTCCGCCGGCCTGCTCGATGAGAATCGCGAATTCCTTCTCATGTTGCCCAGAGGCACCTGGACGGCCGCGGTAGACCGCCGGCGGCGGCACAGGATGCATATCTGGCATCGGGTCCGTCTGCTGGACCGGTGGGACATCATGGGGGCCGGCGCGGCTACGTTCCTCGGCATTCGTGCCGGCCACCCTGGCTTCGCCATGCTGGCTCTGGACAACAGCGTCTGGCTCCTGGCCGACACGTATGAATCGGGTGTAGGCGTGTACGCGGTACGCGATCCCGCCGTTTCTCCAGGGGTCCTGCGCGAGTTGGAGTGGCTCGCCAGGGAGGACATCTACAAGGACCGGGATTTCCGACGTGAAGTCACCATCTGGCTGGAGAGCAGGCAACAGCGCTAGACAACAGGTGTGGACATGGTCGGGCGAAGAAGCCAGCGGTTGCGGTCTGACACCGCGACGGCGGCAGCCGTGGGGAGCCGCTCCCACTCCGCGTCCGATAAATCACCGCGTTCACCCCGCCCCATGCCAGGCGCAACGAGCAGATCAGCCGACCGTCACATGATCGACCGGACAGGTCCTAGCCGCTCATGGCGGACCCGGCGGCACTCCCGCTGGCGTGCGCCCAACCTGAACGACTCGTCCCGCTCCTGGATCTGGCTGGCCATCGCGCGACCCCTCCGCTGGGGCGTCCGAGAGCAGGTCAGCGCCCAACAGGTGGGGTACTTGAGGGCTGTGGCCCACTTTTTGCGACAACCGGAGCCGGTCGGCGCGGTAGACCGTTCCCTCGGAATCGGTGACGGTCTTGATGTCTCCCGTCAGGTCGACGGAGACGATGTCGTCGTCGATCATCTCGGCGCCGAAGCGCTCGTCCTGGTCCTGGGCCCGCATGTTTGTCCATGAGGTCGGGGCCGTCGATGTCCTGCGGGAAGCCCGGGAAGTTCTCGGCCTCGGTCGTCGTGGTCAGGGAGCCGCCGACGAAGATCGAGCTGCCGAAGAGCAGGGGCCCAGCTGGGCGCGGGCCGTGTAGAGGGAGGCGGCGTATCCGGCGGGGACGGAGCCTATGCCGATGACCTCACGGACGTCGTCAGTGGTGGGCTCGGTCACGGGTGTCACGCCTCCTGCTTCGCGTCGATCTCGGCGATGAGGCCCTCGATCAGGCCGTTGATCTCGTCGCGGATCGGGCGCACGGCCTCGACGCCCTGGCCGGCCGGGTCCTCCAGGGCCCAGTCCAGGTACTTCTTGCCGGGGAAGATCGGGCAGGCGTCGCCGCAGCCCATGGTGATGACGTAGTCCGATGCCTGGACAGCCTCGGTGGTGAGGACCTTCGGCTTCGCCTCGGAGATGTCGACGCCGACCTCGGCCATGGCCTCGACGGCGGCCGGGTTGACCTGGTCGCCCGGGATCGAACCCGCGGAGCGGACCTCGATGCGGTCGCCGGCGAGGTGGTTGAGGAATCCCGCGGCCATCTGGGAGCGGCCGGCGTTGTGGACGCAGACGAAGAGCACGGAGGCGAGCGGAGCGGTCATCGGTTCTTCCTTAGGCAGGGATGGAGCGTGGTGCGGGGACGGAAGCTTCAGGTGCTGGGCAGGGGGTCCAGCGGGGTGGTGATCCGGGCGTCGCGGATGGAGCGCACGACCGCGGTCGGGGTGCCGTCGGGGTCCGGGACGGGCCAGTCCAGGTAGCGGTGGCCGGGCACCACGGGGCAGGCGTCGCCGCACCCCATGGTGATCACGATGTCGGCGGCCTGAACGGCCTCGTCGGTCAGCGGCTTGGGGTAGACCTCGTCGAGCGCGACACCCGCCTCGCCGAGGGCCTGGAGCACGTGAGGGTCGACGATGCCCGAAGGGTGGGCGCCGGCGGAGGAGACGAGGACGTCCTCCCCGGCCCGGTGGGCCAGCAGGGCGGCCGCCAGCTGCGAACGCCCGGCGGCGAGGCGGGCGACACCGGCCGCGAGACGTTCGTCGGGAAGGACCGGGTACGAGGACTCGGCCATGGCGGGAGACTCCCTGGGTTCAAAGAGGTCAGCCCAGGCTGGTATCAGCTCCGGGTGATGTGACAGTATCAGCACATGATGACGTCAGTCGATACTGATCTGATCCGGGTTCTGGGTGATCCCCTGCGCCTCCAGATCGTGACCCTGCTCGCCCGCGAGACGCTGTGCACCACCCATCTCGTGGAGGAGACCGGTGCCAAGCAGACCAACCTCTCCAACCATCTGAGAGTGCTGCGCGAGGCGGGAGTGGTGGAGACCGAGCCGTGCGGCAGGTTCACCTACTACCGGCTCAAGCCGGACGTCATCGAGCAGCTCGCCGGGCAGTTCGCCGCGCTCGCACAGACCGCGCGCCTGACCGCCGAGGCGAACTTCAAACGCTCCTGCCCCTGACCCTGCCCCGTGTGCCTCACCTGCCCGAGGAGACCCATCCCGTGACCGCCACCGAGCCCGCTGCGAGCGACGCCATAGCCACCGACCCGTCGCCGCAGCCCGCACCCGGCGCCACTCCGCCCCGCACCCCGCTCGCCGCCCGGGCGGCCGCCGAGCTCGTCGGCACCGCCGCCCTGGTGGCGATCGTCGTCGGCTCCGGCATTCAGGCCACCGACCTCACCGACGACGTGGCGCTGCAGCTCCTCGCCAACTCCACCGCCACGGTCTTCGGGCTCGGCGTCCTGATCGCCCTCCTCGGGCCGGTCTCCGGCGCGCACTTCAACCCGGCCGTCACCCTGGCCGAGTGGTGGACCGCCCGCCGCGGCGGCGCCGGGGTGAACGCCCGCGAGCTCACCGTCTACGTCCCCGCCCAAATCGTCGGCGCGATTCTCGGCGCGATCCTGGCGGACGCGATGTTCGGCGAGCCGCTGGTGAGGTGGTCCATGCACGACCGCTCCGCCGGGAACCTACTGCTCGGTGAGGTCGTGGCGACGGCCGGCCTGATCCTGCTGATCTTCGGCCTGGCCCGTACCGACCGGCTCCGCTTCGCGCCCGTCGCGGTCGCCTCGTACATCGGCGCGGCCTACTGGTTCACCTCGTCGACGTCCTTCGCGAACCCGGCCGTGACCATCGGCCGCGCCTTCACCGACACCTTCGCGGGCATCGCGCCTGCCTCCGTGCCCGCGTTCGTCGGGATGCAGATCATCGGAGCAGTCGCGGGTCTCGCCTTGGTCGCGGTCATCTTCATGCGCGGGAAGGCGGACGCCGAGTGATCCAGGCGGTGGATGTGTTGGTGATCGGCGGCGGCCAGGCCGGGCTCGCCGCCGGCTACCACCTGCGCCGCCTCGGCCTGGACTTCGTCGTCCTCGACGCCCAGGCCACCCCGGGCGGCGCCTGGCAGCACAGCTGGGACTCGCTCCACCTCTTCTCCCCGGCCGCGTACTCCTCCCTCCCGGGCCGGCTCATGTCACCGCAGCCAGGGGAAACGTACCCAGGGGCGGCGCACGTCGTCTCGTACCTCTCCGACTACGAGCAGCGGTACGAGCTCCCCATCGTGCGGCCGGTCCGTGTCGAAGCGGTCCACCGCGACGGCAAGTTCCTGCGCGTCGAGACCGCTGCCGGCACCTGGCGGGCCCGTACGGTCATCAGTGCGACCGGCACGTGGTGGCGCCCCTTCGTCCCCGCCGCCCCGGGGCGTACGGAGTTCAAGGGCACCCAGCTCCACACGGTCGAGTACCGACGCCCGGCCGACTTCGCCGGGCAGCGGGTCGTGGTGGTGGGCGGCGGAAACTCCGGCGCACAGATCGCTGCCGACCTCGCGTACGACACCGACCTGACCTGGGTCACCTTGCGCGAACCGCGCTACCTCGCCGACGACATCGACGGCCGGGCCCTCTTCGACCACGCCACCGCTCGCCGCCGCGCCCTGGACGAGGGGCGGACGGACACGGGAGGTGTGGCCTCGCTGGGCGACATCGTCGCCGTCCCGCCCGTACGCGAAGCACGCGACGCCGGGCTCCTCAAAGCCCAGCCGATGTTCGCCCGGCTCACGACGACCGGCGTCGAGTGGGCCGACGATACCCGCGCGGATGCCGACGCGATCATCTGGTGCACCGGCTTCCGCCCCGCCCTCACCCACCTCGCACCCCTCGGCCTGCGCGGCCCCCGCGGCCACATCCCCACCCACGGCACGCAGGCTCTCGCCGAACCCCGCCTGCACCTGCTCGGCTACGGCGACTGGACGGGACCGGCGTCCGCCACCCTCATCGGCGTCGGACGCCCTGCCCGCGAAGCCGCCCGCCGGATCGCCGACCTACTTGGCGCCGAGTGATCCGACGGGGCTCGTGAGGATGGTGCAGATGTCGCCGTCCGTGCACGTGTCCGGGTCGGTCGTAGCGGCCCGACGGGCCAGCTCGCGCAGCGCGGCACGGGCCTCGCGCAGCTCGCTCATGCGGCGCTCGATATCGGCCAAGTGCTGGTCGATGAGCGTGCCGACCTCCCTGCACGGGGCCTGGCCGCTGTCGCGCAGGGTCAGGACCGAACGGATCTCGGCGAGGGTGAGCCCGGCGGCCTGGGCGTCGCGGACGAAGGACAGTCGGGTGGTGGCCTGCTCGGGGTAGTCCCGGTAGCCACCGGAGGTGCGCGGGGGTGCGGGCAGCAGGCCCGCCTCTTCGTAGAAACGGATCGTCTTGGTCGACAGCCCCGCCTTCGCGGCGAGCTCTCCGATGCGCATACCACCAGCGTACGGCTTGACCTTCCAGCGCACTGGAAGGTCTACGGTCGCCCCATGAACGCCCCGAGGATCACCGTGCTCACCGTGCCGGACTGCCCCAACGCCCCCCTCGCACTGGCGCGCGTCACCGCCGCGCTGGACGGCCGCGAGGCGGAGGTGGAACTGGTCGAGGTGCGCGAGGAGGCGGAGGCCGCCCGGTGGGGAATGACCGGTTCCCCGACCGTCCTGGTCGACGGCGCCGACCCGTTCGCCGTGCCCGGTGCGCCGCCCAGCGTCTCCTGCCGCCTGTACCGGGACGAGGAGGGCCGGGCGGCCGGTGCGCCCAGCGTCGAGGCACTGCGGAAGGTGCTCGCCGGCGTGACAGAGTGCTGCGACGACGAGCTCCTTGACCCGATCGGACGGGCGGGACGCGGCCGCCGGGCCCCTGCCGAGCGGGGACTGCGCGCCGTCCACCAAGCGGTGCTGCGGCACTTCGCCACCACTGGCTCCGCGCCGACCACGGCCGATCTCGCAGCGCTTGCCGCCGAGGCCGGTCGCACGGCCGCGGACGTCCTTGCCGAGCTGGACGCCGAGGACTTCCTCGCCCTCGACGCCGAAGGCAGGGTGCGAGCCGCGTACCCCTTCTCCGGGGTGGAAACGCCTCACCGAGTCACGCTCGGCAATGGAGTGGAAGCGTGGTCGATGTGCGCGATCGACGCCCTCGGCATCGCCGTGATGCTCGACCAGGACATCCGGGTCACCTCATCCGACCCAGTCAGCGGCCACCCGGTCACCGTCGCCTTCACCGGCAACACGGCACGGTGGGAGCCCGCGGACGCGGTCGTCTTCGTGGGCCGACGACCGGGGCAAGGCCCGGCAGCCGACGTGTGCTGCGACGCCCTGAACTTCTTCGCCGACCGCTCCACCGCCGAGACGTGGGCACGCCGCCACCCCGACGTCCCCGGTCGCATCACCGGCCAGGCCGAGGCCATCGCCATCGCAGCACAGACCTTCGGACCGCTGCTCATCGAGGACTGAACGAGAGCATCGGAGGTTCAACGGCGCATCCGGGCGGGAATCATCCAGGCCCCGGGTCCCCGGGCTCCGAACAGGAGCGGAATGATGATGGGCGAGCGTTCAGCGTGGGACCGGCAGGCCGTCCTCGACGATTACGCCAGGGCCCGTCGGACCTTCCACGCGCTCCTGGACGGCGCGACGCCGGCCGGCCTCGCCCGCCCGACCAACGGCACCCGCTGGAGCAACGGGCAACTGCTGTGGCACATGCTCTTCGGCTACGTCGTCACCCGGGTCCTGCTGGGCCTCGCACGCGTCTTCAGCAGACTGCCCCGGAGCGTGAGCAAGGGCTTCGCCGGAGTGCTGAACGCGGGGACGCGGCCCTTCGACGCGATCAACTACCTCGGGCCGTGCGCGGCCGTGAAGGTCTTCGGGCCCCGAAGGACGGGCATCGCGCTCGACCGGATCACCGGCTCGCTGGAGCGGCGGCTCGCCGAGGAGTCCGAGCACGATCTGGCGCGGGGCATGCACTACCCGGTCCGGTGGGACCCCTTCTTCAAGGACTTCATGACCCTCGCGGACCTCTACCGGTACCCCACCCGGCACTTCGACTTCCACCATCGCCAGCTCACCCTCGGCGAGCGCGGCTGAGGCCCGTCAGCCGATGTGGGGGCTGCGGCGTTCGACAAGGACGGTGTCGCGCCAGACGCCGTGGAGCCGGCCGATGCGCTCACGGGAGCCGATGACCCGGAAGCCCGCGCGGGCGTGGACGGCGAGGCCGGCGGTTTCTCGGGGAAGATGCCGGACTGGATGGTCGTCGGCGTGTGCGGGGGCCAGGGGCACGACGACGGCGGTCGCGACGGTCACACGGCAGCCGCCTTGGTGAGAATCGCGCCCATGGCGGCGAGGACGGCGGGCTCCACCCGGTAGTAGACCCAGGTGCCGCGCCGCTCGGAGGAGAGCAGCCCGGCCTCCTTCAGCTTCTTCAGATGGTGCGAGACGGTCGGCTGCGAGACGCCGACGTCGGAGATGTCGCAGACGCACGCCTCCCCGCCCTCGTGCGAGGCGACCGCCGAGAACAGGCGCAGCCGGACCGGATCGCCGAGAGCCTTGAACATCTTCGCGGTCCGCTCGGCCTCCTCGGCGTTCAGCGGGCGCTCGGTGAGGGGCGGGCAGCAGGGGGCGACCTCAGACTCAAGGAGCGGCAGCACGTTGACATTCGACATGCATCTATGTTGACACATGTCGAACCAGGCGCCCAGGGGTGCTCCGGGCTTTTCAATTCGATGAATGTCTATGTTGACGACTGTCGATTCAGGTGCCATGCTGGCGGCGCAAGGGATCGACAGATGTCGAAACAAAGGGGAATCGTCGTGAACACCACCGCCACCGACCAGCTGCCCGTCGTGGTCATCGGAGCCGGGCCCGCCGGCCTGGCCGCCGCCGCCCACCTCGTCGAGCGCGGCCTCGAACCGCTGGTCCTGGAGGCCGGACCGGCGGCTGGTGCGGCGGTACTCGAGTGGGCGCACGTCCGCCTCTTCTCCACCTGGGGCGAGGTCACCGACCCGGCCGCCGAGAAGCTCCTGGCCCCCACCGGATGGGTGAAGCCGGACGCGACGACCTACCCCACCGGCGGCGACTGGGCCGAGCAGTACCTGCAGCCGCTCGCCGACGTCCTCGGCGACCGCGTCCGCCTCGGCGCGCGGGTTACCGGTGTCTCCCGCGTCGGTCGTGACCGGATCGTCGACGCCGACCGCGAGACCCAGCCCTTCAGCATCCACATCGCCCACGCCGACGGACGTGAGGACCGGATCCTCGCCCGCGCCGTCATCGACGCCTCCGGCACCTGGGCCGTCCCCAGCCCGGCCGGCGGCGACGGCCTGCCCGCCCTCGGCGAGCGCGCAGCCGCCGACCGGATCTCCTACCGCGTCCCGGACCTCAAGGACCCCGCTGTGCGGGCCCGTTACGCCGGGAAGCGCACCGCGGTGATCGGCTCCGGCGCCTCCGCCTTCACCGCCCTCGCCCTGCTTGCCGACCTCGCGAAGTCCGAGGACGGCACCGGCACGCACGCCACCTGGATCCTGCGCCGCGGCATCTCCGGCTCCACCTTCGGCGGCGGCACCGCCGACCAGCTCCCCGCCCGCGGCGCTCTCGGGCTGGCCGCCAAGGCCGCCGTCGACGAGGGCCACGCGGACGCCGTCACCGGCTTCCGTACGGACGCGATCGAGCGCGACGGCGAGCAGCTCGTCCTGGTGGCCGAAGGCGGGCGACGGCTCGCCCCGGTCGACGAGGTCATCGTCCTGACCGGCTTCCGTCCCGACCTCACCTTCCTCGACGAGCTCCGCCTCGGCCTGGACGAGCGCCTCCAGGCCCCGACTGCCCTGGCCCCGCTCATCGACCCCAACCAGCACTCCTGCGGCACCGTCTACCCGCACGGCGTGAACGAGCTGTCACACCCGGAGGAGGGTGTCTACCTTGTCGGGATGAAGTCCTACGGCCGCGCGCCGACCTTCCTCGCCCTCACCGGCTACGAGCAGGTCCGCTCCGTCGCCGCCGCGATCGCCGGCGACCGCGAGTCCGCCGAGCGCGTCGAGCTCGTCCTCCCGGAGACGGGTGTGTGCGGTGGTGCCGGCCTCTTCGACCAGCCGGAGACCAGCGAGGCCGCCGACGGCGGTGGCTGCTGCGCGCCCACGCCGGCCCTGATCCAGCTCGGCACCGCGACCCCGGCGCCCTCCTGCGGCTCGTGACCGACCTCAACACCCGTACAGACGGGGCCGCGACCGGGACGGGGGTCCGGTCGCGGCCTCGCGCCGTGCTGCCCGCGCTGTGCGCCACCCAGATCACCAGCTGGGGAATCGTCTACTACGCCTTCCCCGTCCTCAACCCCGAGATCACCGCCGCCACCGGCTGGTCCACCACCGCCACCATGGCCGCGTTCTCGCTCGCCCTCATCGTCTCCGGCATCGCCGGGATCCGTGTCGGCAGGATCATCGACCACCGCGGTCCCCGCACCGTCATGACCGCCGGCTCCACCGCGGGCGCGGTGAGCATGGTGATCGTGGCGCTGGCGCCGAATCTGCCGGTGTTCTTCGCGGGCTGGATCCTGGCCGGGTTCGCCATGGCCGCGACGTTCTACCAGCCCGCGTTCGCCGCCCTCACCCGCTGGTTCGCCCCCGGCCACGTCCGCGCCCTGACGATCGTCACGCTCGCCGGCGGCCTCGCCTCCACCGTCTTCGCGCCCCTCACCGCCACCCTCGCCGACCACTTCACCTGGCGCACCACCTACCTCGTCCTCGCCGCGATCCTGGCCGCCATCACGATCCCTGCCCACGCGCTCGCTCTGCGCGCGCCCTGGCCGGCGGCCCCGCCTGCACTGACCGACGTGACCTCCACACCGCAAGAGGTGGTGCGCAGCCGCCCCTTCCTGCTGCTCGCGCTCGCGTTCACGCTCTCGGCGTTCGCGATGTACGCCGTCGTCGTCACCCTCGTCCCGCTCCTGCTCGAACGCGGCTACACCACCAGCCAGGCGGCCTGGACCCTCGGTCTCGGCGGCGCCGGCCAGACCCTCGGCCGCACCCTCTACGCCGGCCTCGCCCGCCGCACCGGCACGACCACCCGCACCGTCGTCCTCATCGTCCTCGGCGCCCTGACCACCGCCGCTCTCGCCGTCGTCCCCGGGCCGTACGGTCTGCTGATCGCGGTGTCGGTCGCGGCGGGCGTGGTCCGCGGCAACCTCACCCTCCTCCAGGCCACCGCCATCACCGACCGCTGGGGCACCACCCACTACGGACGCCTCTCCGGCATCCTCAGCGCACCCGCCATGACCGCCTCCGCCCTCGCCCCCTTCGCCGCCGCGCTCCTTGCCCCACCCCTCGGCGGCACACCCCAGCTCTTCGGCGCGCTTGCCGCGCTCGCCCTGGCGGCCGCGGTCATTGCCGCTGGAACCTCGATCCGCGAGCCGGAGTAGAGGGGCATAGCCCCGGGGGGGGGGGAGCCGCCGGGTGTACAGCACCCCAGCCCATTGATCCACGATTTCGTGAATTCACAATCCCCTGCACTCTCGGGATGTGCTGACTCTCGCTACCGACATCGAGGCGCTGGCGCGGTTCGGCCGCGCCCTGGCCGATCCGATCCGCTGCCGCATCCTGCTGAAACTGCAGCAGGACCCCGCCTATCCCTCGGACTTGGCCGATGACCTGGGGATCTCCCGCACCCGACTGTCGAACCACCTGGCCTGCCTTCGGGACTGCGGCCTGGTCGTCGCGATCCCCGACGGCCGGCGCACCCGCTACGAACTCGCCGACGCCCGCCTCGGGGACGCGCTCGGGAACCTGCGCTCCGTGGTGCTGGCGGTCGAGGCCGACAAGACGTGCGTGGACGCCGAGACGGAGGGCTGCTGCTGATGAGCGTCATATCCCTGGGCCCGTCGCCCGCCCGCCGGACGCGCTCGCGCGGCGGATACGGTTCCTCGTCGCCGCGACGATCACCTACAACGTGATCGAGGCGGTCGTCGCGATCACCGCCGGGACGATCGCCTCCTCGACCGCGCTCGTCGGCTTCGGCCTGGACTCGGTCATCGAGGTGTCCTCCGCCGCCGCGGTCGCCTGGCAGTTCTCCGCCCGCGACCACGCCGTACGTGAAGCACGGGAGAAGACAACGCTGCGGATCATCGCGGTCTCCTTCTTCGCCCTCGCCACCTACGTCACCATCGACGCGGCCCGCGCCCTGACCGGGACCGGCGAGGCCGAGACCTCCGTGCCGGGCATCGTGATCGCCGCCCTGTCGCTCGCGATCATGCCGTTCCTGTCCGCCGCCCAGCGCAAGGCCGGCCGCGAACTCGGCTCCGCGTCAGCGGTCGCCGACTCCAAGCAGACCCTGCTGTGCACCTACCTCTCCGCCGTGCTCCTGGTCGGCCTCGTCCTCAACGCCACCCTCGGCTGGTCCTGGGCCGACCCCATCGCCGCCCTCGTCATCGCCGCCATCGCCGTCAAGGAAGGCATCAACGCCTGGCAAGGCAAGGGCTGCTGCGCACCCACCCCACCCCTCACCACCACCGCGACCGACGAGCCCCCGAGCGACTGCGGCACGGCCGGCGACACCTGCTGCTCCACGGCCAAGGCCGACGCGAACAGGTGATCTCCGTAAGCGGGTAAACGGCCATGCCCCATGCCCATGGTGGGCGACTACTCGGCTCCGGGTCCCTTAATGCCCAAACAAAGTAGGCGACTTCGCGCCCGGGGGACGTCGCGAAGCGGGTGGCACATTTGCTCCTCGGTGTCTACGGATCCAACTCGGCGGCTGGCATCGGCCTGCTCATCGGGGAGGCCGCACTGGACGCGCCGGGCCGAGGCACTGCTTCTTGGTTCTCCTCACATGGGCGAGGGGTTGAGGCCAGGCGAAGCAGGTCCCACCCGTGGGGTCAGGTGCCCTTGATGGCGACGGCGGTCTCGCGGCTCTTGGGCGGCTCGTCAACTGAGCGGGCGGGGCCCACGTGCGACAAGTGGGGATCTGTTGTCTTCCGGCAGAACCGCGATGAAGTCCAGGCGTCGTCTTCGACGCAGGCCAGGCCGATGGTCTTGGTGGTGTCGAAGGCCGCGATGGCGGGCTCGGTGCCTTCGGTCAGCGAGTCGAGGTTTGCGTGGTGTCTGGCCAGGCTTGCGGAGGGACCGTGAATCCAGAGGCGTACGGGCGCCCCTTTTCGCAGGGCGGCGAGGAGGGCATCACGGACCTCTCCCGGATCGGCGGCCTGGAGCCTGTCGTGCAAGCGCTCTTGTGCGCACGGCTCTGTCGGGGCTACTTCGGCCCGCGAGTGGCAACTCGGACACGCATCGGGCTGTGCCGGGTCGAAGAGGTGCAGGTAGCGGGCGACTTGGTGCTCCGGTATGCCGCAAGGCGTCCCGCTCTCCCCCGTTCGCCTGTGAAGCCCGCGTCTTGAGTCGTTCCGGTCTTGGGAGTTGTCCGTGCCGGGCTGAGGGCCCAAACGATTCGCTGCCTCAGGAATGCCGCCGCGCTGGCGCCTGGAAGGAGCACCGTAAAGTCCGCGCGCGGGTCGAGCGCACCTTCGCCCGCGCGGAGACTCCTCTTTCACTCTCTACCGGCGGCTGGACTGGCTCTGAGCTGCACGAATTACCCTCGGCAAGCTTCACCACGCACCGCTCACCCAGAGAAGCAGCAGCGTGCGCCGTGCCTCGTTCGACGGGATATCTCCAGCTGGCACACGCCCCGAGCACCCTCGATCTGTTATTGAGCGTGACAGACAGTGGACCTCATGACATCTGGGCACAAGTGCACTGGTGGACCTGGGTAGCGGACTGCATCATGGTCATATAGGCGGTTTCGACGGTTCTCATCTGTCGGCCGCGGCTCTGCCGCTCAGCTGCCCGTGGTCATCCGCGGCGAAAGAGGCAGCGATGGCCACTGACCTCGAATTGGAAGTCTCCAGGACACGCCCTGACGAGTACGAGGTGCGGGTGGTACACGCGGCGGCCGGCGGGGAGCCCAGCGTCGCGCTCCAGCTCGACGTCGACGGGCTGCTCAACCGGCGCGCGGCGCTGGAGGCAACGGTGTTGGCGTCCTCGGTGCAAGCGCGGCGGGCGGTGTCGGCTATAGAGGCGCCGGTGCGCGAGGTCGGGCAGCAGCTGTTCGAAGCGCTCTTCACCGGCCCGGTCTACGGGACCTACCGGGCGAGCAGCGGGGTGGCGCAAGAGAGGCAGGAGCGGCTGCGGATCGTCCTGCGGCTGAAGACGCCGGAGCTCGCGCTGCTGCCGTGGGAGACGCTGTTCGACCCAGATGCCGAGGTATACCTGTGCCGGCAAGAGCCGCTCGTCCGGCATGTTCCCGCCCGCTACACGCCCGAGCCGTTGCAGGTGAAGGCGCCCTTGCGCATTCTGGCGGTGATCGCGTCACCGCGCGGGCTGCCCCTGCTGGACGTCGACGCCGAACGCGATCGGCTCGAGGAGGCGTTGGCCGATCAGATCGCCGCGGGGCGGGTCGAGCTGACCTGGGTGCCGCAGGCCAGCTGGGACGGTGTGCACAGGCGCCTGCTGGAGGGTGAGTGGCACGTGCTGCACTTCATCGGCCACGGCGACTACGACGACAGTGCCGATGAGGGCCTGATCGGGCTGGTCGACAGCGGTGGCGGCGCCGATCTGGTGGAGGCGTCGCGGCTGGTGGACCTGCTGGGTGAGGCCCGGCCCACCCCGCGGCTCGTCGTGCTCAATTCCTGCGCCTCGGCGCAGGGCGGGATGCGGGACGTCTTCTCCAGCACGGGCGCGACGCTGGTGCGCAGCGGCATCAGCGCGGCCGCCGCGATGCAGTTCACGGTGAGCGACCGGGCGGCCATTCGATTCGCCCATGGTTTCTACACTGCACTCGCCTACGGCCGCCGGATCGACGAGGCGGCACAAAGTGGACGGATTGCGATACTTGGTACCGGCCGCCGCACCCTGGAGTGGATTACCCCGGTGCTTTATGTGCGCGGCGAAGTCGCGCACTTGTTCACCTTCGCCGGAGAATCGCCGAAGGTCTCGGTCCCGCAGACGCCGCCAGGTGGTGGTCGGCGCGACGCGCCGTTGCGCGCCTTGTACGTGAGGGCCGCTGCAGAGGTGCGTGTGGGCCGCCACGGCCGCGCCATCGAGCTGCTCGACGACCTGATCACGCTCGACCCGGATTACCCGGCCGCGGTGACACTGCGCGACACCGCTGTCCATCAGCGCCGACTCTCCGAGACTTACGAACAGGCGACAGACGCCGAGGCCGCCGGTGACTGGGCCGCCGCGATCGGTGCGTACACGGAGATTGTCCGGACCGATGAGGGCTACCTGGACGCCGTCGCACGGCGCGAATCGTGCCAGGCCCGGCAGGCCATCGCAGATCTGGAGGCTGAACTGCGCTACCACGCGGATGCCAGCCGGTGGCAGGCTGTCCTCGAGGTCAGCGAGGAACTTCGTGGGCTCGACCCGGCCGCCGGCGACCCCGACGGCCTGGCCACCCGCGCCCACCGGTCCCTGCAAGAGGCGGAACACGAGCGCCGCTATGCCGAGGCCCTTGCGGCGGAGGACGCCGGGGACTGGGCTGATGCCTCTGCCCGCTACGGCGAACTCGCGGCCGACGGCGGTTATCGCGACGCTGTCCAGCGACGCGCCGTCTGTCAAAGGATCGCCGGGCTGCGCACCGCACTGCACGAGCATGCGGCCGCACAAGACTGGGCGAAGGTACGGGACACGATCACCGAGTTGACGACCGTGCAAGCGGATGCGGCGGACGAATTCGCGGCGCTGGCCGATGTCGCTCGGGGCGAGATTGCTGTCAATCCGCCCGAGCTGACCAGTATCGACTTCAAGGACGAGGTCCTTTCCCTCTCGTGGAATCCGAGCGGCCTGAGCATCGCCGTCGCAGGCAAATCCCGGTGGGTCCGCGTCTACGACACCGCCGGTGGGGAGCGGTTGAAGGTCAGAGGAGGAGGCGTGCGCTCCGACGTGTCCGCGGTGGCGTTCAGCGCGGACGGCCGGCAGATCGCCACGGGCAACGCAGGCCGTGCTGCTCGAGTGTGGGACGCCGCCACTGGCCGCCTGCTGCTCGATGTACGCCACGCTGCCGGCCTGAACGCGGTGGCGTTCGACCCACGGGGCACCTGGATCGCCACTGGCAGTTTGGATGCCACGGTCCGGGTGTGGGACGCCGCGGGCATCCGCGAGGACTTGCCCGACCTTCGCCATGGAGGCCACGGGTGGGCCTTCGTGAACGCGGTGGCGTTCAGTCCGGATGGCGCCCATATCGCCACCGGCTGTTCCGACCACAGTGCCCGGGTGTGGGACTCCACTACCGGTCAGCAGCTGCTCGAGGTACGTCACAGTGCCGGCGTGAACGCGGTGGCGTTCAGCCCCGGCGGCACCCGGATCGCCACCGGCAGTTCCGACCACACTGCCCGAGTGTGGGACTCCACTACCGGTCAGCAGCTGCTCGAGGTACGTCACAGTGCCGGCGTGAACGCGGTGGCGTTCAGCCCCGACGGCACCCGAATCGCCACCGGCAGTTCCGACCACACCGCCCGGGTGTGGGACTCCACCACCGGTCAGCAGCTGCTCGAAGTACGTCACAGTGCCGGCGTGAACGCGGTGGCGTTCAGCCCCGACGGTACCCGGATCGCCACCGGCAGTTCCGACCACACCGCACGCCTATGGCCAGCCGCCGACCTTTAGCGAAGGAACTGCGAGGGAAGGGAGCGCCGGAATGGGACGTCTGGTTGAATTTCCCACGGCGGATGGCGCCACCGTACTGATCGAGGTCAGGGAGCCGGCAGCCGGGATGGTGACCCGCGGACTCCGCGACACCGCGGTAACCGAACGGGCGCAAAAGACCTTCGAGGAAGCCGTACGCTGTGCGCGGCCCGCGGTGCAGGGCGTGGTCGCCCAACTCCGTGCCATCACCGAGTCACCTGACGAGATCCACGTCGAGTTCGGCCTTGACCTGCACGCCGAGGCCGGTGCCTTCATCGCTGCTGCCAGTACGACCGCCAACTTCACCGTGGCCGTCACCTGGCACCGGAAGAAACCTCATCAAACGACCGGATAATCCCCCTCTGGGCATGCGGTGTTGTACCGAGAGGTCCCATGAGCGGCATGCCCCGTCACGCACCGCCCGTCGGTAAAGCAGTTGCCGGTACCAGCCCCTCTAGAGTCTGCCTTTCGATCTTGCTGAATGTCACGGAAAACCTGGTCGAGTTCATTCCGGACCGGCCGTACTCTGGCCAGCATGGCCTACACGAAGACCTCCTATGTCTGCCTGCCTTGTCGGGCCTCCTACAAGCAGCCTTACCTCGGTGACCACGATCGGCTCTGCCCACGCTGTGCCGATCCGTTGATCCATGTGGGTTCCGCCTTCGCAACGCCGCGGCGGCGGGACATTGCTGCCTGGCGGACCCTGTCGGTACTTTTGAATGCCGGTGTCCGCTTCCACAAGAGTTGCTGCGGCGGCCCTGGATATCGTCCGCGCACACTCAGCGAGGTGCGCGAGCGGATGGCATACGCGCGAAGGACCGGTGAACCGTTCGCGCGTGCATTGGTGCGCCACGAGCTGCCGTAGCCCTTGGCGCAGTAGAGCAGTCATGCCTGTCCGATCATCCGACTCGTTAGCTTGGTGTGACTGGTCGCGGTGATCTGACGGACGAGGAGTGGGCTCGCTCAGAGCCGCTTCTGTCGGTGAGCGACGGGCGGTGTGGCAGGTGGCGGGATCATCGTCAGGTGATCAACGGGGTTCTGTATCGGGTGCGGACGGGGGTGCAGTGGCGTGACCTGACGCCCCGCACTCCCTGGTGATCTTCCGGAGCCCGATCGATTCCGCTGGTGACGCCTGTGGTCACCAGGTCCCGTCCTCAGGAGCGGGCAACGCGGCCTGCGGTCGTTGGTCTCGAAGCAGCCGCGCCGAACGGCGTGAGCACCCTGGTGGTCCTGATGTCGAGCGCGGTGTGTCCCACGCGCGTCGGGAGCAGTGGCTCCACCCGTCGTCAGCGCTGATCGGTAGGACGCAGTTCGCGTTGGAGGGCGGACAGGGCGAACGCGTGGGCGGAGGTGTGCTGCCAGCGGGGCCGTCCGAACATCACGTCTTCGGAGAGCCCGCTGAGCATGGCTACGGCCCTGATGGTGAACTCGCGGAGGTCCACATCGGCGAAGTCTCCCCGGTTCCGGCCCTCACGGAGGATGGCTTCCAGGCGCTCGTCCCAGCCGTCCAGCAGTTCGGTGAGGATCTGCCGGCCTACTTCGTCGTGGCGCTGGGCCAGCACCTGCGTCCACAGTGCGTAGCGTTCGTCTCCTTGGTCGCGGGGCAGGTAGAAGCGGACGAACACGTCCAGCTTCTCGGCAGGAGACGCCGCCTGGTCGGCGGCCTGCTGGAACCGGGTCCAGAGGTCCGCTTGGCTCCATGCGAGGACTTCGAGCAGGAGCCGGTCCTTCTTGCCGAAGTGGTAGAGGATGTGGCCGGTGCTCATGCCGGCCCGGGCGGCGATGTCGGACATCCGCAGGGCCGCTGTGCCCTTCTCGGCGATGACGCTGATGGCGGCCCGCATGGCCCGCTCCCGCGCCTCGTCCCCGCTGGGCTGACGTTTCCTGTCGATCGGGACCCGGGCCGCGGGCCTCGATGCGGCGCCGGTCTCGGCGCTTGCCGACCCGATCACGCCTTTCGGCGGGGGGAGGCGTTCAGGCAGAGCCGACCCGGTCTCTGACGTCGACATGAGCTCACTTTCAGTTACGGAAATCCAGGCCCCAAGTCTAGGTTCCGAGAATCTAGACCTCTAGTCTAGACTGAAAATCAAGTCAATGCGATGGGGAGTGTGACGGCCGACTGTGCGTGGCCGCCCCGACGGCCACCGGCCCGCCTGCCCTACCCACCACCCTGGAGACACCCACATGACGCGCGGATTCGATGTCGTGGAGACCTGTATCGCCGACCTGCGCTCAGCGCTGGAGAAGGGCGAGACGACCGCGGTCGAACTGCTCGACGCCTACCTCGCGCGGATCGACGCCTACGACCGGCCCGGTACGGCCACCGCTCTGAACGCGATGGTCGTGATGAACCCGCACGCCCGGGCGGAAGCGGAGGCAGCCGACGCCCGCCGCGCCCGCGGCGAGACGCTGGGCCCGCTGGACGGCATCCCGTACACCGCGAAGGACAGCTACCTCGCCGAGGGGCTCACGGCCGCGTCCGGCTCCCCGGCGTTCGAGCACCTCGTCGCCCAGCGCGACGCCTTCGCCATCGAGCGGCTGCGCGCGGCCGGCGCGGTCCTCATCGGCCTGACCAACATGCCGCCCATGGCGAACGGCGGCATGCAGCGCGGCGTGTACGGCCGCGCGGAGAGCCCGTACAGCGCCGACTGGCTCACCAGCGCCTACGGCTCCGGCTCCTCCAACGGCTCCGGCACGGCGACGACAGCGTCCTTCGGTGCGTTCGGCCTCGGCGAGGAGACCTGGTCCTCGGGCCGCGCCCCCGCCTCGAACAACGCGCTGTGCGCCTACACCCCCAGCCGCGGCGTGATCTCGGTCCGCGGCAACTGGCCGCTCGTACCGACCATGGACGTCGTGGTTCCGCACACCCGCACCATGGCCGACCTGCTCGAACTGCTCGACGTCATCGTCGCCGACGACCCGCACACGCGCGGGGACCTGTGGCGCGCACAGCCGTGGATAGCGCTGCCCTCGCCGTCGCAGGTACGCCCCGCCTCCTACCCGGCCCTCGCGCCCGCCGACGCCGAGGCCGCCTCCGGCGCGCTCGCCGGCAAGCGCGTCGGCGTGCCCCGGATGTACATCAACGCCGACCCCGCCGCCGGCACGAACCCCGGCGGAGGCATCGGCGGCCAGACCGGGCAGCGCATCGACACGCGCTCCTCGGTGATCACCCTGTGGGAAGCCGCCCGCCGCGACCTGGAGGCCGCCGGCGCCGAGGTGGTCGAGGTCGACTTCCCCGTGGTGTCCAACTACGAGTCCGACCGCCCCGGAGCACCCTCGCTGCTCACCCGCGGACTGGTCAGCCGCGAGTACCTCACCTTCGAGATCGAGGACCTGTCCGCCTGGGCCTGGGACGACTTCCTGCGCGCCAACGGCGACCCGGCGCTCTCCACCCTGGCCGACGTCGACGGCGCCCGCATCTGGCCCAAGCAGGAGGGCGAACTGCCCGACCGGTACGACGGCTTCGACGACACCATCGGCGACTACCCCCGCTTCGTGCGCGAGCGCCCGTACGCGTCCCTCACCGACATGCCGCACCTCGAGCAGGGGCTGCGCGGGCTGGAGGAAACGCGCCGCGTCGACCTGGAGCTGTGGATGGACGGACTGGGCCTGGACGCGGTGGTCTTCCCCGCGGTAGCCGACGTCGGCCCCGCGGACATGGACGTCAGCGTGGCGTCCGCCGACCTCGGCTGGCGCAACGGCGTCTGGGTCGCCAACGGCAACCTGGTCCCCCGCCACCTCGGCATCCCGACCGTGACCGTGCCCATGGGCACCATGACGGACACCGGCATGCCCGTCGGCCTGACCTTCGCGGGCCGTGCCTACGACGACAACGCCCTGCTGTCCCTCGCGGCGGCCTTCGAGAAGACCGGCAGTCGGCGCACGCAGCCGCCGCGCACGCCGCGCCTGTCGACGCACTGACCTGGCGGCCGGATCGCAACACCCGCCAGCGAAGCGGGCAGCCGCCGGCACCGTGGGGAGGGTGTGGCATTCAGCCACGCCCTCCCCACGCCTGTGTCACGGCGAAGCTCCAAGTGAGGGAAGCACCGCCGCAGCGCCAACCGAACCAGGATCGACGGATCGAGTGACCCGACGAACCAACGTCAAGTTCAGAACGTGTTTCTCTGGAGCAGGCGCGAAGAAGGGCTCTGGTACCACTGCCGCGATCGAGAAGGGCTCGAACTGCGGATCGGCCACCACGCGGTAGATGAACTCCGGTGTGGACATGTCGACCTGATGCCACTCCCGGTACCCTCGCCCACGCGTCACGATGGGCCACTTGCTCGGCTCCTCACCGCCGGTCAGCCAGTAGTACTCGCCTTCGGTCTGGCTGAACCCCCAGGGAATGAGCCCCACTTGGCCGGGCTGATAGAGCCGGTACGGCGCGTAAAGGCGCTTGTAATCCTCGGGCAGGGCCAGGCCGAGACTCTCCTCGGTCTCACCCCACGCCATGTCCGCACGGACGGGCTCCCGATGAGTGACTTCCACCAGTCGATCGATCCACATACCGAACCTCACTGAAGGCGCGTTTGCTACGGGGAAAGTGCCCCCGGCGCCCGTATCGGCGCTGTACCACGTAATCGTCGGACTGTCCGGAATCCCTGCTGTGCGGCAGCAGCGTTGCAGGTCGAGATGCGCTCTCCCGCCGCCTGCACCACGTGTGGATCCAGCTTGTCCGAGTCGGCCGAGTGCACCACGCTGAGCCCCGAGCACGAGGCTACCGGCGAGCCCAGATCGCGCACCGATGAGTTTCCCGCGCCACGCTGGTCTATGCGCCGGTCACCCACGAACGGAAGGCTCGGCCATGCGGAAACCGATCTACGGCATGAACCTGACCCTGGACGGCTACATCGCCGCGGCCGGCGACGACATCGGCTGGAGCGGACCGCCGAGCGACGAGCTGTTCCAGTGGTGGCTCGACCGCTGGCAAGCCGAGCGATCCCTCAACGACTCACCCCAGAGGCCCCGACACTCGGCCGAATGACAAACGGGGCGTCCGCACCGGCGCCGGCCCGGTGCGGAGTCACTCGAACGGACGACGCGTTCGACCTGCGGGTCTCAGCTGGATGGCATGAATGCCATCCCGGTGCCGTTGCGGCCCTCATCTGGAATACCCTGCTCCGTCGCGACGGCCTGGGCGTTCCCGGGCGTCTCATTCGAGGGACATGGCGTCCTGTCTCACGCTCTGGTCCCCTCGCGGCCGGAGCAGCAACACCTGCCACGTCCTCTGGTGATCAGCCAAGCTTCCAGACGATCAGGTGGTAGTCCAGGGTTTCGACCAGGAGCTTGCCGTCGGGGCTGAAGGAGAGGTTGTTCGGCATGGGTGAATCCGACATAGCCCCCCTGAGAGGATCCGTCGCCTCGTTGATCCACTGGTCGAACTTGTGGGTGGGATTCCAGGTGGTGGTGGACCAGACCTGGGCCGCCCCTCCGTGCTCGGCGGCGGCCAGGAACTTACCGTCCGAACTGAACGCCAGGGTGCTGACCCACTCGTTGCTGAAGGGCAGGGTCTCGATCTCCTTACGGCTGTCCGAGCGCCACAGGGTCACCCCTCCCAGAGCGGCAGCCGCGAGCACCCGGCCGTCCGGGCTGGCGACGAGGTCGAGCAGGCCCTCCTCCCTCCCCTGGACAGTGGCGGTGACCCTCTGCTGGCGGATGTCCCAGAAGCGCAGCTTCCCGAGCTCGTTGCACGAGACGATGGTGCGGCCGTCCCGGGTGAACGCCACGCCCTTTATATGGTCTTCGGCGACGTACTCCGCGTCGTCGTCCGGGGCGTCGATCAGGGTGGCGATCTTGTCGCGGGACCTGACATCCCACAGCGCGATCGTGCGGTTCGCGCTGAATGCCAGGGTTCTGCCGTCCTGGCTGAAGCTCAGGTAGTCCGTCACCCAGGACTTCTGCTGGCTCTTGTCACCGTGAAGGGTCGCGGCCTTCTTCCGGGATGCGACGTCCCACAGTGTGATCGTCGCGTAGTCGTCGACGCTCGCGAGCAGTGAGCCGTCCGGGCTGAACGTCAGGTCGCTGGTCGTGTTGTCGAAGTTCACCTCGGACCTGCCGAGGACGGCCGCGATCTCCAAGGTGGAGCTGTGCCACAGCACGACGCCGCCGTCCTGGTCACCGACGGCTATGTACCTGCCGTCCTGGCTGAACTCCGCGGTGCTCAGCATGGTGTCCGACTTGCTGGACACGATGAACTTGGACGTCCGCTCGGGGAAGGGCGACGTGGACCGGGAGGTGCTCGGGGTCACCGACGGTGATGTGCTCCGCGACGGAGACGCCCCGGAACCTCCCTGGCCGGAGGGACCGGAGCGCCGGTCCCAGGTGAGCGGGACGGCGACTGCCGCGGCGACACCGGCGCCCAGGGAGCCGAGCAGGAGCGCACGGCGGCTCGGACGCCGGAGTCGGGCCGGATCCTCTGGCAGCCTGTCGGATGGCTCGGCCGTCGAGGCGCCGGCCAGGGGAACCCGGTCAGCGGACGGTCCGGCCTTCGGCGGGACCGCGGTCTCGGTCGGCAGGTCCGCGAGACCGGCGCCAGTCGGAGGGCCGACATCCTGGGGGGCTGGCTCCTCGTGCCCTGACAGGCGCGGGGTGCCGTCCGCGGACGGCACGGTTCGGACGAGCGTCGCGGTCCCGGATTCCACGAGCACGCCGCCGTATTCGGGCAAGTCGAGGACTCGAAGGATCTCGGCGTGCTGCGTGTCGATCAGGGCGTGTACGGCGGCAGGCCAGGGCCGTGCGGACGGGGCGAGCCGCCCAAGGGACTCCAGGATCCCGGCCGGAGTGGGCCGCTGGGACGGGTTCTTGGCCAGGCACCGTGCCACGAGGCCGCGCAGCTCGTCCGGGAGCGACGCGAGGTCGGGTTCGGTGTGTACGACGTTGTAGAGGGTCTGTGGCGCAGCGGGACCCGCGAACGGGCTCTGCCCGGTGCAGGCATGGATCAGCACCGTGCCGAGCGAGAACACGTCGCTGGCCGGGGTGAGTTCACGCCCCTCGGCCTGTTCCGGGGACATGAAGGCGGGGGATCCGACCAGCCAGCCCGTGTGGGTGATTTCGGTGCCGCCCTGGCTGTCGGTTGCCCGTGCGATCCCGAAGTCGATGACTCGGGGCCCGTCCACGGCGAGCAGCACGTTGGACGGCTTGAGGTCTCGATGGATCAGCCCGGCCCGGTGGATCTCGGCCAGGGCGGCGGCGAGACCTGCGGCCAGGCGCGCCGCCGCCTTCTTCGGCAATGGACCGACGTTTTCCACGACTTCGCTCAGAGGTGGGCCAGGAACGAACACCGAAGCCAGCCACGGCAGCGGTGCGTCCGCGTCCGCGTCGACCACAGCGGCCGTATACGCGCCAGACACCCTTCGGGATGCTTCCACCTCACGGCGGAAGCGTGTACGGAATCCGTCGTCCTCCACGAACTGAGAGCGCACCACCTTAACCGCGGCCAGACGCCCGTCCGGCGTGACACCAAGCAGCACGCGTCCCATACCGCCCCGCCCCAGCTCGGCCACCAGCCGGTACGGCCCGAGCACCGGCGCGTCCCACTCCCCCAACAGCTCCATCGACCCTCTCCGACGCGTCAGTACCTCAGTGCAACTCCGTGCACACGAAGCCCTCTTGCATACTTCTTCGCTCTCAACGGAGCGTCTCACACCCGAGCGAGTGAGAGCCCTTGGTGCAGCGGGAGATCACTGTCAGAGGGCCGGCAGGCATGCCGCCCAGCCACCCTGTGTCCCGGCTGCCTCCGTTCAGAACGTAGGGAGAACTCCTGCAGCCTGCAGCAGTCGGCGCAGTTGCGCATCGAGAGCCGGAATGACGAGGCCCCGGACCCGGCGGCTACCGGGACCAGGCCCTCGTGCAAGGGTTTGACTACCGAGCCGGGACGACGACGGACACGGGAATGCGCCTATCTCGTCGGTGAGTCTTTAGACGCTAACCATGGCGCTGACGGTCTGGTCGGCGCCACCGGGGAGCCCGAAAACTGGGTCGAGCGAGTGCTTCTGCCGAAAGAGGACTACGGGTGCGCCGTCGTCGACGCTCGCGTATGCCTCGTAGTCGGGGAATGCGTTGGTCGCCCCTCTAAGAGACACTGTACGGCCGATCGGATCGATCGTGACGAAGGCATTCATGTCCACGTCGGGTGATACCGCCCCGGCCAGGGGATTGGAGGAAGCGCCGTCGTAGAGGAAGTTGACACAGAACTCGTTCGGGTTGTCGACCACTCCGCCCTCGGGGTCGGGGAAGGTGTTTCCGACGTTGAAGTGATGGAACGACATCCCGTCGGTGCCGGCAGTCGCCGTGGCCAGGACCTCAGTTGTCGCACAGTCCAGTTTCAGCGTTTCGCCGCACTGATGGAAGTCCGTCTCCTGTGGGTCATCCGCCAGGAATCCGGACACGACGATGTCTGACCGCACACGGAGACGCTGCTCATTGGGATCGGAACTGAAGTCCCGGCCGTCGCCGTGAAAGCAGTCATCCAGCACCTGGACAACGGGCATCGGGATGAATGCAACGAACCATATTGCGATCTTATCGAATTCCGCAGCCATCTTGTTCTCCGGTTCGTACACCCGTCATAGAACCACTGGCTGTCGTTATGCCAGGGAGAGTCGGCGGGGACGGGACTGGGCGCAGCCGTGGTCGCTTGGTGCGGTGCTGCCCTTGAATATCTCGTGGGTTGCCTTGGGAATGTCAGCCAAGTCGCCCCGTAGGTGACACCCATCTTGCTGACTCATGAACCCCGGTTCACCGACCATGCTCCTGGACGGAACTCTCGTTCCCCGTCGATGAAAGGACCCGAAATGGCGACCCGTGGCATCACGCCCTTGACCTACTGCACGGGCTGCGACGCCTCTCTCCTTCACCGTACAACGCCTGCACCCCACAGGCATCTTGACGAACGTGGCAAAGCGTGATCCGCCTGGCTCGATCCATTCAGCAGGCGAATGCTCGGCGTAGCCGGAAGAAGCATCGGCGGCCATTCGTCCTGCACCGGTCGGCGCAGCTGTTCCAGTGAGCCGTTTCATCCTGCATAGCTGCAGGTCAGCAGGGTGTGGACGGCCTGGACGATGGTGCCGATACGGCGGGTGGAGCATCGCGCTCGGCAGAGCAGCCGCCAGGACTTCAGCTGTGCGAAGGCGCGTTCGCCGGGTGCTCTGAGTCGGGCGTGGTCGCGGTTGAACTGCTGTTAGCGCTCGGGCTGTTCGCGGTGGCGATAGTACGGGATTCGGAATGCAGTGCCGGCGCCCTGGTAGGCGCGGTCCGCGAGGACGAGGATCTGCCGGGTGAGACAGGCTTGAACGATGCCGTGGGCACGCGCGGCGGTCAGGTCGTGGGTGCGGCCCGGTGTCGCTCGGGAGAACCAGAGCGGTGTGCCGTCGGGGCGCGCGATGACCTGCACGTTCATGCCGTGCTGCTTGTGCTTCTGCGAGTAGTACGGCTCGTCCGCCTTGATGCGGTCGTGGGGATGAGGGTGCCGTCGACGATCACGTGATCGCCCTCGCCCAGTCCGGTGAGGGCCTCGTGCAGGCCCGGTGCCCCGGCGGTGAGCACCTCGATCGTCTCGTCGACGTAGCGCCAGGCCGTCGCGACCGAGACACCGAACCCGGCCGCGAGCTGGGCGAACGTCTCGTTCTTCCGCAGGTGGGCCAGGAAGAGAAGTGCCTGCTTGAAGCAGCCGAGCCGTCTCCATGGCGAGTTCAGTTCACGCCTTCGGGCGTAGATGAGTCAGGAGACGTGCTCGACCAGCTCGTACGGGATGTCGAGCATCGCAGGATACGGAACAGTTGCTCGTCGGTCCGGTGACGCCCCCTCGTCCGACGGTCCGGGGGGATCACGGCTGCCAACTCCCTCCGGGTCGGTCGGCGCAGACCGGTGCGTAGGGCTGTCCGGCGCCTACGTAGCGCTGCCACTCGTCACGGGTCCCGTTTGCGGAGGTCGGTCTCGTCCAGAGTCCGCAGGCCCACGATGGATGCGGGCAGTCGTCGGACGCCGGCGGCGTGCCAAGCGCCATCGGTGAAGTGGAAGCGCCGGACGTCGCCGTTACGGTAGCCGAGGTACAGGTCCGCTCCGGCGAAGGCGACGTGGCGCAGACCGTTCCCCTTCGGCGACGGAACCGGAGTACGGCGCCGCGCAACCACGTTCCGGACATCCAGCTCCCTATCGGCCTCGCCTTTCCAGGCGTACGGCACGGCCGCCCAGGGGCCGCTCCTGCCGGTCGCCAACTCCTTGGTGGTCATTTCCTCGGGGAAGAGCGCGAGACGGTGGACGTTCGCAGGGTCGGCGAACTCCTGCCGGGCGAGGCCGGCCGGGCCCTTCACGACGTACAGGGTTCTGCCGCCGCGGAGCACGAGCGCGTCGCCGGTGGCAGGTCGTCCCACGCGCCCGCCGGAATGTGGGCCAGCCGCGCGGTCGCCTCGGTGAACTCGCAGCCGCCGGTTTCCGTCCAGCGGACCGCGAACTTCACCGCGCGCAGAATGGTTCGTGCCTACAGGAGTGGTTCGTGTGGGGAGTTGACGATGACGATACGGCGCGGCCGCGTCCGCAGGTCCGCCTCCAACAGTCGCCCCAGCGCGGACTCCGACACCGAGCTCCAGCGACCGAGATCGGCTACCAGAACGGCTGCACCGCTGGCGCGAGTCAGGTAGGAGGCGTTCCCCTGGGAAGCACCGAGGCGCCCATGATGAAGTCTCCGGGGACGTCAGGGGTCTGGTCAGCGCGAAGGCCGGATTCTGGCAGCGTGATGGCTGCCAGAATCCGGCCCTGGGATGGTCCGCCCCGCTACTGTCGCGTCGCGGAGAGAGGGAGGAGCTCTACTTCGTATCTGTGAAGAACGCCGTCGATCCAGATCGCCAAGTCGATGCCCGGGAATTGCGTACTGACTTCAGAGACGAGTGATTCCATCACCGAATTCGCCTCTTCTGACCGCACTCCAGAAATGACAAGCATTCTCTGATGGTCCAGTTCAGAAACGCGCTCCGTCAGTGACTCGACGATCTCGCCCGGGTCTGAAGAACCGAGTATTTTCCCGACTGCCGCCGCAGGTGCATCGACAGAAGAGAATTCGACCGAAGTGATGAAAGATTCCAGATCGAAGGGAGTTTGAGATCCGATCCACACATGCAGATCCGCGTACTCGCCGGAGAGTTGGCTCGCCGATGCCGTCAGGCCGTAGTTGACAAGGCCGTCTGATTCCACAGCGAAGGCGTATTCGATGATTTTCCATCGATGCTTCAGGGTTTCGATGATCTGGCGGCAGTAGGAGCGCATCGATGCGAATCCATCCTCCACGTCGTCCCCCACGCGGTTCGGGGAGACATGGAGCATTACGGAGTATCGAGGGGTCTCTTGTCCGGTGCTGATGCCAGGGGAATACACGGTCGGCCCGACGATGTCACCGGCATCGGTACTGACCCGTACGCCATAGCGCGATCCGTCCGGTGCCAGCCCTTCGCGCCAAGCCGGGTTGACGGGGTCGGGATTGAGCGCAAGGGCTTCAGCCAAGCGCTCTTCGAGCGGCTGTTCTCCCGCACCCCATCGGATGTGCAGTTCGGCGTCGATCGACATCAGCCACAACCCCACTCGCTTGTGCATTCAGGGCTTCCATCGGGAGTCCCGGAGACGGTCCAACCGGACTCGAAGATACTGTTGGACCGGCTGTAGATCACGTACCTTTCGAAGTCTACCGAGTTGTTATTGAAGTATTTGGTCGCGGTTTCCATGGCGTCAACGGACTCCGTCCCCGGGGGCATGTGAATGTACACTTCCTTCGCACCCTTGCCCTTGGAGGTCCGCAGATTCCTCTCGATGGCCGAGGCTTTGGTGCTCTGTGCGGCCTTGAATTCTGCCGCAGCACCGTTCACATAGGCGTCAGCACTCTTTCCGGATCCTTCCGGAATCAAGTCCACCTTCGCCCCCTTCGCCGCCAAGTCCCACGCGATCTGGTACTCACCCGTCGTGAAGCCATTGGTGGTGACTTTCGAGTTCGGCTTGGTGAGGAGATCGAAGTGCTTCTTGCTGAAATCTGCGCTCGACTCGTCAATCAGTGAGGCGATCTTTCGGATCATCTCATCGAGATACTCGTCCGATGCCCTTCCGGCATATCCGCATCCGTCGCGCGATCCACGTCGGCAGACCGAGTCGTCGATTTCCCGAATCTGGTTGAGATAGCTTCCGATGATCGGATTGTCGGGCCTCTTCAGCCACTCTACGCGAGCATCGAGCCACTTCTTCCTTTCGACATCGCTCCTGGACCCTCCCGTCGACTTGCCGGTCGAGTCGTCGGCCTTGGGCTTCGGGTTGGGCTTGTTGCCAGGCTTCCCGGTCCCACCACGGGGCTTGCCCGTACCTTCCCCGGACTTCTTTCCTGGCCGTTCGGTGTGGCCGGTGCCGTCATCGGTTCCGAGGCCCGTGGGGTCGGAGAAGGTGACGGGGTTCTGTGCTGCGTAGCTGTAGCCGTTGAGGGTCTGGGGCTTGTCGATCTCCAGAAGAGGGTCGGCGCTGATGAACTGGCCGAGGCTGGTGTCGTACTCGCGGGCGCCGATGTGGGTCAAGCCCGTGGTCGGGTCGATGTCACCGTTGACGAAGCCCTTGTAGCCGGGCCAGAAGGCGGGTGCGGCGCCGCGCTGCCCACCGTAAGGGAGGGACTTTCGACGGTTGAAGGTGAGGGTGGTGGCGCTGAAGGAGAGGGTGTTGGTGTTGTGGTGGTCGCCGACGAGGAGGCGGACCTTGCCGTCACTGCTGGTCCGGATGGCGGAGCCGCCGGGAACGGTGTAGTAGCGGGTGCCGTTCGTGAGGGCGGCGGGAGTCGTGCCGGCCTTGCGGGTGAGGGCGAGTTCCTGGCCGCCGGGCAGGTAGAGCGTGGTGGTGGTCGGGTCGCGCTTCACCATCCGAGTGCCCTCGGCGCCGTAGAGGAACGACGTGGTCTTGCCCGAGACGGTGGAGGTGGCGAGCTTGCCCTCTTCGTTCCAGATCAGGTCCTGGACCGGGCCGGCATTGGCAGGGACCTTCTTGGTGAGGTTGCCGGCGTCGTCGTAGGTGTAGGTGTCCGATCCGGTGGCACCCCCGGTGGCGGTGACGGTGCGGACACCATGGGCCTGGGCGGCGCCGGTGGTGGTGGGGTAGCCGTAGGTGCGGGTCGTGTCGGCCGTGATGGGGCCGGCCTTGTGGAGTGTCTCGGTCTTCCGCTGGCCGGTGTCGGTGAAGGTCCAGCTGGTCCAGTAGGGGTCGACGGTGCCCAGGTTCGGGGTGCCGGTGCCGTTGACGGGCTTGCTCGCGCAGGCGTCACCCGAGGTCCACGCCTCGGCGATGCGGCGCGCCCAGTCATAGGCGAAGCACTGCTGGTCGAGGGAGGCGCCGTCGTCCTGGGCGTCGCGGATGGACGTGATGTTGCCGGCGGGGTCGTAGCTGTAGGTGATGCTGGACGGGGTGGCCGGGCCGGTCGCCTCGCGGTCGGTCTTGGAGCTGATCAGACGCCGCGTGGACGCCTCGTAGGAATTCGTCTGGGTGACGATCTTGCCGAGGTTGCCGAGCTGAGCCTGAGCCAGCTCTCCGTAAGGGGTGTAGGCGGCGCCACGGAGGTATGCCTGGCCGAGGGTGCCGTCGACAACGCCGAGCATGTCCTGCGCGCCGTAGTGGTTGGTGACGGTCTCGGCGGGCAGGTGCGTGGTGGCGTTGGTGTTGGTGGTGCTGTAGGCGGCGGTTTCCGGCAGTCCGCTGACCGGCGTGGCTGTGGTGGCGACCGTGTAGGTGCCTGCGAGCAGTTCCTCACCGGCCACTGACGGGATGGTCACGGTCGTTCCCGTGGGCCGGCCGGTGGCGTCGTATCCCCTGACCGCGGTCTTGTATGCGGCGTTCGCCGTGACAGAGGAGTCGTAGCGGGTGGACGTGGCAGGCAGCCCGAGACCGCCCGTCATGTCGTAGGTCCACTCGACGAGCTTGGTGCCGGTGACCGAGCCGCTGCGCAGGCTGGTCTTGCGGCCCAGTTCGTCGTAGGTGGTGGCGAGGGTCATGCTTCGGCGGCCGTCGGTCACTGATTCCACGCGGCCGTCGGCGTTGTAGCGAGTGGTGCTGGCGCCCTTGTCCGGGTCGGTCGCCGCGACCTGTCGGTTGCGGAGGTCGTAGGTGTAGGTCCAGGAGTTCCGCTTGGACGAGTCGGTGATGGAGGCCAGCAGACCGGACTTGTCGTAGCTCCGGGTTGTCTTCTCGTACTGGCTTGCCGCGGCCCCGATGAGCGGATTGCGGTCCTTGTACTGACGCTCTTCCGTCGTACGGCCACGCACGTCGGTGACCGTCAGGGTGGCAGTGCCACCCGCGGGCGGGACGCTGGCGGTCCAGTAGTCACCGTAGGTGGTGCCGGTGCGCCACTTCTCCACGTTCAGAGAGAGCTGGACATGCCCGGTGACGCGGCTGCGCCCGTCGTACTCGCTGCGCGTCGCCTGCGGGATCTGGTTGGGCGTGACGACCAGCATCGTGTTCGAAACGGCTGCGCTGTTGTAGAAGGGCGCGTTGGAGAGATAGGCGCGGCCGTGGTCGTCGTAGAACGTGTCGCTGACCAGTCGGCCAGTGGTTCCGGTGGCGTCGGCCTGGGTTTGACGAGCACGCAGGAGCGAGTCGTAGAAGGTGGTACTGGTGCCCCACACGCCGTTCTCGTAGAGCTTCTTCGTCGTGATGGTCGACGGGAGACTGTTGGAGAGGTTGTAGGTGAAGGCGGCATTGGGCTCTGTGGTGGTCGCGCGGCCCGTGCTCCAGCCCTTGGTCAGCCGGCCCAGTGCGTCGTACTCACTGCTCGAGGTGCGGTTGTTGGCGTCCTTCGACGTCAGGGCGAGGCCACGCATGCCGTCGAGGGTGGTGGTCGTGGTGTGGTTCTTGACGTTCTTGACGTTGACGGTCGTGGGCTGCGCGCCGGTGTCCGGGGTGTAGGTCGTGGTGACCGGCTGGCCGTCCTGACCCTTGGCGATCCCCACACGTCCGTACTGGTCGTAGGTGGCCTGCGAGACCGTGTCCCATACCGGAGTCAGGTCGCTCTCATGACCGGAGAGCTGTTCCGTCTTGGTGGGGTTGGCCTTGCCCGGCTCAGGCGCTGCTCCCAGCACCTGGTTGTCGTAGTAGGTGCGGGCTCGGCCAGTGACCTCGTTCGGCCGCGAGAGGCACGACACATTGTCGGTGGTGACGACTTCGCTGGGGTACGCGATGAGCCAGTTCGTCGTGTCCGGTGTGACGTAGTCCGTGTAGGTGCAGCGGGTCTCGACGGTTCCCGCGCCGTCATCGGACTCTGAGATAAGCAGCCCGTAGGTGCTGTCGAAGCTTCGGGTCACGGTCAGCGTGCGCCAGGTGGTGCCGTCGTCGAGGAGGGTGCCGGCCTTCTCGGTCTCGGTTCCCGAGAGGTACGCCGTCCTGGGCTGGAGCACGGGAGCGGGGTCGTTCGGCTTGTCGGGGTCGGTGATGCCCTTGACCACTTGGGTGGCCGTCGCGGCGGACGCCCATGGGGTGTGCGTGGTCCTGGTGACGATCTTCCCGCCGGTGCCGTCCTTGTCGTAGGTCGAGCTGGAGGCGACGCGTCCGGCGAAGTCCTCGCGGTCCGTGACGCCGTTCACGACGGGAACGGCCCGGGGTGCGCCGTTGGCGAGGGTGTCACCGGCCATGCCGAGGTAGTAGGTGCTCTCGGTCTTCACCCGGTTGGTGGCACCGGTGTAGGTGCGGACGGTTCCGTATCCGCGGAAGTCGTTCCACGTACGATGCTTGTCCAGGGTGAACTCACCCGTGTCGCGACGCCAGTTCGGCCCATTCGTGTACTCGTAGCTGGTGACCTTCGACTCCGAGCCGCTTCCGCCGGTGGTGTCGTTCTCGTCGATGCGGGTGACGAGGTACTTGTGGAACCAGTCCTTGACCGGGTCGACGTAGCCGTCCGGGGTCCACCACGAGGGGTAGCAGCGCTTGGTGTTGGTGTCCGGGGCCGTGGGCAGCGTGGTCGGGGTGCACTCCTTGGCGCTGTACGTGACGAGGGTCTGACCGCCGGTCTCGTTGGTGACGCTGGTGATGCGCTTGCGGTTCAGTGCGGGCCTGCCCTCGGCAGCGTCGACCCGGTTCGGCATCAGGTCACCGCCGAACACGGTCTTGGGCAGAGTGATGTCGGCGAGGCCACCGGCCTTGCCGGTGTGCTGCACCGAGTCCAGCCAGAGCGATGGGGTGGAGGTGTCACCGGTCTCGGGGAACGACTGGGCCAGAGTCCAGGTGTCGACCGGCTGCAGGGTGGTCCCGACGAGGGAGAAGGTGTTGATACCGGTCAAGCGCTGCTTCGACCAGAACGACGGCGACGCCTGCAGGCACTTGGCGCCCGAGGTGCAGTTCAGGTCGACCGGGGTATCGGGCCAGCTGGTGGCGTGCGCCTCGTCAAAGGCGCAGTCTGCTGCCAAGCAGCGGTTGCCCGTGGTGAAGGTGATCCGGCCGGCCGGGTTGGCGGGGGTGTACACGGCTCCGGCACGAAGGCCGTAGTCGATCCGGTTGAGGTAGCCGCCGCGCGTGTACGCCTTCGCCTCGTCGACCTTGCTGTTCTGCGCGTAATAGCCCTGTTCCTTGGCGTAGTAGAGGGCCATCGCGTTGCCGTGGGGATCCACGACGTAGTCGAGGTTCCAGCGCCACCCCTGCTGCTCGGCAGAGGAGGCGAAGTCGGCGCCGTTGCCCTGCTCGCCGTCATGGTTGCCGTAGACGGGCACCGCGAAGACGGAGTTCGTCTCCGACTCTCCGGCAGCCCACCCCGGGAGGCGGTTCTTGCCGAACCAGTACTGGGTGCCGTCGACCGTGGTCACCTTCCAGTACTCGTAGTCCTCGTCACCCGAGTTGTTGGTCGTGCTGTCGTAGACACGCTCAACACGGGAGCCGTCATCCGCCTGGAGCTTCCACGTGCTCTTGGAGGCGTCCCAGACGAGCTCGTTGGAGGAGCCGTTGAGGGACAGGGTGGCGTTCTCCGACTTCCAGCACAGGTCGCCGGACTTGGCGGTGTTGTTGCCGCCCTGCTTGTCGTTCTCGCAGGAGGCGTAGCGGCGCTCGATGAAGCCGGGCGAGTACTCCCAGCCCTCGCCGATCCAGGACGACTGGTTGTTGGTGGACGCCGTACGACCGTCAACCGAGGACGAGTTGTAGGAGAGGGCGACCTTCGGAACGAGACCGCCCGGCGCCGCGGGCACGTCGATGGGCACGCTCCAGCCGAAGCCACCCGAGTTCCCGCCCGCCGACCAGGAGCCGGAGGCGGCAAGCGAAGTCGCCTCGAAGGAGCCCTCGCTGCCGCCGGCGCCGGCCGTGGCGGCCAGGACCGCCGTTCCCGCGGTGCTCATCGCGAGCGAAGACAACGTGGCCGCCGTCTTCGCCGCTCCGCCCGCTGCCGAAGTCCGAGGGGTCGCGGAAGCTGTCGTGGTGACCGTGGCACTCAGAGTGTGGTTCTTGGTGTCATTCTCGGTCGCCAGCGGAGTCTGCTTGCGGCACTCCGCCTTCTCCGGAGTCGTCAACGCGCACGCCGGAAGCGTCACGAGACGCAAGCGCGACGACCAACCGGCCCCGTAGGCGCCGCGGATCGCCGCATAGTCGATCTCCACGTCGCGCTGACGCGTAGAAGTATTCGCCGAGTCGATGTCGCGCAGCGACATCAGCAGACCCTCGACTCCGGCCTTCTGCGCCGTGACCCGATCCTTGACAGCGACTTCCACGCGGTCATTGCCGATGGCGGTCTTCTTCGCGTGCGAGATGGCGCGGCCGATACGGACCGGGAGTCCGCCGACCATCGCGGCGTTCGACTCACCGGCATCACCGGTGAGCTGCCGCGTCGCAGGGGTGGGCCAGGTCACCGGCGGCGCTTGCCAGAGCTGGTCCGCCTTGGGTCTTCTCTTCAACCCTGTGGGGACGTAGTCCGTGCCGTTCACGGGCTCGGTCTTGGGAACGGGCGGCAGGCCGGGGGCCTGAGCCTGTGCGGCCCACGCAGGTGCGGAAAGAAGAGAAACGCTCAAGGCTGCGGAAAGAACTCCGGCAATCCCAGCGTGCGTTCGTTTCGCCGTTCTTCTTTCCAGGTGCCTGAAAAAGGGCATGGCAAAGCCATGTCGGAACAACATCTAAATACTCACCCCGATGAAACATGCAAAAGCCAGATGATCATGCGCATCCAACACCGCGACGCACATCCCTGGCAAGCACAAATGTCAAGTCTGGTTCCGGATTGCCGCCTGACGCCTGACGTCAGGCGCCTACGGATCTGCGACGGCACTCTGCGAGCGCGACCGACCGCGCAACCGTCCAACCAGGCATCTTGTGAGCCATTGATGGACAAAATGCACATTTCCGCGATGAGCCATAATCGGATTTGAGCATTCCGATTGTGGCGAACTTTCCTTGCTCCGAACCTCCGACGCAAGCTACGAAGGAGGAGCCCGATGTATCGCCACTTCCATAGTCAGAATGGAGTCCGACGCTGGAAGGACAGGGTTTTCTTGTGACCTGAAAAGAGGGCGCCCTATCCTCCAGAAAGGCATCACGGAAGATGGGCATCACCAGATCCTGACGCGGGCACCAGAGTCCATCGCGACCGTCAGTACCGCAGGCGAGGCCCCAGCGCCGGAAGCCCGGTACGAGCTGACGGCTTTCGAGACGACTGCCCGGACGGGACAGCGGGTGGAGTTCATCGACCGTCGCGAGGAGACCGTCGAGTCCTTCGTCGCCAACCCCGATGGCAGCACCCCACCGTTGTGCAGACCCTCTCGGTGAACGCGAAGACCACGGAAGGGTCGAAGTCCAGGGCCATCGCGGTGTCCCGCACGACCCACGACTCGTAACCCACCAGGTCACGCGAGGTCGCCGCCCAGCACGTCGGCTGCCCTCAGTCGATACAGAACTCGTTGCCCTCGATGTCCAGCATCGGGATGCACGAATCGTTGCCGTCGTACAGCGTTTGCACGTGTACCGCGCCAAGCGGGACCAACCGTGCGCATTCGGCCTCAAGCGCGGCGAGGCGCTCTTCACCCACGAGTCCGGTGCCGACCCGCACATCAAGATGCACCCGGTTCTTGGCGGCCTTCCCCTCGGGGACGCGCTGGAAGTACAACCGCGGGCCCACGCCTGAGGGATCAATGCAGGCGAACCAAGAATCCCGCTGCTCAGGTGGCTGCGAGCCCTTGAAGTCATCCCAAGTGACGAACCCCTCCGGCGGCGGCGGTACGACGTACCCCAACACCTCGCACCAGAAACGAGCGAGGCGCTCAGGTTCTGCACAGTCGAAGGTCACTTGGAACTTCTTGATCGACGTCATCGGCCCACCATATGGGCGCGTGCCGTTCACCGAAATCCCGGAGGGTTCCACGGCATGCGGGGCGAGGTCTCGCGCGACATGAGCAGCGTCAACGGGCCAGATCACCTGAGACGACGAGCGCTTCGGACCAGATCACCTGAGGCAGGGGCCAATTCGCAGGAGACAGGACATGGGGGAGGTTGAGCCTCGGCTCCATGCCTCATGTTCTGTCTCACCGACCTTCGACGGTGTTGGCATCCCACGTATGGACCTGTGCTGGGTCGAGGTGGAGTTCGTACGCGGTGCACTCGCTGATCTCTGTTCCTACAGCAGCGCCACATAGGCACACTCGGTTCAGGCCGCTCCGGCCATGCCACCCGCAGCAGCCTGTGTGGTCACCCTCAAGGTCGGGCAGCAAGTCTGGTGCGTCGTCGGGATAGAGAACGATCGCGTTTCGGGGGCCCGCGGAAGTCAGGAACCCGTCTCCGTCGGGATCGCCGACACAAGGCCCGCCGGGGAACGCCGCGAACTTCTTCCGGACTACTGCAGCAGGATCATCCTCCGGAGCAGGTGGAGTGCGAAGCCGGTGAGCCCGGGCAGCTGGCTGGCGTCGACTGCGTCGATCCAGGCAGGGACCGTCGAGCCGAGGCGGCCGGTGAGCATCTTGCCGAAAACGCGGACGTATCCGACGGCCGTGTCCAGGTCGGGACAGCGGGCCGACATCATCCAGGCCGGCCGACGCGGTCCTCCTAGCTCAGGGCGGCGGGGTGGCGGGTGAGCCAGCCGGCTCTCTCAAGATCCGTCCCAAATACCCAGCCGCTTGAGCCGACGCTGCCGGAGTCGCTCTGCGCTCGCGGCGAGAGCAAAGAGAAGTCCCATGATCAGCCCGCCCAGCATGGCGAGCGGGGGACCATGGGCTTCATCCTCTGGCGACACCATCAGGAAGAAGAGCGCGAAGGGGACGGCCAGGCAGAGACCGGCCCCGATCGGGTGTCGGGCCACCCGCTTCTGGATCCAGGTCGGACGTTGCTGCCCGCCGATGGCACGATCCACAGCCCAGAACGCATCGCCCAGAGACCGCCGCCAGTTCGCCACGACAGAAGGATAGAGCAGCCCGGTCGGCGTCTCCTCGCCAAGGGCTCATGGTCAAGAGCTCATTCACAGCCCCGAACTATCGGCCCAGCCACTCCTGCCACTGCTCGTTCTGAGGCAACTTCCTGAGCGTCGCAGGGAGTTCAGTCGTCACTCAAAGTGCACGGATCAACCTGAGCCAGAACCGGTTCTCATGAACGAAGCCAGGACGGTGATCCCGACGGAGCCGGAGTTGCCGAAGAGCCGGTCCTTGGGGGTCGGTGTCACGATGCGCAGGACACTGTCGGCGTAGTCGACCTCGATCTGCTCGGCGACCTTGGTGTGGCCGCTCTTGGAGGCGCCGGCAGGGAGGATCTCGAGGATGGTGTCGGCGCGGTCAGTGGCGATGAGAATCGCTTCGCCTTTGTATTGCAAGGGTGTGCCGGTAACCGCGACGACAGCGGGCGGGGCGGGCTCAGCGGACAACGCCGGCTGCGGGCCGACCGCCTACGCCCCCATAAACTCACGCAGTCTCGACGAGGGCACCTGTGGGAACCGCCGGAGGGGCGATGGCACGTCTGCTCGCGGGGGCCCCAGGCGGCGGCAGATTCTAGGATCTGCTGCATGGCTACGAGACTCGTACAGATCAATATGAAGGCCCAGGACGACTCCGCGCTCGGCCGGTTCTGGGCGGAGGCACTCGGTTGGGGTGTCGACAGCGAGGGACCTGGTGTGACCAACCTCGAACCCGTGGGTTTCGCCTACCCCGACCCGGTTGCCGTCTGCATCGACATCGTCGCCCGCCCGGAACCCAAGACGGTGAAGAACCGGGTGCACCTTGACCTGGCCACCTCCTCGGCGGCCCATCAGGCGGAGTTGGTCGCGCGCCTGGAGGATCTCGGTGCAACGCTCGTTGACGTTGGTCAGGGCACCGTCCCCTGGACGGTCATGGCCGACCCTGAAGGCAACGAGTTCTGCGTCCTGGAGCCCCGTCCGATCTACCAGGACACCGGACCGATCGCCGCGGTGGTGGTCGATTGCGCCGACCCGCGAGGGATGGCACGGTTCTGGGACCAGGCGATGGACTGGACACTGCACGAGGTCACCGACGAGCACGCGGCCATGCGATCCGCCGAAGGCGTGGGCCCCTACCTGGAGTTCGTCCGCACCCCCGACACCAAGAGCGTGTGGAATCGCGTTCACCTCGACGTCTGCCCCTATCCCGGTGACGACCTGGATGTGGAGGAAGCCCGACTGCGCGCGTTGGGCGCCACCGACCCGGGTATCGACCAGTCCGCAATCCCCTGGACGGTTCTGGTCGATCCGGAAGGCAACGAGTTCTGCCTCCTCACCCCTCGCTGATCTTGAGCTTCGACTCCGGACGGTTCCGGGTGGGCCGCGAAGACCGTGGCGTCGGCGTGCGCGACCGGGACGCAGATGATGTCCCCGGTCGCTCCTGTGTCGATCTGCGGCTGGTGCTGCTGGAGTTCCGAATCGGCGGCCTGATCAGCACGCTCAACTCCGTATTTGAGCTGTTCCGCATCGGTCGGCATCAGCGTCCTGCCCGATCGCTCCTCAACGGTCCTAAGGTCTTCTCCGGGGCCTCACGCCAGGATGCGCCCCCACCCTACCCGCTCGATGCTCGACGTCAGCCGTCCGGCGCCTCGAACGTCTGCACCGCAATCCGGAGGGTCTCCCGACCAGGCTGAGCAGGGTTGATCAGCACCACAAAAAGCGAGTGAGGGTGCTGGCTGCTGGTAGAACTGGGCCGTGCCCACTCGGGACCCGGCACGGATGAGTCTTTGTCCGGCAGCCCTGCCCCGGCAATCACCCTGGAGCCCGCTTTGCCCCTGCAGACAGGCGTCACCCGCCCGATATCCCTGTTCCTGACGACCGCGCTCGTGGCCACGCCGCTCACCGGCTGCGCGCTGCTGGATCTCGCTCGGGACTGCGAGGGGACCGACGCTCAGGTGGAGGAGATGGCGGCGCTCGACATCCTCGACTCCCGGCCGGACGGAGCCACCGTCGCCCGGGGCTTCGAGGAGGTCGACGCCGGCTGCTGGGCGGACAGCGGCGATGTGGTGGTGTACGCCGATCGGACATACGCCTTTCCCGGCACACGGGCCGAAGTGGCTGCGCATTACCGGACGGTGGCGCTACAGCACGGGTGGAGTCCAGACCCCGAAGCCTTGCCCGACGACCTGTGCTTCGCCAGAGAGGCAATGAGCCTGCAGATCGTCTTCCTCACCGCCGAACGCCTCGCGGAGGACGGCCATGGGAGCCGCCCAGACCTCACCACCGGTGCCGGTTACTCGATCAGCATCGACTCGTACGTGAACAGCGGTATCGCGGCGGGCTGCTGAGTTCCCTCGTCTGCATGATCTCGACTGGTTGATCATGGTGTCTGCCGTCCTCCAGGAACTGTCGCACGGCGTAGCGTTCCCTGGTCCGGGTCACCAGGCGGCGTTCGCGTCCGCAGACGTCGAGCATCTTGGCAGCCGGTGCCGGCGGTGGTGTCTGCCAGATGT
>NZ_JBHWAQ010000053.1:0-36536 GCF_042743475.1 Streptomyces sp. NPDC059534
CTTCCCCCCCCCCCCCCGCGGCCGCCCCCGCGGCCCGGCCCCCCCGCGGCCCCCACCCCGGGCCCCCCCCCCGGCCGGGAGGGCGCCCTCTGCGTACGTCTGCCGGGTCAGCGGTTCGACTCGACGGTGACCTTCTCGTCGTTCCTGATCTGCTCGACCAGCTGCTTCACCTTCGGCATGTCCCACTTCAGGGAGTTCTGCGGTGCGCTGCCCGCGAGCGGCATGTTCATGGACTTGCCGTCGCCGCTGTTGATGCCCTTCATCGCGAAGAACATCTTCCCGAGGTCGTACAGCGACATGTCCTTGTCCACGATCAGCGTGTCCAGGCCCGCGCCGAGCGTCGGGTACAGCGCGAACGGGTTGAGGATCGTGCCCGGTGTCGCCGCCTGGTTGGCCAGGGCGGAGAGGAACTTCTGCTGGTTCTTGGTCCGCTGGAGGTCCGACTGGGCGAAGGCGTACCGGGTCCGGACGAACGCCAGCGCCTGCTCGCCGTTGAGGGTCTGCTTGCCCGCCTGGAAGTCGGCGCCGGACTTCTTGTCCTTGAAGCCCTTGTCGATGTTCAGCTCGACCCCGCCGAGCGCGTCCACGATGTTCGCGAAGCCGGCGAAGCCGATCTCCGCGTAGTGGTCGATGCGCAGCCCGGTGTTGAACTCCACGGTCCGCACGAGCAGTTCGGGGCCGTCCATCGCGTAGGCGGCGTTCAGCTTGGAGCCGCCGCGCGCCGGGTACGACTTGCCCGACTCGGAACCGACGAAGCTCGGGATCGTCACCCAGGAGTCACGGGGCAGCGAGACCATCGTGTTCCCGCTGGAGCAGGCCGCGAGGATCATCATCGAGTCGGTCCGCTTGCCCTCGGCGGAGCCGGTGTGCAGCTTCTTCTTCTCCTCGGCCGTCATGCCCTCACGGCTGTCGGAACCGACGATCAGGTACGTCGTGCAGTCGCCCTCCGACGGCCGCTCGATGACCTTGGAGAGGTCGACCTCGTTGCGGATCTGCGAGCTGGCCCAGGCATAGGTGCCGATGCCCCAGGCGAGGACGCCGACGACCAGCACGATCGAACCGATCTTGGCGCGCTTGCGCCAGTCCGGCGCGGGCCGACCGGGCCCCTGGGGCGTGTACGGCGGGGGCGGGGTGCCCCGGCCGCCGCCCTGGGCCCCGCCCTGGGGGCCGCCGTAGACCTGGCCGGTGCTGTAACCGGAGTCGTAGCCCTCGCCCCGGGCCTGCGTGAAGTCGGGGCGGTACTCCTGGCCGTGACCTTGGTCATAGCCCTGGCCGTACCCCTGGCCCTGCTGCGGGTGGCCCTGGTCGTACCGGGGCGGCTGCTGCGGAACCTGCGGGCGCCGCACATGGCTCATCCGGCGAGCGCCCTCGGGCTGGGAGTTCGCGCCGCCGCGGCCGCGGCCGCCGTCTTCGGACCAGTCATTCATGCGGACAGTGTGCCGGTCCGGGCTTTCCCGGCGACAGGCCGGGTGGAACATCGGACCGGTGCTGTTGCCAAGCTGATGCAAACCGGACAGGGGCGAGACCCGGCATATGGTGGAGGGCATGACAGAACAGGGCGATATCCCGGGCAAGCCCACCTCAGCCTCCCGCACCACCCTCAGCCACATCATGACCAGCCACGACACCAACCTCCTCGGGACGGTGCACGGCGGCGTGATCATGAAGCTGGTGGACGACGCGGCCGGAGCCGTCGCGGGCCGGCACTCGGGCGGTCCCGCCGTGACCGCCTCCATGGACGAGATGGCCTTCCTGGAGCCCGTCAGGGTCGGCGACCTGCTGCATGTGAAGGCCCAGGTCAACTGGACCGGCCGGTCCTCCATGGAGGTCGGCGTCCGGGTCATGGCCGAGCGCTGGAACGAATCCACGCCCGCCACCCAGGTCGGCTCCGCCTACCTCGTCTTCGCCGCCGTCGACGCCGACGGCAAGCCCCGCCGCGTCCCCCAGGTCATGCCCGAGACCGAACAGGACAAGCGCCGCAACCAGGAAGCCCAGATCCGCCGCACCCACCGCCTCGCCCGCCGCCAGGCCATCAAGGAACTCCGCGAACGCCGCGCGGCCGAGGGCTACGAGGACTGACGGGCGCCCTGGCGGCGGCCGAAGCGATGACGCGCGGCCACGGCTACGGGCACACCACCCGGTCGCCCGTGACCGCCTCGAACGGGCCGCCCCGCCCCGCGTCCTCCGCCCGAACCCCGCGTACGCCGCGGTAGTCGGCGCCCACCGTCACCCGCAGCGTCCCGCCGCGCCCGGCGACCGGCCGCAGCCGCGCCCCCGGAAGCGCCGCCGCGAGGGACTTCGCCGAGCGGTCCCAGCGGGGGTCGTACTCGACGACGGTGCGGGCCTGCTCCTGCCCGGCCCCGGTCATCGGGGACCGGGTGGTGTCGAAGCCGGTGGCGCGCAGCGCGTCGTCGACCTTCCGGCCGAGCCCGTCCGTCCGCGTCCCGTTGTAGACCTGGACGCGGACGGCGCGCGGCGCCACGTCCACGACGACGTCCTTCGGGGCCTTCGACGAGCCGGCCTCCTTCTGCGGGGCGAGCGGCCGGTCGTCGCGCAGCGCCTGGAAGAGCCTCTGGGCCTTCGCCGCGTCCCACTTCACCGTCGACCCGATCCCCTTCACGGGGAAGCTCATGTCCCCGATCGGCACGGAGACGAACTCCGACGACGCCGGGGTGAAGCCGTGCATGGCCTTGGCGAGGGCCAGCAGCTGATCCGTACCGAAGTCCTCGTCGGCCCGCACGGAGCTCAGCATCGTCGTGGCGACCTCGCGGAACCGCACCGGGTTGAGCAGCACCCCGCCGCTGGTCGTCCGCTCGATGAGCGCCGCCAGGAAGCGCTGCTGGCGCTGCATGCGCCCGATGTCGGCGGCGCCGTCGATGTGCCGGGAGCGCACGTACTGAAGGGCCTGCCCGCCGTCGAGCTCATGGGTGCCGGCGGTGAGGTCGAGCCCGGTGTACCTGTCCTTCACGGCCCGGGTCGTACAGATCTGCACCCCGCCGATCGCGTCCACGGTCCGCATGAAGCTGGTGAAGTCGACCTCCAGGTAGTGGTCGATCTTCACCCCGGTCATCGACTCCACGGTCCGCACGGTCAGTCCGGGCCCGCCCTCCGCGTAGGCCGCGTTCAGCTTCACCGGGTGCGCGTGGTGCTTCCTGCCGCTGGTCAGGTCGGTGTGCTCGGGCATCTCGGCGTACGAGTCGCGGGGCAGGCTCACCACACTGGCCCGCTCCCGGTCCTCGGAGATGTGGACGAGCATCACCGTGTCGGTGCAGTGGCAGGGCGCGCCGCCGAGCCGGTACTTCGCCTTCTCCTCCGGGGTGATCCGGTCGCGGCCGTCGGTGCCGACGACCAGGACGTTCATCCCGTGCCCGGCCTGCGGCCGGTTCTTCATGTCCTTGAAGGGGTCGACCCGGGTGATCCCGGTGTCCAGGCCGGTCACCACGGCGTGCCCGATGCCGCCCGCGGCGAGGACCGTCACGGACAGCGCCGTCGCCATCCGCATCCCCCACCGGGGGCGCCTCCGCCGCCGGCGGACCGGTACGGGACGGGCGCTGGGCCGGGGACGGGGCGTGCGGGGCGGTGTGGGCACGGACGGACACCTCCGCGGGTGCGACAGGGGGAACCGTGAGCACGGTAGGCCCATACGATCAGCGCCAGGGCCCACCACCCGCTCGGCGCGCACCGCTGTCCCCCATTCGCGGTAACGTGGCGGGCAATGAACGCCACGCCCCCCGTCTCCGTGATCATGCCGGTCCTCAACGAGGAGCGGTATCTGCGCACCTCGGTTCGTCACATCCTGGAGCAGGAGTACGACGGCGAGATGGAGGTGGTGATCGCCCTCGGTCCGTCCACGGACCGCACGGACGAGATCGCCGCCGAACTCGTCCGCGAAACCGCATCGGACCAGCGCCGCGTCCACACGGTGCCGAACCCCACCGGCCGTACCCCCGCCGCCCTCAACGCGGCGATCCAGGCATCGCACCACCCGATCGTGGTGCGCGTGGACGGCCACGGCATGCTCTCCCCGAACTACATCGCCACCGCCGTCCGGCTCCTGGAGGAGACCGGCGCGCAGAACGTCGGCGGTGTGATGCACGCCGAGGGCGAGAACGCCTGGGAGGACGCGGTCGCCGCCGCGATGACCTCGAAGATCGGCGTCGGCAACGCCGCCTTCCACACCGGCGGCGAGGCGGGCCCGGCGGAGACCGTGTACCTGGGTGTCTTCCGGCGTGAGGCGCTGGAGCAGCAGGGCGGGTACAACGTGGAGTTCATCCGCGCCCAGGACTGGGAGCTGAACTTCCGCATCCGCGAGGCCGGCGGCCTGATCTGGTTCTCGCCCGAGCTCCGCGTCCAGTACCGCCCGAGGCCCTCCGTGAAGGCCCTCGCCAAGCAGTACAAGGACTACGGCCGCTGGCGCCACGTGGTGGCCCGCTACCACCAGGGCTCCATCAACCTCCGCTACCTGGCCCCGCCGACCGCCGTCTGCGCCATCGCCGCGGGTCTCGTGGTGGGCGCCGTCCTGACCCCCCTCGGCTTCGTCGTCCCGGCCGGCTACCTCGCCGCCATCGCCGCCGGCTCCGTCCCCGCCGGCAAGGGCCTCCCCCTCAAGGCCCGCCTCCGGATCCCGGTGGCCCTCGCCACCATGCACATGTCCTGGGGCTACGGCTTCCTCACCAGCCCCCGCTCCCTCGCGCGGAAGGTCATCGCGAGCCGCCGTCCGGCGGTGCGGACGGAGCGCGTCTGACCGTCCCGTACGCGTCACGGCGAAGGCCGGGCCCCCGTGAGGGGCCCGGCCTTCGCCGTGCGGGGTCGAGCGGGATCAGCTCTTGCCGTCCCATTTGTAGGGATCGAAGATGTACATGCAGTCCTTCGTGTCGCCCCGGAGCACCTCCGCGCCGTCCGGGATGTCACCGGCCTCGGCGGCCGGCCTCTTGTAGACCGTTCCCTCGCGCCAGTCGGCGCCGACGACGAGCGTGATGCCCTCGGTCTTCGCGTCGGCCCGGACGGCCGAGTCGGGCAGCCCGAGCGCCTTGGCCACGGACTGGGCGTTCGCCTTGCCCTGGTCGGCGGCGGACTTGGGGTAGGTGACCACGGTGTCCGCGCGGCTCCCGCCCTCCTTGGAGGACTCGGCCCCCGAGAAGCCCTTGCCCTGGAGGATCTCGGTGATGGCCCGGGCGCGGCCCTCGACGGCCGGCTCGGCGTCGCTGCCGGTGCCGTTCACGACCGTCACACCGAGCGAACCGGGCGCCTCGGCGACGGCCTTCGGCTTGGCAGATGAGGTCGGCTTCGGCTTCGCACCGGCCGGATCGCCGTTCTTGTCGAGCGCGATGTCGTCGCGGAGCATCGCGAACATCTTGTCGGCCGACTTCTGGACGAGGACGTTCTTGTTCCTGTCCTGCGACCACTCGGCCGTCGGGATGTTCGCCGTGGTGAGGCGGTCCAGCTTCACGTTCTTGAGCTGCATCGACAGGTCGAAGAGCCCCTTGACCGATTTGATCTCGTCGGAGACCTGGAGCGCGCTGGTGGCGGTCTCGGCCAGGCCCATGAGGCGGCCGGTGTCGGTCCAGGCGTTCTGGTTCTGGAGCTTCTCGACCATGCCGTTCATGTACATGTGCTGGGCCTTGGCCCGCATCTGGTCGCTGCCGAAGGCGTGCCGGGTGCGCAGCCACTGGAGCGCCTGCTTGCCCTTCACCTCGTGCGTCCCCTGGGGCAGCTTCAGGCCGGAACCGCCGGGCTGCAGTCTGGTCGGGTGGTCGCTGACACCGGACTTCACGCAGACCGGGACGCCGCCGACCTCGTCGGCCATGGCCACCACACCGGCGAAGTCGACCATGATCCAGTGGTCGACGTAGACCCCGGTGAGGCTCTCCCAGGTGGTGAGCGTGCAGCCGGGACCGCCGCGTCCCAGCGTCTCGTTGATCGGCTGGTTGGTGGTGGCCGGGAAGGTCTCGCGGCCGTCGTCGGACTTGCACTCGGGGATGGGCACGACCGTGTCGCGCGGAATGGAGACCACCGAGGCGTTCTTCCGGTCGGCCGAGACGTGCAGCAGCATCTGCACGTCGGCCAGCGGCTTGTTCTCCCGGAGGTTCTTGCCGCCGCCCAGGGCCACGTTCTTGGCGTCCGCCCGGCTGTCGGAGCCGATCAGCAGGATGTTCAGCGGGGTGTCGCCCAGCGCGTTCGGCGCGGCCTTCTTCACGCCGCTGTCACCGCCCGCCCGCGATCCGCCGCGGATGTTGCCGTTCAGGTGCTGGTAGTACAGGTATCCGGCGCCGGCCGTCCCGAGTATCAGGAGCGACAGGGTGATCGCCACCCAGCGCAGCACCTTGCGTTTGCCGGTCTTCTTGGCGCGCCGCCGTGCGGCGGCCCGTCCGACCGCGTCCGTACGGTCGTCGGCCTTGCCGCCGCCGTCACCGCGCCGCCGCGAGGACCTGGTCGACGCGGGTGCGTCGGCCTCCGTCGCCTTCTCGGGAGCGCTCCCGCTCGCGCCGGTCGCCTCCCCGGCTCCGTACAGGTCGTCGTCCCAGCCCAGTTCACGGGCGCGCGGAACGCGTTTCCGCGTTCCCTCCCCTCGCACGCTGTTCTGTCCCACCCCAGGTCCCCTCGTCAGTCAGAAGTACGTCAAGTCCCGGTGTTTCCGGGTTACTTGGCGCACACCTGCTTGTCAGCTGCTACCTTCTCCAGATCCGTCGGCACCTTTGCCGGTCCGGTGATGGGCACCCCCGCGCCCTTGAAGTCGGCGCCGAGGACGAGCGTCATGGGCTCGCGTTCCCCGGCGTTCTGCGTGCCCGGCTTGAGTGCCGTGGCGGGCAGGCCCATCATGTCCGCGAGTTTGCGGGCCTGATCGGCCTGGTTCGGTGCATAGGTGAGCGTGGTCTTCGCCGCCTTCTCGGGGGCGTTGCTCTTGTTGGTGGAGCGCGTCACGCCCTCTTCGTTCTGCAGCCAGTTGAGGGTCGACTGGGCCGCCCCCCGGATGCCGCTGCCGTTGTAGACGTCGACGCGCACCTGGGCGGCCGTGGACCGGGTGCCCTTGAGGAGCGCCGCCTGGGCCTGGGCCTGGGCGTTCTTCGCGTCCTGCTGCTGCTTCTTCACCACGGTGAGCGAAGTGTCGGACTGCAGCACGGCGAAGAGCTGGGCCGCCTGCGTCGGGTGGGGCACCACGGTGATCGGCGTCGGCTCGTCCGGGTTGTCGATCACGGGGAGCGTCGTGAACGCGATGTTCTTCGTGTCGATGCCGGACAGCTCCTTCGCCAGGTCCTCGAGCTTGCCGAGGGACCCTATGCCCTTGTCGACGGTGAGCGCGTTCGTCGCCGCCTGGGCGAGGTCGTACAGCTTCGTCGGGCTGGTGAGCGTCTCGTTGGACTTCATCTGCCGGATCATCGAACTCAGGAACTGCTGCTGGATCTTGATCCGGTCCAGGTCGCTCTTGTTGCCGAAGCTGGAGCGGGTACGGACGAAGGCCAGTGCCTGCTCGCCCTCGATGGTCGATTCGCCGGCCGGCAGCTTCAGGTGCGACTTCTTGTCGTTCACCGGATTCTCGACGCAGACCTTCACGCCGCCGACGGCCGTGGTCAGCTCCTTGACGGCGTTGAAGTCGACCATCATGAAGTGGTCGACGGTCAGGCCGGTCAGCTCCTTGACCGTGCGCATGGTGCAGCCGGGGTCGCGACCGCCCTGGCCGAGGCTCACGTTGAAGCGGGCCTTGTCCTGGCCGGGGATCGTCAGGATCGACCCGTCGGGCTGCCTCGACTGGCACTCGGGAATGGCCGTCATCAGGTCGCGGGGGATGGAGAGCGCCGTGGCGTTCGTCCGGTCCTTGGAGACGTGGAAGAGGATCGTGGTGTCGGCGTGGCCGGGGCTGTTCTTGTCGCCGTAGCCGGCGTTGCCCTCACCGGTCCGCTTGTCGGTGCCGATGATCAGGACGTTGAACGCCTCGCCCTTGCGGAAGCCCTTGCTCTCGGTGCCGATCGGCTCGACGACGTTGATGTTGCCGTCGAGCTTCTGGTAGAGCATGTACGCGCCGGTCGCGCCGCCCACGAGGACGAACGCCATCGTGCCGCCGGTCCACAGCAGGACCTTCTTCTTGCGGGACGCGCCCTGCTTGCGCTTGCGGCGGCTCGCGGGCGTCTGCTGCCCGTCGCCGGCGGGCTCGGAGACCCGGCGGCGACGCTGGCCGGGGACGGGTGCCTCGACGGGGGTGTCGGCGGGTGCGGGTGCGGGAACGGTGGATCTACGGGGCGCGGTCGGCGTCTGCTGTGGCCCAGCGGAGTGGTCCAGTCGCAGTTCGTAGTTGCCGGTCTGCGGGTTGAGTACCCACTGGTCGGCGGGGTCGATCTCGTCCGCCCGTCCACGGCTGTGCGCGTCCACGGTTCCTCGAGTCCTCCGTCGGTGCCACGCGAGGCGCCTCCCCCACAGGGCGCCGCTCTCTCGGTCGTTCGATCCTTGGTGGGTGCGACCACACGGTCGGGGTGCACCGGATCGCGTCACACTATCCGCCCAGTTCAGCGTGGGGCGACGTCCGTGACAAATTCCACGCCCCTTACAACCGGGCAATTTGCTCAAACCTCAACGCTCTCCGCCCTCCCCTTGGGCCGCCCTTTACCCACCGCCCCCATCGGCTTCTGCTACGCGCACTCGGCCTCCGCCGCGTTGCGTCCCGTGAACGTCGGAGTGGGCGACGCCGACGGCGCGTCCGCGTCGTCGGGCTTGCCGTCCGCGCCGGCCTTCCGTCCGTCGTCCTCGCTGCTCGGCGCCACCACGACGGGCCTGTCCTCCCGTAGCTGCCTGAAGAGTTGACTCGCCGCAGGCTGCACCAGTTCGTCCCGGTTCGCGTCGTACGAGTACGAGCGCCGCGGCACCGTGAGGAACTGCACCTTCTCGGTCGGCACGGACCGCATCGCGCGCGCCAGGTCGTACAGGTCCCGCAGCGAGTCGAGCCCCGGGTCGGTGGTGATCGCCTTCGTCGCCGCGTCCAGGACCGGATACAGCTTGGTCGGGTTGAGGAGCACCCCGTCGCTCTGCACCTTGTTGACGAGCGCGCCGAGGAACTGCTGCTGGCGGTCCATCCGATCCGTGTCGCTGCCGTTGCCGATCGACTTCCTGGCCCGTACGAAGCCCAGCGCCTGCTCCCCGTGGAGCGTCTGGCGCCCCGCGGGCAGCTTCAGATGGGCGTCGGCGTCGTTCACCGGCTCCTTGAGGCAGATCTCCACGCCGTCCACGGCGTCCACCATCTTCTTGAAGCCCCGGAAGTCGATCACCATGTGGTGGTCCACCCGGATCCCGGTCAGCTTCTCGACGGTACGGATCGTGCACGCCGTACCGCCGAACTCGAACGCCCAGTTGAACTGCGCGAACTGCTCACGGGTGCGCGTCCCGTCGGGCTTGCGGCAGCTCGGGATCGTCACCATCAGGTCGCGGGGGAGGGAGACCGCGGTCGCGCTCGCGTTCCCCGCCGACAGATGCAGCAGGATCGTCGTGTCGGACCGCTGGGTGCCCTTGTCCTTGCCGTACTTCCGGTTCCCCTCGCCGGCCCGGGTGTCCGAGCCGATGAGGAGGATGTTCCGGGCGGTCGTGGTGCCCGCGGGCGGGCGTTCCTTCTCGTACTTCGCGAGCTCGTCGGCGGCCGTGGTGTCCGTGGTGATGTTGCCGTCGAGCTTCCGGTAGAACCACCAGCCGACCCCGGCCGCGGCCAGCACGACGACCGAGACGCCGAGCGCCGTCCACCGCAGCCAGTGCCGCTTGCGCGGCGGCTCCCCGGGAGCACCCGGGGTACCCGGCTCTCCCGGCTCCCCGGGTCCCCCCGGAGCACCCGGCGCCGCGTCACCGCCGGGCGCCGCTGCGCCCTCCGCTGCCGCCGGGTCCGGTTCGGCGGGCGTCCCTGCACGGTCCGTCACGTCTGGGTCCGTCCTTCATGGCGTCGGCGGCGCGACGGGCGGCCACCGGTCGTTCAGGGAGACGGCCGAGCCCGACGCATGGTTGTGCGGAAGGAGTCGAATCCCCTTGGCCGATCATGTACCGGAGACGGCGCGGGGACCCGGGGACTCGGCGCGGTGCTACGCCGAACGGGCGCTTTCCGGGGTGGGGGCCGGTTCCGGAGCGTGCCGGGCGGGCGCTGGGACGAATCCGCTCGGCCGCTGCGGACCGGAAGGGACGCAGGCGTGTTCGGTGGCCGCGGCTCAGACCTCGGTGGTCGTCACCCGCTCGCTCTCCACCCGCTTGGCGAGGGACTCGGGGGCCAGCCGGTCCAGGTTCCGGCAGAGCACCACGGAGCCGCCGGACGCGAGAGGCGCGTACAGGCCCGTCGAGAGCCCCTTCCAGTCGCCGTACCCCAGACCCGAGAGCAGCCGGGCGCCGGGAGCGAGGCCGAGGGTCGCCGCGTCCGTGCGCGCCTGTTCGACGAGCTGGGCGGCGCTGCGCTCCGCGCCGTCGACGACGAGCGCCGGAGCATGCGGGTCGACGGGGGCGAACGGGGCGAAACGGTCACCCTGGCTCGGCACCTCGACCGCGTAGTCCGCGTATCCGGCGGGCGGGGCGGGGAACCGGCGGCCCAGCGGGGCCAGGGAGAGCGCGATCCGCTCTCCCGAACAGGCGAGACCCGCCTCCAGGGTGTCCGGCCCCGCGACGACGAGGTCGGCGTCCGCGGGGTCGCCGCCGATCTCCGCGGTCACCCCCACGGAAGAACAGGCCAGCAGCCAGACGGCGCTCTGCCAGTGCGCCGGCAGCAGCAGCGCGAGCCGGTCGCCCGGCGCGGCGGACAGTTCGCCCTGGAGCAGATTCGCCGTCTTGGCCACCCAATTGGCGAAGGTGGCGACGGACAATTCCACGCGCTCACCGGTGGCGTCGTCGTAGAAAGTGATCAAAGGGCGGGCCGGGTCCGCGGCGAGCGCGGATCGCAGCAGGTCGGCGGGGGTGCGGTCGCTGGCGTTCACGCCGGACAGCGTACGCGGGCGGGTCCGCCGGGTCCGCCGTACCGGTGACGCCGTCCACCGGTCGGCCCGACGGCCTGTCGGCTTCCCGGCGGATTCCCGGCGCGCGGAACGGCCCGGGGATACGCACGATCGGCCCATGCGTGCCTCACTCGCCTCCTCGATCGCCGTCACCTGCGCGGCGGTGCTCGCCCTGCCGGCCCCCCTCGCCGCCCCGGCGGCGGCCGCGGTGCCCCCGGCGCTCGGGCTGCCACGGGCGGTCTCCGCGCTGCCACCGGCGGCCGCCGCGCTGCCACCCGCGCCCGAACTCCCGGGCTCCACCCAGTCCCTGCCACTGGCTCCCCTCGACGGCTCCACGCGGGCCCTGGGCGACGGGCCGGCCGGCGCGGGCGAACAGGGGCTCACCCGGCGCGACGTCAGGCCGTTCTCGCTCGTCGGCGTCGTCTGGGACGACCCGGCCGCCCCGCTGCACGGCACCGTGCAGGTCCGCACCCGGGCCGCCGGCGGCGGAGCCTGGTCGCCGTGGCAGGACGTCGAGACCCACAACGAGGAGCACGGAGCCGACCCGGGCACCGCCGAGGGCGCCACCCGGGGGCTCCGCGGCTCCACGGCACCGCTCTGGGTGGGCGACTCCGACGGCGTCGAGATCCGGGTACGCGGCGAGGAACCGCTCCCCGCCGGCCTGCGCCTCGAACTCGTCGACCCGGGCGAGGCCCCGGCGGCGGACGCGGCGACGGATCAGGTGACCGGCCCCGCGACGGACGGGACGGTCGGCTCGGCGGCGGCCGCCCGCGCCCAGGGGCGTATCGCCACGCCTCCCCGGAACCGTACGGCCACCGCCCCGGTCGTCCCGGTCGCCCAGGCCGTGCTGAGCGCGGCGGAGGCGGCGGCCAGTGGGGTCAACTCCCAGCTGGCGGCGTTCGGCGCGACCTGGATCCCGGCCCTGTCGAAGGCGGACACGGAGACCGCGGTCCGGCAGGCGCCCGGGCGGCAGGTGGCGCAGGCCCCCGCGGCCCTCGCCGCGGCGCCGTTCATCGGACCCCGCCCCAAGATCATCACGCGCAAGGGCTGGGGCGCCGACGAAAGCCTGCGCGAGAAGGGCTTCGTCTACACCAAGACCATCAAGGCCGCCTTCGTCCACCACAGCGCCACCGGCAACAACTACACCTGCAGCCAGGCCCCCTCCGTCCTGCGCGGCATCTACCGCTACCACGTCAAGAGCAGCGGATGGCGGGACTTCGGCTACAACTTCGCCGTCGACAAGTGCGGAAACATCTACGAAGGCCGGGCCGGCGGCGTGGCCAAGCCGGTCCTCGGCGCCCACACCCTCGGCTTCAACACCAACAGCATGGGCATCGCCGTCCTCGGCACCTTCAGCCAGAGCACCCCGCCGGCCGCCGTCGTCACCGCCGTCGCCCGCCTGACGGCCTGGAAGCTCGGGCTGCACGGGGTGAACCCCAAGGGGGCCGCGTACCTCGTCTCGGGTGGCGGAAACCGGTACAAGAAGGGCAGCACCGTGCGGTTCAACGCCATCGCCGGCCACCGCGACGGATTCGCCACCGAATGCCCCGGCGGACGCCTGTACAACAAGCTCGGAACCGCCCGCACGAGCTCGGCGAAGCTCCAGGGGAGGCTCTGATGGGGGCATAGGGGCAACCGTCTGCATAAACTGACCGGTCATATCGCACGGACGACCGAGACGGGCGTGCCGACGGGCCCCGAACAGGAAGCAGAGACGACAAGGTGACAGAAGCGATCCTCCTGGTCGGTGGCAAGGGCACACGGCTGCGCCCCCTCACGGTCAACACGCCGAAGCCCATGGTCCCGGCGGCGGGCGTCCCCTTCCTGACGCACCAGCTGGCCCGCGCCCGCGCCGCCGGCGTCGAGCACATCGTGCTCGCCACCTCCTACCTGGCCGAGGTCTTCGAGCCCCACTTCGGCGACGGCTCCGCCCTCGGCCTCAGCCTGGAGTACGTCACCGAGGAGGAGCCGCTCGGCACCGGCGGCGCGATACGCAACGTCGCCTCCCGCCTCCACTCGGGCCCCGACGACCCGGTCCTCATCTTCAACGGCGACATCCTCACCGGCCTCGACATCGGGGCCCTCGTCGCCACCCACTCCTCCTCCGGCGCCGACGTCTCCCTCCACCTCACCCGGGTCGAGGACCCGCGCGCCTTCGGACTCGTCCCCACGGACGACACCGGCCGCGTCACGGCCTTCCTGGAGAAGCCCCAGACGCCCGAGGAGATCGTCACCGACCAGATCAACGCCGGCGCGTACGTCTTCCGTCGCTCGGTCATCGACACCATCCCCGCCGGCCGCCCCGTCTCGGTCGAGCGCGAGACCTTCCCCGAGCTCCTCGCCGCCGGCGCGCACCTCCAGGGCATGGTCGACTCCACCTACTGGCTCGACCTCGGCACCCCGCAGGCATTCGTCCGCGGCTCCGCCGACCTCGTCCTCGGCCGCGCCCCCTCCCCGGCCGTCCCCGGCCGCTGCGGCGACCGCCTGGTCCTGCCGACGGCCCGCGTCGCCCCGGACGCCAAGCTCACCGGCGGCACCGTCGTCGGCGACGGCGCCGTCGTCGGCGCGGGTGCCCGCGTCACCGGCTCCACCCTCCTCGCCGGTGCAGTCGTCGAGCCCGGCGCGGTCATCACCGACTCCCTCGTCGGCGCCGGCGCCCACATCGGCGCCCGCACCGTCCTCGCCGGGGCCGTCATCGGCGACGGCGCCCACGTCGGCCCCGACAACGAGCTCCGCGACGGCGTCCGCATCTGGTGCAACACCACCCTCCCCCCTCGCTCCATCCGCTTCTCCTCCGACCAATAACCCCCACCCCACCCCGAACATCCGTCCCCCGGCGCTGCCCCCTGTTGTGCCCAGCACCCCGCCGGGGCACTGCCCCCTGCCCCACGCTGTGGCCAATGCTCCGCTGGGGCGCTGCCCCCCTGTACCCCCACGTTGTGGGCAATCGTTCCGCTGGGGCGGAACGGGTGGGCACAACGGACGGCGCCCCCTGCCGGGCCTAGGCTTCCGCGCCCGAACCCGCACCTGTTGTGCATCGCGCTCCGGGTGCGGGCCCAGGCACAAGGGGCGGAGGCGCCGCCAAGGGCGCCGTCCCGTGTGCCCACCCGTCCCGCCCTGCGGGACGATTGCCCACACGGAGGGTGGTGCGCCGGCACCGGACACCCCGCACTGGCCGCAGCCCCCGGGACCCTCGCGGGACGGGCCCGCCCCGGGCGCCGACCCCGCTACGCTCGTACGCATGGCCGGCCGCTTCGCACCCAAACCCACCCGCACCACAGCCCGCGGCGGCCACATCGCGGTCCCGGCGACGGACGACGCCGCGCCTCTGGACCTGGGCCTGACGCTCGGCCCGCTGCGCCGCGGTCCCGCCGACCCGACGTTCCGGGTGACGCCCGACGGGGCGGTGTGGCGGGTGACGCGTACTCCTGACGGCCCGGGGACGTTGCGGGTGGGCGCGGTGGGGGGCCGGATCGAGGCGGAGGCGTGGGGCCCGGGGGCCGGCTGGCTCCGGGAGACGCTTCCGGCACTGCTCGGGGCGGACGACGACCCGGCCGCGTTCGTCCCCCGTCACAAGCTGCTCCTGGCGAGCCACCGCCGCCGTCCCGGCCTGCGTCTGACGCGTACCGGTCTGGTTCTGGAGTCGCTGATCCCGTCGGTGCTGGAGCAGAAGGTCACGACGCACGAGGCGTACGGGGCCTGGCGGGTCCTCGTACGGAAGTACGGGGAGCCCGCTCCCGGCCCTGCGCCCGACGGCATGTACGCGATGCCGGACGCGCGTACGTGGACGCAGATTCCGTCCTGGGAGTGGCACCGCGCCAACGTCGACGGCAAACGCTCGGCCACGATCGTCCGCGCGGCCCGGGTGGCGGCGCGTCTGGAGGAGGCCGCGCACATGGATCCGCCGGCCGCCCGCAGGCGTCTTGAGCTGGTTCCCGGCGTCGGTCCGTGGACGAGCGCCGAGACGATCCAGCGCAGCAACGGCGCTCCCGACGAGGTCACCACGGGCGACGTTCATCTGCCCGGCATCGTCGGCTGGGCCCTGGCGGGCGACCGCGGCGCCGACGACGAGGCCATGCTGGCTCTCCTGGAGCCGTACGCGGGCCAGCGTCACCGCGCCGCCCGTCTGATCCTCCTCAGCGGCCGCGTCCCGCCCCGCCGCGCGCCCCGGATGACCCCGGGCGACATCACGTCGCTCTGACTGGTCCGGCGACGGGGTCACCACCGGCCTCCCGGACGAGGCCGACGGTGACCGGCAGGGAGCCCGCACGCCGACCCCGCTTACCGACGCCGGTAGCCGACCCCGCTCACCGACGTCGGTAACCGACCCCGGTCGCCCTCGCCGGTGGTGGGGCCTACCGCACCTCGACGAACTCCGCCGCCGGCCGCGCGGGCCGGTCCTTCGGCGGCGCCGCGGGGTGTCCGACGGCCACGGCGCCGAGCGGGTCCCAGTGGTCGGGGAGGTCGAGGACCTCGCGGACGACGTCGCGGCAGAACATCGTCGAGGACACCCAGGCGGAGCCGAGCCGCTCGCCGGCGAGCGCCACGAGGAAGTTCTGGACGCCCGCGCCGGCCGCGACCACGAACATCTCGCGCTCGGCGGCGTCGCGGCGCGGGTCGCCGTAGTGGTGGGAGCCGTCCATGACGAGGCAGGGGACGGCCAGGTAGGGGGCGTTGCGCAGGACGTCCCCGCGCTTCACCCGCTTGGCGATGGAGTCCTCGGACTTCCCGTCCCGCCGTAGGTCGGCGATCCAGGCGTCCCGCATCGCGTCGAGCAGCCGCGCCCGCGACCGCGGCGACTCCAGGAGTACGAACCGCCAGGGCGTGGTGTGGTGGGGGGCGGGCGCGGTCACGGCCGCGGCGACCGCGCGCCGTACCGCTCCCGGGTCGACCGCCTCGTCGGTGAACTCGCGTACGGTCCGCCGCAGTGTCACCGCCTCGCGTACGGCCTCCGACGTGCCGAGCCGGAACATGTCGTCGGCGGCGTCGCGCACGAGGGCCCGCGCGCCCGGCTCGTCGTCCTCGGCCACCACGTGCGGCAGGCCCCGGACGACGGCGACCGGGAGGCCGGCGGCCTTGCCCTTCACCAGGTCTCCGGCGGCGGCGAGTTCGTCGGCGGTGGCGACGACGGTCGCGCTCAGCGGGTTGCCGTGGGCGTCGGTCCCGCCGCGCAGGTCGTCGAGGACCCGCACGCCGGCCGCTCCGATGGCCACGTCGGTGAGTCCGGCGCGCCAAGGCCGCCCGAAGGTGTCCGTGACGACGACGCCGACGTCGACGCCGAGCGCCTCGCGTACGCCGGTTCGGATGCGCCGTGCCGAGGCGTCGGGGTCCTCGGGCAGCAACAGCACGGTCCCGGCGGGGGTGTTGGAGGCGTCGACCCCGGCGGCGGCCATGACGAGCCCCTGCCGGTTCTCGACGATCCGCAGCGGGCCGCGCCGCGCCACGACCCGTACGGTCTCGGCGTCGATGGCCTCCTCGCGGTCGTCTGCCGCGACCAGCCGTCCCTCGGCCTTGCTCACGATCTTGGAGGTGACGAGGAGGACGTCGCCGTCGGCGAGCTCCGGCGACACGGAGGCGATCAGCTTGGCCAGGTCGTCCCCGGCGGCGACCTCCGGCAGCCCGGTGAGCGCCCAGACCCGGTAGGCGGGGGGTGCGGCGGTCACGCGCGCACCTCCTCGGCCAGTCGCAGGGCCTCCCGCGCCATCGCGGCGGTCGCGTCGACGTCGGTCATCATCAGCGGTACGGCGCGGCAGCGGATGCCCGCCTCCTCGACCTCCGCGACGGCGCCCGCGTCCACGGTGTCCACGAGCCAGCCGTCGACGAGCCCGGGGCCGTAGTGGCGGGCCACCGCGGCGGCCGTGGACTCCACGCCGACGGCGGCGAGCACCTTGTCGGCCATGCCGCGCACGGGCGCGTCGCCGACGATGGGGGAGAGGCCCACGACCGGCGCCCCGGCCGAGGCGACGGCGTCCCGGATGCCGGGGACCGCCAGGATCGTCCCGACGCTGACGACGGGGTTGGACGGCGGGAAGAGGATCACGTCGGCCGCGGCGATCGCGTCGAGCACGCCCGGTGCGGGCTTCGCGGTCTCGGCGCCGACCGGCACGACGGCCTGCGCGTCCACGGAGGCGCGCAGCTTCACCCAGTACTCCTGGAAGTGGACCGCGCGCTGCTCGCCGTCCACCTCGATCGCCACGTGCGTCTCGACGCGGTCGTCGGACATGGGGAGGAGGCGTACGCCGGGCTGCCAGCGGGCGCACAGCGCCTCGGTGACCGCGCTCAGCGGGTAGCCCGCGCCGAGCATCTGCGTACGGACGATGTGGGTCGCGAAGTCGCGGTCGCCGAGGCCGAACCACTCGGGTCCGACGCCGTAGGCGGCGAGCTCCTCCTTGACCGTGAAGGACTCGTCGAGGCGGCCCCAGCCCTGGTCCTCGTTGATGCCACCACCGAGGGTGTACATCACGGTGTCCAGGTCGGGACAGACCTTCAGCCCGAAGAGATGGATGTCGTCACCCGTGTTGCCGATGACCGTGATCTCCGCGTCCGGCGCGGCCTGCTTGAGGCCGCGAAGGAAACGAGCACCACCGATACCACCGGCCAGAACCACAATGCGCATGCACGGCAGTCTGTCAGGCGAGGGTCACCCCTGGGGCGGTCGGGGCGAGAGTGGCCGGAGCGCACTGGGCCTGGAGCGACTCGTGCATCGGCATCTCCGTCAGACCGGGGAAGTAGACGTGCAGGCTCACGGCCGGTTCGAGGGAGTCGTTGGCGACCTCGTGGACGTAGCCGGGGGCGAAGACGCGCTGCGCGCCCTCGCCGAGGGTCCGCACGCCCCGGTCCGTACGTTCCGTCAACTCGCCCTCCAGGACGGTCAGGACGCCGGAGGAGAGTCCGTGGTCGTGGAGGCCGCTGCCCTGGCCGGGCACCCAGGAGAGCAGCCACACCTCGTAGCCGGGGCCGGTGCGCAGCCGGTGGTACCAGCGGGTGGTGGCGTCGTACTCGACGTACGGCGCCCACTGGGAGCGGTCGTCGGCGAGGGAGCGCGCGAGGCCGGCGAACTCCGCCACGGTGACGGGGTGGGCTCGCTCGGGCTGCAGGAGGTGCGGGACCTCGAGGATGTCGCCGGCGATCTGAAGGTCGCTGTCCATGTTCATGGGATGGGGAGGTTCCTCAGCAGAAACAGAAGCGGTGGGGGTCACGGAGAGAAGTGACGCGAGTGACGCAGGGTGACGCTGGGGGAAGAAGCTGGAGCTCTACGGCATCAACAGCTGGAACAACAACAGCAACAGCGCGCCTGGACAGCGCGGCGGAACCCACGGGCGTGGGTCGCGGCGGGCGCTGTGGTCGCTGGCATGCCACCAAAGGTGGCGGGAAGGGCACCCGACTGTCAACCCAATGCCCGATTTGGGGGTAATGTTTCACCTCATCCGGTTACAGTGCGCGGAGAAAGGTTTGTTCATGCGCGGACCAGGAGAGATGGCGCTTCAACCGCGCCCGTAAACATGGCGGCGCCCGCGTGATCGGCCCCGGCCGATCGTCACACTCCGTGATCGGGCTGTGATCCGGATCGCTTCCATGGCCGGATCGCAACAAGATCCAAGTTTCGGACGTCCTTCCTTGTGAAGGGTGGCCGCCTCTCCCCGTGATGGGTCGTCACCTCTCGCTCGCGGCAGGGCGTGCAGCACGGCCAGGCCGATGGCATGTGTCACGTTTTTTGGTGATTTGAACACTTTCCGCATAGGCTTGGTTCCGCAGAGTGAATACGGGGCCCAATAGCAGATCTCGGCTTGACTCGCACAGAGCACAAACTTGTAATTTCACTCGTGTCGTTAGGCCGGGTTCGCAACGGCAACACCACGGGGACGCACAGAACAGACGAGGGGCGCACATGACCGAGTTGTTCCAGGAACTGCTGGTCGAGGACGCGGACGAGGAACTCGGCTGGCAGGAGCGCGCACTGTGCGCCCAGACCGACCCCGAGTCCTTCTTTCCCGAGAAGGGCGGCTCGACCCGCGAGGCCAAGAAGGTCTGCCTCGCCTGCGAAGTCCGCTCCGAGTGCCTCGAATACGCCCTGCAGAACGACGAACGGTTCGGCATCTGGGGCGGCCTCTCCGAGCGCGAGCGCCGACGCCTGAAGAAGGCCGCCGTCTGAGCGGCACCCGGCCCCGGACCACGTCCGGGCCCCCCGCGCCGCCGCGTGCGCACCAGGACATCACGAACGGTCCGCCCCCTGTGCTTCGTCCACAGGCGGCGGACCGTTCTGCGTGCTCTGTCCACAGAGCGCCGTCCACAGGGGCGAACCGCTCCGCGCGCAGCCGTTAGTGTGGGCCTCCGTCCGAGACGCTCCCCACGCCCTTCGCGGGCGACCCCGGCCGGAGGGCCCGTAGCTCGATGTCCTCAACTCCTGAGTTTCCGCGACACGTCGTCACCGCCGTGCTCGTCACCCACGACGGCGCCCGCTGGCTGCCGGACGCCCTCGCCGGGCTGCTCGCGCAGGAACGCCCCGTGCAGAACGTCGTCGCGGCCGACACCGGCAGCGCCGACGACTCGGCACAGCTCGTCGCCGACGCCGTCGGCGCCGACCGCGTCCTGCACCTCGCGCGCCGCACCGGCTTCGGCGCCGCCGTCGAGGAGGCGGCCCGCACCGCGCCCGTGCTCGGACCCGAGGACCTCTCCTACCTGAAGCGCCCCAGCGGCTGGGACCCCGTCAGCCGGACCTGGAACGACGACGCGTACGACCTCCCCGACCTCCCGCACGGCGAACCGGTGCAGTGGCTCTGGCTGCTCCACGACGACTGCGCCCCCGAGCCCGGCGCCCTCGCCGAACTCCTCCGCGTCGCCGACTCCGACGCGGACGCCGCCGTCATCGGCCCCAAGCTGCGCGGCTGGTACGACCGCAAGCAGCTCCTGGAGACCGGCGTCTCCATCGCCCGCAGCGGCCGCCGCTGGACCGGACTCGACCGACGCGAGCAGGACCAGGGCCAGCACGACCAGATCCGCTCCGTCCTCTCCGTCTCCACCGCCGGCATGCTGATCCGCCGCGACGTCTTCGAGGAGCTCGGCGGCTTCGACCGCCGCCTGCCCCTCATGCGCGACGACGTCGACCTGTGCTGGCGCGCCCACTCCGCCGGCCACCGCGTCCTCATCGCCCCCGACGCCGTCCTGCGGCACGCCGAGGCGTCCGCCCGCGAGCGCCGCACCGTCGACTGCGCCGGCCGGACCGCGGCCAACCCGCACCGCGTCGACAAGGCCGGCGCCGTCTACACCCTGCTCGTCAACAGCCGCGGCGCCGCCCTGCCGTACGTCCTCGCGCGGCTCGTCGTCAGCACCCTGCTCCGCACCCTCGCCTACCTCGTCGGCAAGGTCCCCGGACAGGCCGTCGACGAGGTCATGGGCCTCTTCGCCACGCTGCTGCGCCCCGAGAAGATCCTCGCCGCCCGCAAGCGCCGCAAGAACCCGGCCGTCGCCGCGAGTGAACTCCGCCCCCTCTTCCCGCCGCCCGGCGCCACCGTCCGCGCCGCCGCGGAGCAGTTCACCGCCAACTTCGGCGGAAGCGAGGCCGACTCCGGCGGTTCCCGCCACGGCGTCGTCGAGTCGGGCCCCGGCGGCGACGACGCGGACTACCTGGAGATCGAGCAGTTCGCCCGGCTCAAGAAGATCGCCCGCAAACCCGGGCCGGTCCTCTTCGCCCTCCTGCTCCTCATCTCCCTCGTCGCCTGCCGCAACCTCTTCGCCGGCGGCTCGCTGGCCGGCGGAGCCCTGCTGCCCGCCCCCGACACCGTCTCCGGCCTCTGGTCGCGGTACGCCGACGCCTGGCACGCCCTCGGCACCGGCGGCACCCAGAGCGCCCCGCCCTACCTCGCCGTCCTGGCCGCGCTCTCCGCGCTCTTCCTCGGCTCCACCTCCACCGCGCTGACCCTGCTCCTCGTCTGCTCGGTCCCGCTCGCCGGCTTCACCGCCTACTTCGCCGCCCGCGGCGTCGTCGAGTCCCGCCTGCTGCGCGCCTGGGGCGCCATCGCGTACGCCTTCCTGCCCGCCGTCACCGGGGCCCTCGCCGCCGGCCGGCTCGGCACGGCCGTCCTCGCGATCCTGCTGCCGCTGATCGCCCGCGCAGCCGTCGCCGCCCACGGCTTCCACCGCCCCGACCGGGGAAGCTGGCGCGCCACCTGGGCGTACGCCTTCCTGCTCACCTCCGCGACGGCCTTCACCCCGATCGTGTGGCCGCTCGCCGTCCTCCTCGGCCTCGGCGTCCTCGTCGTCCGCCGCTCCGACCTCCCCGCGTACGGGCTCCGCTTCCTGGCCGCCGTCGGCACCCCGCTCCTCGTCCTCGCGCCCTGGTCGCTCACCCTCCTGACCGGCCCCTCCGCCTTCCTGCGCGAGGCCGGCCTCGACATCCGCACGGGCACCGCCACCGCGCTCGACCTGCTCGCGACCAGCCCGGGCGGGCCCGGCACCACCGGCGGCCTCCTGCTCATCGGCCTCGTCCTCGCCGCCCTCGCCGGGCTGCTGCGCGAGGAACGCAGCTTCGCGGTCCGCACCGCCTGGGTCGCGGCCCTCGCCGGACTCCTCCTCGCCGCCGTCTCCAACGGCGCCGGCGGCACCGGCTGGGCCGGACCCGCCACCCTCGTCTACGGCGCCGCCCTCGTGACCGCCGGCATGATCGGCGCCGAGGGCGGCCGCACCCGCGTCGCCGCCCACGGCTTCGGCTGGCGCCAGCCGGTCGCCGCCCTCATCGCCCTCGCCTGCGCCATCGGCCCCGCCGTCGCCGCCGCCGGCTGGATGATCGGCGGCGCCGACGGCCCGCTGACCCGGCGCGACCCGGTCCAGGTCCCGGCCTTCGTCGCCGAGGAGAGCGATACCCGCGACCAGCCCCGCACCCTCGTCCTCGGCGGCACCACGCCCGGCGAGGTCGCCTACACCCTGGTCCGCGGCTCCGGCGCCCGCCTCGGCGACGGCGAACTCGCGGCGGCCGCCGACGGCGACTCCCGCCTCGACCAGGTCGTCGCCCGTCTCGTCGCCGGCTCCGGCGCCGACCAGACCCAGGAGCTCAGCGGTTACGCGATCCGCTACGTCCTCGTACGGGACGGGGCACCGCGCCAGATGAGCCGCGTCCTCGACGCCACCCCGGGCCTCAGCCGCCTCAGCCAGCTCGACGGCAGCGCGCTCTGGCGCGTGGACCGCGAGATCGCCCGGATCATGATCGTCCCGCCCGCCGCCAAGAGCGGCTCCGGCACCGCCGGGGACACGGCCAAGGGGGAGACCGCCAAGCCCGTCGCCGTCGCCGCCGGCCCCGTCGAGGCGCACACCGCGATCCCGGCCGGCCCGGAAGGCCGCGTCCTGCGCCTCGCCGACAGCGCCGCCGAGGGCTGGACCGCCACCCTCGACGGCAGGGAACTGACCCGGACCACCGTCGACGGCTGGGCCCAGGGCTTCCAGCTCCCCGCCCAGGGCGGCCGCCTCGACCTCACGTACGACGAGCCGCTCACCCACACCGCGTGGATCTGGGCCCAGGTCGGCCTCGCCGTCGTCCTGCTCGTCCTCGCCCTGCCCGGGCGCCGCCGCGAGATCGACGACGACCTGCCCGAGGAGGAGCTCGCGATCCCCGCCCAGGCCACCGACGGCGACGGCCGCCGGGCGCGCCGCCTGCGCGCCGCCGAGGCCGAGGCGGAGGCCGCCGGGTCCCCGGAGGACGAACCGGCCGCGATCCCGGGGCAGCAGACCCACGAGCCCGAGGAGTGGGACGGCGGGTACGACCCGGCGTACGCCCAGCCCCCGGCCGAGGCCCCGGACCAGAGCCGGACCCAGGCCCAGCCGTACGCCGACCAGGGCTACTACCAGGAGTACGCCGCCGACCCGTACCAGCAGCAGCCGTACGCGTACCCCCAGCAGGGCTACGACCAGCAGCCGTACGCCGACCAGACCTACGCCGGGCAGTCCTACCCCGACCAGGGCTACGAGCAGCCGCAGCAGCCGTACGACCAGCAGCCGCAGTACGACCAGCAGCCGCCGTACGACCCGCAGCAGCCGCAGTACGACCAGCAGCCGTACGACCCGTACGGCTACGGCTACGGACACCCCCAGGGCCACGAGACCGAGCAGCGTCCCGACGGGAGCAGCAACCAGTGAAGCGCACGACCCTCTCCCTGATCGCGGGTGCCACGGCCCTCGCCGCCGTCACCGGCTTCGCGGCCCTCACCGCCCCGGCCGGCCCCGCCGCGCCCGAGGCGAAGTCCCCCACCCGGCTGCCGGTGGAGCGCGCCGGACTGGTCTGCCCGGTGCCGAGCACCTCGGAGGTGGCCGAGACCGTCTACACCTCGTACACCCCCACCGCCGGGGGAACGGGCAAGGGCACCGGCTCCGGCTCCGGCTCCGACAAGGCCGAGCCGCCCACGGCCCGGCTGACCCTCGCCGCGAGCGCGACCCCCTCCGGCGGCACCGCCCAGGGCGGCAAGAAGCCCAAGGCGCCCCAGGCCCCCGCCACCGTCACCACCCCCGGCAAGCCCGTCACCGCCGAGGCCGACGGCGCCACCGTGCCCGCCCTCACCGGCTCGGCGACCGGCACCCTCGCCCCCGGCTGGACCGTCCAGCAGACCACCGTCGTCCCGGCGGGCGGCGCCCGCGGCCTCCTCGGCCTCTCCTGCGGCGCCCCCGACACCGACTTCTGGTTCCCGGCGGCCTCCACCGCCAAGGAGCGCCAGGACTACGTCCACCTCACCAACCCGGACGACACGGCCGCCGTCGCGGACATCGAGCTGTACGGCCCCGAGGGCGCCCTCAAGTCCCAGTTCACCGAGGGCATCCCGGTCCCCGCCCGCTCCACGGTCCCGGTCCTCCTCTCCACCCTCACCGGCGAGACCGCCAAGCCCGACGTCACCGTCCACGTCACCACCCGCAGCGGACGCGTCGGCGCCGCCATCGGCTCGGCGGACGAGAAGCTCGGCAGCGACTGGATCGCCGCCGCGGCCGACCCGGCGAGCACGGCCGTGCTCCCCGGCATCCCGGCCGACGCCACCTCCGTACGGCTCGTGGCCCTCGCCCCCGGCGACGACGACGCCGACCTGAAGGTCCAGCTGGTCACCACGGCCGGCACGATCGTCCCGGCGGGCGCCGGAACGCTGCACGTGAAGTCCGGCATGACGGCCGCCGTCGACCTGCCGAACCTCACCCGCGGCGAGGCGGCCTCCCTGCTGCTCACCCCGAGCGACCCGAAGAAGCCGAGCCCGATCGTGGCCGCCCTCCGCGTCGTCCGGGGCAAGGGCGCCAACACCGAGGTCGCGTTCATTCCGGCGACCCCGGCGATCTCCGCCCGCGCCACGGTCGCCGACAACCGCGCCAAGGCGTCGACGCTCTCGCTGACCGCCCCCGGCGCCGCCGCCCAGGTGAGGATCACCGCCTCGGCGGGCTCCGGCGGGGGCACGCCCGTGTCCCGGACCGTCACCGTCAAGGCGGGCACGACGACGGCCCTCGCCGACCTCGTCCCCCAGGGCCTGAAGGGCTTCTACGCGCTGACCGTCGAACCGGTCTCCGGCGGCAAGGTCTACGCGGCGCGGACCCTCGCCGCGGCGCAGGACGGCATCCCGATGTTCACGGTCCAGACCCTCGTCGACGACCGCGGCACGGTCGAGGTCCCGGCCGCCCACCAGGACCTCGGCGTCCTCGACTGACACCGCCCCCGGACCACGGGCGGGATCAGTCCTGCCCGTACCGGGGGTCGACCGACTCGGGGGAGAGGCCCAGCAGCTCCGCGACCTGCTCCACGACGACCTCGTGGACCAGGAGCGCCCGCTCGTCCCGGCTCTTCGAACGGATCTCGACCGGCCGCCGGTAGACGACCACCTTCGCCGGCTCGTCCTTCTCCGCGGGCAGCGAGCCGCCCAGCGGCACCGTCTCGCCCGGCACCGTCGGCGGCACCTCCATGATCATGAAGTCGACGTCCGCCAGCTGCGGCCAGCGCCGCTCCAGCCGCTCCACCGAATCGAGGACCAGGTCGCGGAAGGTGTCGGCCCGGCTCGCGGAGAGCGGCACCTGCGGCGGGGCCACCGGCCCCCGCATCCCGCGGCCGTGCCGGTCGCGGCGGCGGACCCGAGGCTCCGCCGGGGGCTCCGCGGCGGGCTCCGTGGGGCGGTGCGAGGGGCTCGGAGGCACAGGACTGTCCATCACTGACGCAGCGTAACCCTCATCGGTGCCCGCGCACCGTGGCGCATCCTCGCGACCTTCCCGCGCGCCCCTGTACCACCCCCGGGCGAGCTGTCGAAACCTGAACATTCCGGCCAGGGCCACGCCCGATTCGACGGCCCGTCACGATCGGCCATCTGGCCCTGGTTGACCGGTTTTGTATCTCCGACTGTCCGGAACGCTCCCTGCCCGCACCCCCGTGCGCCCCCTCCCTCGCAGGTCAAAGCCGCCACCCCGCGAAGGGGGGTGGCCGAGGTCACACCGCGACACGGTGGAGTGACCTGAGGGAGAGTCGTCGCGGCCCGCTCAAGAGTGCGGTACCGTCCAACGTCGTGAGCCCTGTACGTCGCTGTTCGCGCACTGCGTGCGGCCGCCCTGCCGTCGCGACACTGACGTACGTCTATGCCGACTCGACTGCGGTCCTCGGCCCGCTCGCCACCTACGCCGAGCCCCACTGCTACGACCTGTGCGCCGAGCACAGCGAACGCCTCACCGCCCCGCGCGGCTGGGACGTGGTGCGGCTCACCGATCCCTCGGTCCCCGCCCGGCCCAGCGGCGACGACCTCGAAGCCCTGGCCAACGCGGTACGGGAGGCGGCCCGCCCCCAGGAACGCGCACGGGAGGCCGGCGGCAAGGGGACGGGCGGCCGCCCCGGCGACCCCATGGAAGTCGGCCGCCGCGGGCACCTCAGGATGCTCCGTTCGCCGGACAACTGATCACAACCGGCCACCGTCCGCCCACCCCCGCACCGCTCCGGGTAGTTTTGGCGTTCCGTACACGCGCCGCACACGCGTGCCGAGAACTCAGGAGGGTGGATCCGTGACTGTCGATCTGTCGCAGATCGTGAAGGCGTACGACATCCGCGGAGTGGTACCCGACCAGTGGGACGAGAAGCTCGCCGAGCTCTTCGGCGCCGCGTTCGTCCGGGTGACGGACGCGGACGCGATCGTCGTCGGCCACGACATGCGCCCCTCGTCGCCCGGCCTCGCGGACGCCTTCGCGCGCGGCGCGGCCCGCCTCGGCGCCGACGTCACCCTCATCGGGCTCTGCTCCACGGACCAGCTGTACTTCGCCTCCGGCAGCCTCGGCCTGCCCGGCGCGATGTTCACCGCGTCCCACAACCCGGCCCAGTACAACGGCATCAAGATGTGCCGCGCCGGCGCCGCCCCGGTCGGCCAGGACACCGGCCTCGCCGACATCCGCGCCCTCGCCGAGCAGTGGCGCGAGACCGGCGCCCCCGAGGCCGCCGCCACCCCCGGCACGATCACCGGGCGCGAGACCCTCGACGACTACGCCGCCCACCTCAAGGGCCTCGTCGACCTCACCGCGATCCGCCCGCTCAAGGTCGTCGTCGACGCCGGCAACGGCATGGGCGGCCACACCGTCCCCACCGTCTTCGCCGGCCTGCCGCTCGACACCGTCCCCATGTACTTCGAGCTCGACGGCACGTTCCCGAACCACGAGGCCAACCCCCTCGACCCGAAGAACATCGTCGACCTCCAGGCCCGCGTCCTCGCCGAGGGCGCCGACCTCGGCCTCGCCTTCGACGGCGACGCCGACCGCTGCTTCGTCGTCGACGAGCGCGGCGAGCCGGTCCCCCCGTCCGCGATCACGGCCCTCGTCGCCGCCCGCGAGCTCGCCAAGAACCCCGGCGGAACGATCATCCACAACCTGATCACCTCCTGGTCCGTCCCCGAGGTCGTCCGCGAGAACGGCGGCGAGCCCGTCCGCACCCGCGTCGGCCACTCCTTCATCAAGGAGGAGATGGCGAAGTCCGGCGCCATCTTCGGCGGCGAGCACTCGGCGCACTACTACTTCAAGGACTTCTGGAACGCGGACACCGGCATGCTCGCCGCGCTCCACGTCCTCGCGGCCCTCGGCGGCCAGCAGGGCACCCTGTCCGACCTGGTCTCCGCCTACGACCGCTACGCCTCCTCCGGCGAGATCAACTCCACCGTCGCCGACCAGGCCGCCAGCACGGCCAAGGTCAAGGCCGCCTACACCGGCCAGGACGGCGTCACCTTCGACGAACTCGACGGCCTCACCGTCACCGCCGCCGACTGGTGGTTCAACCTCCGCGCCTCCAACACCGAGCCGCTGCTCCGCCTCAACGTCGAGGCCCGCGACGAGGCCACCATGGCCAAGCTCCGCGACGAGGTCCTCGCCCTGGTCCGGGCGACGGCCTGACCCCGCCACCCCGCCGGGGAACGGGGCGACCCCCGTTCCCCGGCGGTAGGCTGACCTGGCCCGAAGGGCAGCACCACCCCCGTCTTGTTCGAAGGGACACCCCATGCCGCTCGAAGCCGGCCTCCTGGAGATCCTGGCCTGCCCGGCCTGCCACGCTCCGCTGAACGACCGCACGGCCGACGAGAGCCCGGAACTGGTCTGCACGAGCCCCGACTGCGGCCTCGCCTACCCGGTCCGCGACGGCATCCCGGTCCTCCTGACGGACGAGGCCCGCCGCCCCTCCTGACGCGCCCCGAGGCGCGGGCGGGACGACGACGGGCCCGGAGACCGGCCCCCGGAAACCCGCACACCCGCACACCCGCGCCAGGGTGCCCCGGTCGACCGGACCGGCCCGCCCGGCCGGCACCACGGCCGACCGCGGCGCCGCCGACGGCCCCCGCGGGCGCGGGAGGCCACCGCGCCGACCCCGCTCCGCGGCCGCCTCCTCCGGTCCGGCCCCACGGACGAGACACCGCCCAGCCCCTCAGCGCCCGCCCCGCACGGGCCCCCCGACCGCAGCGCCGCGCCCGGGGACCCCGTACTCACCCGCTCACCCGGGAGGCACCGCCACATGCTCGACGAGACCCTCCTCGACGCACCGGACGCCCTCGCCCTCGCCGATCACCGCGGCCTCCTGCGCGGCGCCGCCGAAGCAGGCGCACGGGTACGGACCGCCGCCCGCCACGCCGCCGAGGCCGGCATCGCGGACCTCCGCCCCGAGGGCCGCCCCCGTGCCGTCCTCGTCGCCGGCCCCGGCACCGCCGCCGCGGGCGTCGCCGACCTGATCGGCGCCCTCGCCGGAGCCGCCGCCCCCGTCGTACGCCTCCAGCCCACCGGCGTCGCCCCCGCCGCGGGCGCCCTGCGCTGGGCCCTGCCCGGCTGGGCCGGCTCCGTGGACCTGCTGCTGCTCCCGACCACCGACGGCGCCGAACCGGGCCTCGCCCTCCTCGCCGAGCAGGCGTACCGCCGCGGGATCACCGTCGTCGCCGTCGCCCCCAGGGCATCGCCGCTCGCCGAGGCCGTCAGCGGCTCGCACGGCCTGTTCGTCCCGATGGCCACCGCCCCGAACGAGACCCCGAACGAGTTCGGCGAGAACCTCTCCGCCAGCCCCGGCGCCCTCTGGGCCCTCTTCACCCCGCTCCTCGCCCTCCTCGACCGCGTCGGCCTGCTCGAAGCACCCCCCGAGGCCCTGGAGAAGGTCGCCGACCGGCTCGACCGCACCGCCGAACGCTGCGGCCCGGCCATCGCCACCTACAGCAACCCGGCGAAGACCCTCGCCGCCGAGCTCGCGGACTCGCTCCCGCTGATCTGGACCGAAGGCAACGCCGCCGGCCCCGCCGGCCGCCGCTTCGCCGCCGTCCTCGCCGAGCTGGCCGGCCTGCCGGCCCTCGCCGCCGAGCTCCCCGAGGCCCTGCCCGCCCACGGCGTCCTGCTCGCCGGCGACTACGCCGCGGGCGCCGACCCCGACGACTTCTTCCGCGACCGGGTCGACGAACAGCAGGCCCTCCGCGCCCGCGTGGTCCTGCTCCGCGACCGCCCGGCCGGCGGCCTCACCGCCGCCCCCGCCGCCCGCGAACTGGCCCTCAGCCACGAGACGGCCATCAGCGAACTGGAACCGGAGGAGGGCGGCGAACTGGAGACCCTCGCCGAACTGCTCGCCGTGACCGACTTCGCAGCCCTCTACCTCTCCCTCGCCACCCCCGGCCGCACCACCCCCTAGGCAGGGGCACCGGCGCCGCCGCGACCACCCACCGGCGGCACCCGGCACCGACGCCCTCCCCGGTGGACGGCCCGTCCCGCCCCGGCGCCCGCCCCGTCCACCGGCCGGTCCCGTCCGCGTCCACCGCGCCGTCACCGACCCGTCACCCCTCCCCTGTCACCTGTCTCCCGACACCCCTAACCGTCCCGTCGTCACCACCCGAGGAGCTGGCAGGCACCATGGACCGCCTCGTCAACACCGTCCGCCCCTACGCCTGGGGATCCACGACGGCCATCCCGGAACTGCTCGGCCAGGCCCCGACCGGCGAGCCCCAGGCGGAGATGTGGATGGGCGCCCACCCCGGCGCCCCCTCCCGCACCGAACGCGGCCCGCTGAACGAGCTGATCACCGCCGACCCCGTACGGGAACTCGGGGAGCGGGCCGCCGGGAAGTTCGGACCGCGGCTCCCGTTCCTGCTCAAGGTGCTGGCCGCCGGCGCCCCCCTCTCCCTCCAGGTCCACCCCGACCTGGCCCGGGCACAGGCCGGCCACGCCGCCGAAGAGGCCGCGGGCATCCCGGTCGACGCCCCGCACCGCACGTACCGGGACACCAACCACAAGCCCGAGCTGATCTGCGCGCTCACCCCCTTCGACGGCTTCTGCGGCTTCCGCCACCCCGTGGAGGCCGCCGACCGGATGGCCGCGCTCGGCGTCGACAGCCTCAAGCCGTACGTCGACGTCCTCCACGCCCACCCCGAAGAGGCCGCGCTCCGCGAGGTCCTGACGGCCCTGCTCACCGCCGACCCGGACGAGATGGCGCACACCGTCGCCGAGGCCGCGGCCGCCGCCGACCGCCTCGGCGGCGCCCACGCCCCGTACGCGATGCTCGCCCACCACTTCCCGGGCGACCCCGGCGTCATCGCCGCCATGCTCCTCAACCGGGTACGGCTCCAGCCCGGCGAGGCCCTGTACCTCGGCGCGGGCGTCCCGCACGCGTACCTCGAGGGCCTCGGCGTCGAGATCATGGCCAACTCCGACAACGTGCTGCGCTGCGGACTCACCCCCAAGCACGTCGACGTCCCCGAACTCCTGCGGGTCGTCCGCTTCGAGCCGGGCGACCCGGCCGTCCTGCGCCCCGAGGCGTCGCCCTCGGGCGAAGAGGTCTACGAGACCCCCATCGACGAGTTCCGCCTCTCCCGCTTCGTCCGGGCGGAGGGCGCCGCCCCCACCGACCTCACCACCCCCACCCCGCAGATCCTGCTCTCCGTCGCGGGCCGCCCCAAGGCGGGCGAGGTGACCCTCGCCCCCGGCGAGTCTGTCTTCGTCCCGGCGGGCGAGACGACCGAACTGACCGGTGCGGGGACGGTCTTCCGCGCCACCGTCGTGGCCTGATGCGACAATGACCGGCCGAACCGCGGCGAACGAGCCGGAGCATCGACGAAGGGACCACGTACACCCATGAGCGCGTCAGGCGGAACCAAGGCGATCGTGGCGGCACTCGCCGCCAACCTGGCGATCGCCGTAGCCAAGTTCGTGGCGTTCCTCTTCAGTGGCTCGTCCTCGATGCTCGCGGAGAGCGTCCACTCGCTCGCCGACTCCGGCAACCAGGGCCTGCTGCTCCTCGGCGGCAAGAAGGCCAAGCGCGAGGCCACCCCGCAGCACCCCTTCGGCTACGGCCGCGAGCGGTACATCTACGCGTTCCTCGTCTCCATCGTGCTCTTCTCCGTCGGTGGCATGTTCGCCATCTACGAGGGCTACGAGAAGATCAAGGACCCGCACCCCATCGAGGCTTGGTACTGGCCCGTCGGCGTGCTGGTCTTCGCGATCATCGCCGAGTCCTTCTCCTTCCGCACGGCCATCAAGGAGTCCAACGAGATCCGCGGCGGCCTCACCTGGACGCAGTTCGTCCGCCGCGCGAAGGCCCCCGAACTCCCGGTCGTCCTCCTGGAGGACCTCGGCGCCCTCATCGGCCTCGTCCTCGCCCTCGGCGGCGTCGGCCTCGCCCTGCTGACCGACGACGGCGTCTGGGACGGCATCGGCACCCTCTGCATCGGCGTGCTGCTCATCGTGATCGCCATCGTCCTCGCCGCCGAGACCAAGTCGCTCCTGCTCGGCGAGGCCGCCGGCACCGACGAGGTCAAGCGGATCGAGGACGCCGTCGTCGACGGCGACACCGTCACCCGCCTCATCCACATGCGCACCCTCCACCTCGGCCCCGAGGAGCTCCTCGTCGCCGCCAAGATCGCCGTCCGCCACGACGACTCGGCCACCGAGGTCGCGAACGCCATCAACGCCGCCGAGGACCGCATCCGCGCCGCCGTCCCCATCGCCCGGGTCATCTACCTGGAGCCCGACATCTACAGCGAGACCGCCGCCTCCGCCGGCCGCAACCCCGCCAAGAGCCCGGGCGGCGACACCCACTGAGCCACGAACCCGACAGAGGCCCCCAGGACCGGAGAACCCGGCCCCCGGGGGCCTCTCCGCATTCCCCGCACTTCCCGGAGGAGTGTGGGTCGCTGCACCGATCGGTGTAGATTCGTGACTGCCAGACGTCGCTGCTGATGGCGGTCGGTCGGTCCCCTGGACCGGCCGAGGGAGAGAGGGCCTCCGACGACTGCACCGCGGGACACCCGGGCATTCGTATGCCGTCGTTGTGCCACACCGCGGTGCCAGGCGTTCCCACCGACCCTCGAACCCGAATCCACGAGGAGCAGCTCCAGTCATGACGACTGTCGCCAGCCAGCAGGACTTCAAGGTCGCCGACCTCTCCCTGGCCATCTTCGGCCGCAAGGAGATCACCCTCGCCGAGCACGAGATGCCCGGCCTGATGTCGATCCGCCGCGAGTACGCCGAGCAGCAGCCGCTCGCCGGCGCCCGCGTCACCGGCTCCCTGCACATGACCGTGCAGACCGCCGTCCTCATCGAGACCCTGGTCGCCCTCGGCGCCGAGGTCCGCTGGGCCTCCTGCAACATCTTCTCCACCCAGGACCACGCCGCCGCGGCCATCGCCGTCGGCCCGAACGGCACCCCGGAGAACCCGCAGGGCGTCCCGGTCTTCGCCTGGAAGGGCGAGACCCTGGAGGAGTACTGGTGGTGCACCGAGCAGGCCCTCACCTGGCCGAACTCGCCCACCGGCGGCCCGAACATGATCCTCGACGACGGTGGTGACGCCACCCTCCTCGTCCACAAGGGCGTCGAGTTCGAGAAGGCCGGCTCCGCCCCGGACCCCTCGACCGCGGACAGCGAGGAGTACGGCTACATCCTCCGTCTCCTCAACCGCACCCTCACCGAGAACCCGCAGAAGTGGACCCAGCTGGCGTCCGAGATCCGCGGCGTCACCGAGGAGACCACCACCGGCGTCCACCGCCTGTACGAGATGCAGCAGGCCGGCGACCTCCTCTTCCCGGCGATCAACGTCAACGACGCCGTCACGAAGTCGAAGTTCGACAACAAGTACGGCTGCCGCCACTCCCTCATCGACGGCATCAACCGCGCCACCGACGTCCTCATCGGCGGCAAGACCGCCGTCGTCTGCGGCTACGGCGACGTCGGCAAGGGCAGCGCCGAGTCGCTGCGCGGCCAGGGCGCCCGCGTCATCGTCACCGAGATCGACCCGATCTGCGCGCTCCAGGCGGCGATGGACGGCTACCAGGTCGCCACCCTGCAGGACGTCGTCGAGACGGCCGACATCTTCATCACCACGACCGGCAACAAGGACATCATCATGGCCGCCGACATGGCCAAGATGAAGCACCAGGCGATCGTGGGCAACATCGGCCACTTCGACAACGAGATCGACATGGCCGGCCTCGCCAAGACCGCGGGCATCGTCAAGGACGAGGTCAAGCCGCAGGTCCACACCTGGACCTACCCCGACGGCAAGGTCCTGATCGTCCTTTCCGAGGGCCGTCTGCTGAACCTCGGCAACGCGACCGGCCACCCCTCCTTCGTCATGTCGAACTCCTTCGCGGACCAGACCCTGGCCCAGATCGAGCTCTTCACGAAGCCGGAGGAGTACCCGACCGACGTCTACGTCCTCCCGAAGCACCTGGACGAGAAGGTCGCCCGTCTCCACCTCGACGCCCTCGGCGTCAGGCTGACGACCCTCCGCCCCGAGCAGGCCGCCTACATCGGCGTCGAGGTCGAAGGCCCCTTCAAGCCGGACCACTACCGCTACTGATGCCCCGGCCGGCGGCGCCCGCGCGCTGACGCGGCGCCGTCCCGGACACCCGTAGAGGACTCAGGCAGGCCCCCCGCACCCCCGTGTCGGGGGGCCTGCCCCGTCCCGCCCCCGCTACCGCTCCTGGAAGCCACCCGAGGACCCATGCCCCGCGGCCGATATTCGCTCCATGACCCGCATGACCACACCCCCCTCGGTGAAGAGCACTTCCACTGCGCCCCCGGCCCCTCCGGCTGGCGCTACGTCGCGCAGACCACCACCCCCTCGGGTGATCACCGGGGCTCCATCGACCTGGCCGTCGACGAACTCGGCCGCCCCATCCGCCTCGAACTGCACGCCGCCGGCTGGCAGGTCCGCGGCGCGGCCCTCGACGGCGTCACCTGGGTCCGCACGGACCCCACCGGAACCCACGCCACCGAAGGCAATGTGCGCGCCCATGCCTTCACCGGCCTGTCCCCGGCCTTCCTCGTCGCCCTCACGCGACTCCTGCGTCTCACCCCCGGTTCCCCCGAGACCCGCGTCAGGCTCGTCGCCTTCACGGACCCCGTGCTCGCCCCCCTGACGACGGACCAGTCCTGGGCCTTGCTGAGAAGTGAAGCGCACGCCACTGACAACGGGCCCCTGACCGTGGACGAGTACCAGGTCAGCGACCTGAACACGGGCGAACGCCACACCGTCCACATTGCCGGAGACGTCGTCCTCGCCGCCCCCGGCATCGAACTCGAAGCCCTCGAAACCCCGCCCTCCGTCTTCCCCTGACCCACCGCCTCACCCAGGCGAGCCACCGCCTCACCCAGGCGGAGCGAACCCCGTACGACGCACCCCGGACTCACCCGACGATCCACCGGCGGGGGGAGCCACGTGCGGGGGAGTCACGGCCGGGGCAGCGACACTCGGCGGAGCCACGACGGGCGCAGCCGCATCGGGAGGAACGGCCGCAGAGGACGCGACCACCGGGGGCGCGACCGGAGGGGGTGCGACCGGAGGCAGCGCGACCACAAGGGGAGCGGCAGGCGAGGTCGCGAACGCCCTGCTCGCGTCCCGCGCCTGTCGTTCGGCCACCACCCCCGCCAGATACGCGTCGGCCGGCACCCCCGGCGGCGGAGGCGTCCCGGTCCTCGCCACCAGCTCGTCGGCGAGCCGCTCGGCGAGCCGCCGCCCCACGGCCGGATCCAGCTCACGCGCCCGCGTCAGGTACTGACGCACCTCCAGCCACAGCGACTCCGGCACCGCCGACAGATCGAGCCCGGCGAACCGGCCCCTCAACCACGGCGGCGGCGGAGGCACGGCCGCCACCCGCGCCGCGGGCAGCCGCTCGCGCACCACCAGCGTGCCCGCGAAGACGTCCCCGAGCCGCCGCCCGCGCTCCGACACCAGCGACGCGACGCAGGCGACGACGCCGAACGTCATCAGGATCTCCACGACCCCCAGCGCCCCCCGCACCAGCGCGTGCCGGAACCGGATCGGCCCCCCGTCGTCCCGCACGACCCGCAATCCGCAGGCCAGCTTCCCCAGCGACCTGCCGTGCGACAGCGTCTCCACCGCGATCGGCGCCCCCACGAGCACCAGCAGGAAGGACGCGATGGACACCGCCATCACCGCGGCCTCGTCCAGCGAGGCGGTGGCGACCGCGAGCCCCAGCGTGATCAGCAGGTACACGGCCCACACCACGACGAGGTCGATCAGTACCGCCAGCGCCCGACTCGGCAGCCGCGCCGGCTGCAACCCCAGCACGACGGCGTCTCCCGTCACCAACCCACTCACGCGCCCACCCTTCTCCGGCCTTCCCGACCCCTCCGAACGCCAGTCTGCCAAGCTGACCGGCAGCGCGCCGCAGTAGTACGGACCCGTCCGCAGCCAGTGCCTGGAGCAGCAGCCGATCATGGACCTCGACGTCTACGTCACCGCCCACCGCGCCGAGTGGGACCGTCTCGACCACCTCCTGCGCCGCGGTGGCAAGCTCACCGGCGCCGAGGCCGACGAGCTCGTCTCCCTCTACCAGCGCACGGCCACGCACCTCTCGATCGTCCAGTCCCGCACCCCGGACCCGATGCTCACGGCCCGGCTCACCCAGCTCGTCGCCCGTGCCCGCGCCACCGTCACCGGCACCCGCCGTTCCTCCTGGCGCGACGCGGTCCGCTTCCTCACCGCCGGCTTCCCCGCCGCCGTCTACCGCTCACGCCACTGGTGGATCCCCACCGCCGTCCTCTCCACCCTCCTCGCCGCCCTCATCGGCTGGTGGATCGGTACGCACCCGGAGGTCCAGGCGTCGATGGGAGCCCCCGCCGACCTGCGTGAGATGACCCGCCCCGGCGGCCAGTACGAGACGTACTACTCCAGCCACCCGGCCGCCTCCTTCGCGGCCCAGGTCTGGACGAACAACGCCCAGGCCGCGGCCATGTGCCTGGTCCTCGGCGTCTTCCTGGGCATCCCGGTGCTCGGGGTCCTCTTCCTGAACATGCTGAACCTCGGTGTCGGCATCGGGCTGATGTCCTCCGCCGGCCGCCTCGACGTCTTCCTCGGCCTGGTCCTCCCGCACGGCCTGCTCGAACTCACCGCGGTCTTCGTCGCCGCCGGCACCGGCCTCCGCCTCGGCTGGACCGTCATCGACCCGGGTCCCACCACCCGCCGGGCCGCCCTCGCCGAACAAGGCCGCGCCGCCGTCGGCATGGCCATCGGCCTCGCGCTGGTCCTCTTCGTCTCGGGTCTCATCGAAGGCTTCGTCACCCCCTCCGGCCTGCCCACCTGGGCCCGCATCACCATCGGCATCGCCGCTGAGACGGCCTTCCTCGTCTACGTCTACGTCCTCGGCGGCCGAGCCTCCCGAGCCGGTGACACGGGCGATCTCGAAGAGGCCGACCGCAGCGCCACCCTCCCCACCGCCGCCTGATGTGCGTCCACCCCCACTGACCTGCTAGTGTCCTCCGGTGCCCACAAAAACCGTTGACACGGCAGGCGTGGGGAGGTAGATTTGAACGGTTGCCTAGAACTGGACAGTTCGGCAGCAATCCACTAGAGTCACACTCACTCCGGTCGGGAATTCGATTCCACGGAGTCACCCCGATTCCTATTCGAATCACGAAAGCCGCCGATTAGGCCGGCCCAAATGATTCTGATAAAGTCGGAACCGCCGGAAGGGCCCGGAGCGAAAGCAAAAGGGGCCGGAAAGCACCGAGGAAATCGGATCGGAAAGATCTGATAGAGTCGGAAACGCAAGACCGAAGGGAAAGCCCGGAGGAAAGCCCGAGAGGGTGAGTACAAAGGAAGCGTCCGTTCCTTGAGAACTCAACAGCGTGCCAAAAATCAACGCCAGA